>PQAE01000012.1 GCA_003104935.1 Parcubacteria group bacterium | reverse complement strand
TCTAAGATTTCGGGTACCTGTCACTAAATAATATATTGGTTGAATCTGTTTCAAATTCAAAAAAGAAGGGGTCAGCTTCGTGATCCCAATTTTTATTAATTAAACTATTTGAATCTTCGTTTAATGTCTTGAATAAATTTACGATTGTTGTTTTACCAGTACCATTTTCCCCAAACAAAACATTGAACTTATTGAATTGATTGGAGATTATTTTCTGATCACCCTTCTTATCAAGTACAGGATTACAATTCGCATCAATTTGCAAAGATGGATTAACAGAATCCCAATCGAAATAAAGAAAAGACCCGATGTTCTTAAGTATTTTAATTTTCTTTATCATGACTTTTATCAATAGCAAATTTATCCGCCACAATCAAGTTCTTCTCCATCTCTTCAGGAGTTAAGTCTAAATTCGCAATAGCTGTCGCAATTGCATTCAATTCATCATCTTGAGATTCCAATATTATCTTTTGAAGTAAATCTTCCATAGACTTATGATTTTAATTATCTTTAGAGAATTTACCCCCAGAAATATCAAAAAATTTTTCAAAAAAACTTATTAGTTTTTCTAAAACACTTTCGCGCTTCTTTGTTCTTTCGCCCGTTGGTGAAAAACGTGATACTGGCGGCAAAATTCTGGATATGGATGTGCCAGCAGTAGCAACCCCACCATCACGAAACGCATTACGTACAAACGAATAAGTTGCGTCATGGTCAAGATTCTCAACTTTAATAATCTGTTCAAGCTCGTCAATCTTTTTTTTGTCCACAAACCTTTGCCAATCATCGTCGATAACAGAATGAGCGTCAAGTGTAGTAATAAATTGATTTATAAGGTCTTTTTTATTGCGTAATTCAAAGCTAGAATCTATTGCCTTATTTATATCAAGCAATAGCTCACGATTTTTAATGTGATCTTCATGATACTTTTTAATTAGGCCCAACACATAATCGATATTTATTTCGATTTGTTTAATTAGTTCCATTTCAAAAATTACATCATCATTAACATTCTCCTTATCATTTTCTACGCCCTTGCGAAACTCATTATAAAGATCAATATACATACTATGGTAATCTTGAAAATCTCGCTCGGTCAAAATTTCATTACCCGTAAATTCGTCGAATGTCGTCAAAATATTTCGTACTCTTAAAATTGCACCATAAAGTTTAATGAATTCTTTTTGGTTCTGTTCTCCTATAATTCTTTCACCGACTGGAAACTTTTCTAGAAGTTCATGCGATAGACTTTCATACCCACGGATTTCCTTTTTTCCGTCTTTATAGCCATGATAATATTCAGCATATGACTTCAAAAGAACAATGCCACTAGCCTCTTTATCTCCAAATAATGCGATTGATTCATTCGTTGCCTTTTCTAAATTTCGGAAACAAATAATATTACCAAAAGTCTTTATACTATTTAGTATACGATTTGTTCGAGAATATGCCTGCAATAATCCATGCAAACGAAGATTTTTGTCCACCCATAAGGTATTCAAAGTAGTAGCATCAAAACCAGTCAAAAACATATTAACCACAATTAGCAAATCAACCTCACGACCTTTCACTCGCAAACTCACATCCTTATAATAATTCTGAAATTTATCAGATGAGGTGTCGTATGACGTACCAAACATTGCATTGTAATCGGCAATCGCATTGTCTAAAAAATCACGTGAACTTGTGTCTAATCCACTTGTATCTTCCGAGTTTTCATCGATCATGCCGTCCGCATCCTCTTCATTTACTCCAAAGCTATAAATCAACGCAATTTTAAGTTGTTTATCACTTGGCAAATTAGCGAGTTGTTTTTTAAACTCAGAATAATATTTTTTTGCAACATCAATTGATGAAACCGCAAAAATCGAATTGAACCCTGCCAACCTTCTATCTTTTATTTTATAAAAACTATTGCGTTTCGTTTTTTGGTCAAAATGCTCACGGATATAAGAAACAACATTAGCCAACCTATCGGGTGCGGCAAGGATTGCCTCACGATCGATATCCTTCACTTTTTTATCATCAATATCCTCGGCCTCTCTGACCGTGGATACGTAATCAACTCTAAACGGCAAAACATTCTTATCAGCGATTGCATCGACAATTGTATAAGTGTGAAGCTTTTCGCCAAAAGCCTGCTCCGTTGTTCTTAAATCCGGGCGACCGCTCGATGAAGAATTCACCGCAAAAATTGGCGTGCCTGTAAATCCGAAGATATGATAATTTTTGAATGATTTGGTAATGGCAGCATGCATATCGCCGAACTGCGAGCGATGACATTCATCAAAAATCAAAACAACATGGCCATTAAAAATAACGTGCCCGCTATTGCGAGCGATAAATCGATCTAGTTTTTGAATGGTAGTAATAATTATTCTGGCATTAGGATTTTCAATTTGTTTTTTTAAGATCGCCGTACTGGTATTGCTATTGGCTGCGCCTTTTTCAAACTTATCATACTCCTTCATTGTTTGATAATCTAAATCTTTACGATCAACAATAAATAATACTTTTTCAACATCCGGCAATTTACTTACCAACTGCGCTGTTTTAAAACTGGTTAATGTCTTGCCCGATCCCGTAGTGTGCCATATATATCCCCCTGCCTCAACAGTACCAAGCTTTTTATAATTAGTGCTAACTTCCACCCTATTTAATATTCTTTCAGTTGCAACAATCTGATATGGTCGCATAACAAGCAACAGACGATCAGTTGTAAATACACAGTAGCGAGTCAAAATATTTAAAATTGCGTGCTTAGCAAAAAAAGTTTTGGCAAAATCCATTAAATCCATGATTGGGCGATTAGTTGCGTCTGCCCACCAGCTTGTAAACTCAAAACTATTGCTTGTCCGCTTCCCTTTTTTCAATGCACCATCGCTAGCTTCTTTGATATGCTCCAATCGAGTAGTATTACTATAATACTTGGTATGCGTTCCGTTTGAAATAACAAATAATTGAACATACTCGAAAAGACCAGACGCAGCCCAAAAACTCTCTCGCTGATAACGATTAATTTGATTAAAGGCTTCTTGAATTGCCACACCTCGGCGTTTCAACTCGATATGAACCAAAGGCAAACCATTAACCAATACCGTCACATCGTACCGATTTGCACGTTTACCCTCTTCCGTAGTGTATTGGTTAATAACCTGCAAATTATTGTCGTGAATATTATCCTTTTTCAAAAGATATATATTTTTAACAGTTCCGTCCTCACGATTTAAATTTTTAACATAATCTTCTTGAATCGTTGCTGTTTTTTCTTCAATACCTTGGTTTGGATTTACAAGTTCGTTTGCAAAAAAATTATTCCACTCCTTGTCACTAAACTCAAAATTATTTAACTTCTCTAATTGTTTACGCAAATTTAAAACAAGGTCGTCCTCCGACGTAATAGCCAAATATTCATATGCCTGGGTTTCAAGTAATTCAATAAACGCGCGCTCCAACTCTGATTCGCTCTGATAACTTTTAGAGCGCTTTTTATCAGGCGCGTATTCCGCAACCACTGTGCTCTGCGAATTTTCTGCGACTAAATTGTATTTTTTATTAACTGGCATATTCTGCAAAAGTTAAAAGCTTACTCCTGTAATATTTATATTGTGATTTACGCGCATCTATTTCGGCTGGCAAACCAATTGAAATATTATTGACCAATGATTCAAATTTATCTAATAGCGAAATAATTCGTTTCTGTTCGGAAATAGTTGGAACTGGTATTCTGAATGCTTTTACTTTCGCATCAGAAATTGATGGATACGCTGAACCCTCTTGCTGCTTTTCAACATAATCATTAAAATTCAAGGTAGAAATATTATAATATACCCATTTTGGCAATACTTTAGCATTATCTGCACGTAGAACACAGTATCCAGTGCTTGCTATCTCGCCGTCATAATCATCGCTAATCATCGCAAAACGTCGCAAAGTTGGACGCGTAGTCGCAAAAATCACATCATCTTTTTCAACAACTTTTTGCGCTCGACTTGGAGCGTTTTCTGCGTTTATTTTTATAGTTTCAGTAATCATATGATTTTCTCGACTAACTGATGTCAAATCAATATAGCGATAAGCTTGCTTAGCCTCTTTCCATTTAATGTTTTTTGTCGGTATGCATACTTCGGATATCGCCATCCACCGGACCCCCCCCTCATCAAATGTCAAAAGCCTAGAACGGTAGTACTCATATTGCTTCTTTCTTGCCTCCAGTTCTGCCTCCAGTTCTGCCTCCAGTTCTGCCTCCAGTTCTGTAAAACTATTAAGAATTTTAACAATTTCTTCTTGGACTGCAATAGGGGGGAGAGGAATCAAAATTTTTGCAAATCGTTTTTTTGAAATATTAAATCTTGTTACACCGCTTGCCGTTTTCGCAATCTGCTTCCTGATCTGTTCATCTCTAAATAAATATTTTAAAAACTCAGGTAAAAACAAACTTTTATTATGCAAACGATAACCAAAGCAAAAACTATTTAAATATAATGGTTCATCAATTTTCTCTATTAAAACAGAAGACATCCCACATTCATTTGGCGTTTCTGATGATCCAGTGAATAATACATCACCATATTCAATTTGATTCTGGCTTTCACTACTGTTCACCTTCACAAAAGTAGTAATATTAGTATCAACTGCGATATTTGAAAATATATTCATGTAAGAAATGTATTTGGAGTTACCGTTATTGAAATCTTCTTTATTTTTCCCAGACAACCCACCATAAAAATCACCGAGTTTTCCTAACTCTTTAAACTCCACGCCATTAGGACAAAGATTGCTAATCAATTTTTCAATTTTACTTTGTTGTTTAGACATACTATTTTGTACCCTCAATATCGGCTACGATCTTATCGATTGCCGTGCGTAATTCATTTTGTTTCGCCACTATTACCGAGATTTCCTTATTTAATTGAATAATATTTATTTCTTTCCGGGTATCTTCTGCAACAACATAACTTGATACTGCTATATTATAATCATTGTCGGCGATAGCTTTGTTGTCAACCAGCTTGGCAAAATATTCAATATCTTTACGGTTTTTAAAGGCATCCAATATTTTATTACAATTTACGTCACTTAATTTATTTTTATTACCGCCACGTACAAATTCAGCCGAGGCGTCAATGAACAATATCTTGTTATCCCTCTTGCTTTTCTTAAGTACGATAATACAAGTGGCAATTGTAACACCAAAAAATAAATCGGCAGGAAGCTGAATAACTGCGTCTATGTAATTATTATCCACTAGATATTTTCTAATCTTTTGTTCGGCACCGCCACGATAAAGAACTCCCGGAAACTCAACAATTGCAGCAGTACCGCTTGTCGAAAGCCACGAAAGCATATGCATCGTAAAAGCCAAATCGGCTTTACTCTTTGGCGCCAATACTCCGGCCGGAGAGAAACGAGGATCGTTAATCAATAATGGATTTGCGTCTCCTTCCCAATTAATTGAATATGGCGGATTAGAAACAATTGCATCAAAAGGTTCGTCGTCCCAATGTTTTGGATCAGTGAGCGTGTCCCCATGTGCAATATCAAAATTATTGTAGTTAATATCATGTAAAAACATGTTAATACGACACAGATTATATGTAGTGATGTTAATCTCCTGACCAAAAAATCCTTGCCGAACGTTTTCTTTTCCAAGAACTTTTGCAAATTTGAGAAGCAACGATCCCGAACCGCAAGCTGGATCATAAACCTTATTAACTTCTTTTTTATTAACCGTTGCTATTTCTGCCAAAAGTTCACTCACCTCCTGTGGAGTAAAAAACTCACCGCCCGATTTACCGGAGCTAGAAGCATACATCGTCATTAAAAATTCGTACGCGTCACCAAAAGCGTCTATGGTATTATCCGAATAATTACCAAGACGCAAATCACCAATTGCCTCCAATAGCTTAACCAGCTTTTGATTCCTTTTGTCTACCGTACTCCCAAGCTTATTAGAATTGACATCAAGGTCATCAAATAAACCTTTAAGATCATCTTCGCTATTGGAGCCTTTTGCAGAGTTTTCAATATTTCGAAAAATAGACGAAAGGATTTCGTTTAGATTGGCATCATTGCGAGCTTTTTTTCTTACATTAACAAAGAGCTCACTTGGTAAAATATAGAAACCCTTCTCTTTTACTGTATCAGCTCGGCCAAACTCGGCTTCTTTATCAGAAAGCGCAGCATAGTCAAAATCTTTCTTTCCCGTACGTCTTTCATCATCATTTAGATAATTAGTTAAATTCTCACTAATAAAACGATAGAACAGCATTCCTAGTACATAAGACTTAAAATCCCAACCATCAACGCTTCCCCGTAAATCGTTAGCGATTTGCCAAATAGCACGATGAAGTTCAGCGCGTTCTTGTTCTTTGGTCATATTAGAATTTCTATCTTTATTGTTGGTCATATGATTATTTTAATAATTCGTCGACTGAAACGCCTAAAGCTTCAGCAAGACGCTCTATAGTCGCCAAAGTTGGATTCTTTTTGCCACTTTCAACGTTACTAAGATAAGCACGATCAAGCGCCAGTTTCCTGCATAAGTCACCTTGAGTCATGCCCTTTTCTTCTCTTATTCTGCGAACATTAACGCCTAATTTTCTTGATGAATTTGTCATAATACTGCCTTACTATTATATCACATTAATTGTATTTTAGTACAACACCACAAAAAACACAAAACCGTCCTAGTTGGACGGCTTTATGACTCGAAGCAAGGCTTATTTGAAGCAGACTTCGTTAGCTTCGAAAGTAACGAGGTCGTGCTAGCACGATTTGGCAGGGGAGCTAGGAATCGAACCCAGGCTAGAGGTTTTGGAGACCCCTGTACTACCACTATACTACTCCCCCTCACAAATGAGGAAATCTTTTACTATTTCCTCAAAAAACTAAGTAGTCGCTTATTTAGTTTCTTTGTGTAAAGTATGTTTTTTGCAGTGTGTGCAATGTTTTTTCTTTTCCAGCCTCTCCTTAATTGTTTTCTTATTGCGAGTGCTGTAATAATTTATGGCGTGGCAAACAGTGCATTCTAGTTTAGCTAATCTATCTTGGGACATAAGAATTAATTAATAATTGATTAAAGGTTTAATGGAGCCGATTGTCGGGCTTGAACCGACGACCTACGGTTTACAAAACCGTTGCTCTACCACTGAGCTAAATCGGCCAAAGCTTTTTATAATAATGAACTTTATAATCAGGTTTATGCCGCACAGCGGCACCCCGCCTTTTGGCGGTGGCAAAACTGCTGCTCTACCACTGAGCTAAATCGGCCTAAGCATTTTTATCTAATGAACTTGATATCGGTTTATGCCGCCTCTGGCGGCACCCCGCTTTCGGGCGGTGGCAAAACCATTGCTCTACCAAATGAGCTAGGGTGGCGGACGGGCTAAATCGGCTTAAGGCCTTATTGTTATATTTTGACTATAACGGGGTATATTATAAATAATTATTGGCAAAAAGTCAATAATTGTTATTATTTTAGTAATTTTAAAGCGCTCCTCCGAAATCCCGAATGTTCGAGAATCGGAGGAGCGCTCAAGTTAATGGTCAGACGTCCCAGAAGGTCTCGTTGAAGACCACTGACAACAACTTACCTTCTCTTCCATCATTAGGCTCGCCGTAGTATTTAGTAACAGCCAGAATTTCTGGCTGTTTAAGGCGGCGATACCGCAGAAAGATCCGGTCGGACCAGCCCTCGATGTTAGCCATAGTAGCTAAGATGCTGGTGTGGTCGGTGATTATCAGTAGATTCTTTTCCGAGAAGTCGGTGAGTAGAGTGGCAAACCATTCTTCGTTGCGTTGGCGCAGATCGGCTATGTTTTCTCCCTCTGGCCATCGGTACCAGTAGGGACCCTCGTGATGAAAACGTTGACGTTCCGCTCGCTCCAGAGCTAGATATATCCTCTGGTCGCCATAAGCATCGGCGGCACCAAAAGACTGGCGACGCAGTCGGTCTTCAATCACCCGGGGGGTGACACTGTTAAGCGAGGGCCAACCTTTGCATAGTCTGTCCCAGACGGCAACGGTGCGGTCTTCAGGAGAAAGAAAAATTGCCTGAGGCAATTTTAACAATTTACTGAGAGCCGTACCGGTTTTCTGGGCCTTTTGACCTTCGTCACTGTTGAGCTGCGTGGATTGCCGGCGTGTCACCAAATGGTGTTTTTTGGCGAATTTTGCGGCCAGCTGATGGGTGGTTTGACTTTCTGGGTCAGCTTCAAACGCCTGGACAAAACGGGAATAGAGGGGGTCATTGGTTACGAGGCCCCCGACTATATTGTCTGAGTTAATGAATGTTAAAGATCGGGGCCACTTCACGATGCTTTCCTCCGTTTTCGAAGCGGTTAAAATCAATTCAAATTAGCATTTATGGGTTAAATAGTCAATATTATGTCAAAGCGAAATTTTTGTATTAATTTTACGTATTAGGTGCTAAGGGCTATAATGCCTTTATGACTGAGGCCACAAATTTTGACGAAAAAACTGACGCCGAATTGGTAGAATTGACTTTAAAAAATCAGGATATTTTTTTGTATTTAATCAGACGATACGAAAAAAAACTTTTGAGTTATATTTTTAAAATTACTAATGTTAGTTACGAAGACGCTGAGGACATCCTACAGGAGGTCTTTATTAAAGTATATGTCAATTTAAATAATTTTGACCGCAATTTAAAATTTTCCTCCTGGATTTACCGTATTGCTCATAATGAAGTGATTAATAATTTCCGGCACTACCGGGCCCGTCCGCAGACTACCGACTTTGACGGCAAGGAAAATTGGCTGACTCTGGCCTATGATTCTAAAATAGACAAAGACATAGATGTTCGTTGGGCGCGGGAGCATATCGATATCATTCTATCTGCTCTGGATTTGAAATATCGGGAAGTATTGATTTTAAAATATTTTGAGGAAAAAAGTTACGAAGAAATATCGGATATTTTAAAAAAGCCGGCCGGCACCGTGGCCACTCTTTTAAATCGCGCCAAAGCAAATTTTAAGCAGGCTTTAGAGAAAATGGATAAAAATATAAAATTATAAATATGTCGCAGGAACTAGAGCAAAAAGTAATCGAAAACATCAAGGAACAGCATCTTAAGCCCAGACCGCGTTGGCAGTTTTTAGCCAAAGATTATGTTTTTTGGGGATTAGGTTTTTTAGCCATCCTGATCGGCGGTCTGACCTTTGCGGTTATTATTTATATGTTTTTGAACAGTGATTGGGAGGTTTACTCGCTGTTTTCGGACACTATCGCCGTGCACATATTTACCGTTTTGCCTTATTTTTGGATTTTATTTCTAGTTTTGTTTGTTATTGTTGCTTATTATAATTTACGCCACACAAATAAAGGTTATGTTTTTAGCTTGCCAAAATTGATCGGTGCCGCTGTGGGACTCAGCATGCTTTTGGGAGTCTTTTGGTATAACCTGGGTTTAGGCTACACCATTGATAATATTTTAACCGATAATGTGCCTTTTTACGGACAGCATTTCAGCAAACATACCCAACGCGCTCATCTTTGGCAGAGACCTGAAGAGGGATTTTTGGTCGGCGTGGTCAGCGAACGTCAGGGGGATACGGTTTGGCTTAATGATTTTACAGGTAATGTCTGGCGCGTAACTTTAGCGGATTTAGAGGGTCCTTGGTTAATGGAAATCACTTCCGGTTCTCCGGTTCGCCTAGTCGGTGAAGTCGTTGGAGAGGACACTTTTAAAGCTCTGCGCCTCCTGCCCTGGATAATGCATGGCGATCGCGATCAATTTTTTAACCGGCCGCTGCCACCCCGGCCTGAAAGAATTTATTATAATTGGCGTAATACCATACTGAAGAACGCTTAAGCCAGTTCATTTAAGTATTAAGCCAAAAATATGAATAAAAAATATTATTTTTTAGTGGGAGTAATTGGTTTGCTTTTAACTACGACCATAGTGTCCCTAGGAGCCAATGCTTTTCAGGGTAGGATATCAGGTAGCGATAAGGCGCAGATAGTTGATGAAAGTAGTCAGGCGTTGGAAACAGCTATTACCAACAATGACTTTAATGCCTGGCTAAGTTTGATGAACGCCCATATTCAGCAGGAGCAAAGTTTCGTCACCCAGGATAATTTTAGTAAATTAGTGCAAATCAGCCAATTAATCAAAGCCGGAAAGTATGAAGAGGCCAGGACTCTACAGGATCAATTAGGAATGCCGGGCACGGGATTTGGTCCGATGATGATGGGACCGAAGCATGCTGGAGAAAGCGCCGCCGTACAGGCTGCTTTAGAAGCCGGAGATTATGACGCCTGGGTAAATGCAGTCGGTGCCTCCAATAAGCTTACCCAAACGATCACTAGGGACAATTTTAGCATCTTTGTGCGGATGCACCAGGCCATAAAGAGCGGAGATTTTACAGCCGCCCAGCAGCTGCGTACTCAACTCGGACTGCCGGAGATCAAGCATATGGGACACAGCCGGGGAGGCTGGAGAGGTGAAGCCGGAACGGAAATTAATTAAGTGCTAAGAAAATAATTTAAAAAAATCCTCCGTATAGGGAGCATGGATCCTGTGCGGAGATTTTTTTTAAATAAATTAACGTGTCTAAAACCCGTTCTTTGTTTTTGTTATTGGGCGACAGAGATACTGGCGATGTTATAATGCGGTCCGGAAGCATTGGTGCAATTCACAGTTAGTATGGCTGGAAGCTGTTTGGCGGTGATGGTCGCGATTTTAAATTGATAGTTTTCGAGATTATAGGTGACGCCGCCCATACTAACTTTATTACCTGTGGCTGAACGCCCGTCAAGCATAATTTTAGTTCCATTTTTTACGGTCATTTTATTGGGGGTGGCTAGGCAGTCATTAAATTGGATCCGATGTCCTTCATACATAGTCTTGGCTGATCCATAATCGAGCGATACGGTTTTGACTGTCGTCTTTGTCGGGCTGACTTTTTTTACGGGCGTACTCGTACTATTTTTAATAACGACGGGTGAGATCGGAGGAGTATAGACGACTGTATTATTGTTGGTTTTGACAATAATAATAATTAAGATTAGAGCCAATAGGGTTATTATTGAAATAAACAGTAAAGATTTTTTATTTATTAGCATAGGTTTATTTATTTTTTTCTATTCATAATATACCACATTTATTACTTTTTTAAAAATAAAGAACGGCACTCGAAAAGCGCCGTTCTTTTGTAGCTTCCCTAAAAGCTTTTATTTAGGGAAGGCGATGATCTTGGTTGGGCTCTTTTTTTTGGACCGGTCATAGCAGCGCTCCACCAGATGCTTCAGGCCAAAGAAGGCTACAAAGCCCACGGCCATGGCCGTAAAAACCGGAAAAAAGACGTCGCCGCCGTTTTGAACCGGACCGGGCCAATACCAGGAAAACATATTCACCTCCAAGAATGTTGAGAACGATGGCTGACTTCAAATACTAAGGCGATAAGAGTAAAATGTCAATATAGAGGGTTTACTTTAGGGATTATTTGTGGTATAAAAACTATTACTTTGAATTAAAAATGTCCGCAGGCATATTTAAGTTAAAATCGGATTGGGCGCCCGCTGGCGACCAGCCTCAGGCGATTGATAAATTGGTTGAAGGCCTGAATAAAGGCGACCGCTATCAGACGCTTTTGGGTGTGACCGGTTCGGGTAAAACCTTTACCATGGCCAATGTCATCAGTCAGTTTGATCGGCCGGTTTTAGTGATGGCGCCAAATAAGGCCCTGGCCGCCCAGCTTTACCGGGAGTACAAAAATTTTTTTCCGGAAAACTCGGTCAATTATTTCGTCTCCTATTACGATTATTATCAGCCGGAGGCCTATATGCCGGCGTCCGACACTTATATTGAAAAAGAGGCCATGATTAATGATGAGATTGACCGATTGCGCCATCAGGCTACCAGCGCATTACTCAGCCGCCGTGACGTCATCGTAGTGGCTTCGGTTTCCTGTATTTACAATTTGGGCGTGCCGGTCAACTATATGGAGTCCAGTTTGCATCTGACAAAAGGCCAGTCTATTGTCCGCGGCGATTTAATAAGTCAGCTGATAAAAATACAGTTTGAGCGCACGCCCGGTGAGCTGGAGCGCGGCAAGTTTCGGGTGCGGGGTGATATCATAGAAATTATGGCCGCGGCTGAGCATATTATCTATCGTATTGAGCTGGCTGAACAAAAAATTAATTCAATTTATATAGTGGATAATCTGACCAGAAAAATTAAGGAAAGTTTATTGGAAATTGTAATTTTTCCGGCCAAACATTTTGTCTCCACTCTGCCGGAGATAAAACGGGCAGTCAAAGATATTAAAATCGAGTTAAAGGAGCGCCTCCAGTTCTATAACAAAAGAAAGCTTTATTTGGAGGCGGAGCGTCTGGAGCGTCGCACGCGCTATGATATAGAAATGTTGCTCTCTCTGGGTTATTGCCACGGTATAGAAAACTATTCCCGGCATTTGTCCGGCAAGTTAGCCGGCGAAGCGCCGGATACTCTGCTGGCTTATTTTCCGCAGAAAAACGGCCAACCGGATTTTATGACGATTATTGACGAGTCTCACATTGCTGTCCCGCAGATCCGCGGCATGTATTCCGGCGACCATAGCCGCAAGGAAATCCTGGCCCAATATGGCTGGCGTTTGCCGTCCGCTCTGGACAACCGGCCTTTGCGTTTTGACGAATTTGAAACCCGCATTGCTCAGACCATATTTAGTTCGGCCACACCGGGCGACTGGGAATTGAAAAATTCCGGGCAAGTTGTAGAGCAGGTTATTCGGCCCACCGGCCTGATTGATCCGCCCGTAGAAGTGCATCCGGTTTTTGACAAAAAAAATAATTATTCCCAAATTGATGACGTTATTAAAGAATCCAAAGTAATTGTCGACAGGAAAGAAAGGGTGATTATCAATACTTTGACCAAAAAACAAGCCGAAGATTTACATGCTTATTTACAAAAACAGGGCCTTAAATCCAATTATCTGCATTCCGATGTCAAAACAATCGAGCGGATGGAGATACTCACTGCTTTCCGGGAAGGTGTGTTTGACATTTTAGTGGGGGTTAATTTGTTAAGAGAGGGCTTGGATTTGCCGGAAGTCGGCTTAGTGGCCATTTTAGACGCCGATCGGGAAGGTTTTTTACGAAGTGAAACCTCTCTGATGCAGATCATGGGCCGGGCGGCGCGGAACGTGCTCGGCAAAGTTATTCTCTACGCCGACCGCAAAACCGGCTCCATCAAGAGAGCGCTCTCCGAAGTCGAGCGCCGTCGGACCAGACAAATGAAATATAACAAAGAACATGGCATCGATCCCAGATCGGTGGTAAAAAAGATTGAGCAGTTTTTGGATATTGAAAGCAAGGAAAATAATTATGGAAACGATTTTGCGAGTTCGACGCACCGGGTGCGGAGAAAGAAGCAATCTCACTAAGATTACCGCGCCCTTCGACATTACTCAGGGCTCGCAATAGCGAATAATATATGAACGAAGATAAAATAATCATCAAAGGTGCCCGCGTGCACAATTTAAAAAATATAAATTTGGAAATCCCCCATAACCAGCTGGTGGTTTTTACCGGTTTGTCCGGTAGCGGCAAGTCATCCTTGGCTTTTGATACCATCTTTGCCGAGGGACAGCGCCGCTATATCGAGTCGCTGTCACCCTATGCCCGGCAATTTTTGGGTCAGATGAAGCCGGCCGATGTGGATGAGATTATCGGTCTGGCGCCCTCTATCTCTATCGATCAAAAATCGATGAGCCACAATCCGCGTTCAACAGTCGGCACTCTGACCGAGATTTATGATTATATGCGCGTGCTGTTTGCGCGCATGGGCGAGGTTTTTTGTCCCGTCTGCGGCGACAAGATTGAAAAATTGACGCCGGACGAAATGGTGGATATCGTCACCGCTAAAGCCGGTGAACTCAAAGCCAAATTTGTCACTATTTTGTCGCCCTTGGTGCGCGGCCGAAAAGGCGAGTATTATCAGCTTTTGTACGATTATTTATCTCTGGGTTATGGCCAGGTGCGTGTGGACGGAAAATTTCATTCTCTCCACGACAAAATAAATTTGGCCCGCTATAGCAAGCACGATATTGATTTAGTAGTTGATAAAGTATTGATTACAGACAAGAGCCGATTATTTGAGGCCGTAGAAAATGCTTTGGGTTATAGTCAGGGATTGATGACGGCCTTTTTCGGCGAAGGTAGTAAAAAAAATAACGAGTTTTTACTTTCCAGTCGCTGGACCTGCCCGCGCGACAATTTTTCTTTTCCGGAAATAGAGCCCCGGCTGTTTTCATTTAACAGTCCGCACGGCGCCTGCGCGGAGTGTTTTGGTCTGGGAGTGATCGGTTTTCACCACGATAAGCTCTGCCCGGTCTGCGAAGGAAAAAGATTAAAACCCGAAGCTCTGTCCGTGCGCGTGCACAAAAAAAATATTAATGAAGTGAGCAGTCTGACCATCGAGCGAGCAGAGGATTTTTTTAGCAAATATTATGAAACCATGTCCGAGCGGGACAAAACCATTGCGGAAAATGTAGTGCTGGAAATCACCAGCCGTCTGGAATTTTTACTCAAAGTCGGTCTTAATTATTTGTCTTTAGACCGGCGATCCGATACTCTGTCGGGCGGCGAAGCTCAGCGCATCCGTCTGTCTTCACAGATCGGTTCGCACTTGTCCCACACCTTATATGTATTAGATGAGCCGACCATCGGCTTGCATCAGCGCGATACGGCTCGCCTTATAGAAACTCTAAAGTCTTTACGCGATCAAAAAAACAGCGTGATTGTGGTAGAGCACGACGAGCAAACAATTTTAGAGTCTGATTATTTAGTTGATCTAGGACCGAAAGCCGGTGTTCACGGAGGTGAAATAGTGATTGCCGGTCCGACCAAGGAAATTGTTAAGAAATCTAATGCCGATAAATCTCTTACGATTAGTTATTTGATAGGGCAGAGTAAGATAGAACTACCAAAAAATCGTCGGAAAAAAACTACGGAAAAGTTAAAAATTATCGGCGCCACCGCGAACAATCTTAAAAATATTCAAGTGGAAATACCTTTACGCAAGCTGGTAGGCATCAGCGGAGTGTCCGGTTCCGGTAAGTCTTCTTTTTTATACGATGTTTTGTATAAAAACCTCAGTGCCATCAGAAACAATCCCGGCCGCTACAAATTTTCTAAAGTCAGCTCCATCTTGGGCAGTGAGTATCTGTCCAAAGTGGTGGTAATAGACCAGTCGCCGATCGGACGGACGCCGCGCTCCAATCCGGCTACCTACACCGGCATCTTTACACCGATCCGCGATTTTTTCGCGGCTCTGCCGGCCAGTCGGGAGCGCGGCTATACTTTGTCTCGGTTTTCATTTAACCGGCGCGGCGGCCGCTGCGACGCCTGCGACGGCTCCGGTTACAAATTAATAGAAATGCACTTTTTGCCGGCGGTATTTGTGGAATGCGATGTCTGTCATGGCAAGCGTTTCAACCGGGAGACTTTGCAAGTTAAGCATAAGGCCAAAAATATCGCCGAGGTATTAACGCTGACCATAGATGAAGCCGTAAAATATTTTGACGGAAATTATCTTATTACCGATAAGCTCAAAGTTTTGCAGGAGGTCGGCTTGGGTTATCTGCAATTAGGCCAAAGTGCCACCACATTATCGGGCGGCGAAGCCCAGCGGATTAAGCTGGCCCGCGAGCTCACTCATTCTTTAGGCAAGCGAACTCTCTATCTGTTAGATGAACCTACGGTCGGTTTGCACTACCGCGACGTGGAAATGCTTTTAGAGGTCTTAAATAAATTGGTAAATAAAGGCAATTCGGTTTTGATTATTGAACATAATCTACACGTGATCAAATCGATGGACTATGTGATTGATCTGGGTCCGGAGGGCGGAGAACGGGGCGGGCGGGTGGTTGCCAAGGGAACCCCGGAAGATATTGCCGACAATGAAAATTCGGTCACCGGTCAATATCTCAAACAAATGCTAAAGTAATTATGACGCTCAGAGATAAAATAAAAAAATTTCCTGATGCCCCGGGGGTATATCGTTTTTTAGACGCCAGAAAAAAGGTGTTATATGTCGGTCGTGCCACCTCATTAAAAAAACGCCTCGTTCAATATTTTCAGAAAAACATCAATCCTCGGATTGCCGAGATGGTGGCTCAGGCTAAAAATGTTAAAGTTATCCCCCTGGAAACAATTTTAGATACGGTAGTTCTAGAAGCTAATCTGATCAAAAAATATTGGCCAAAATATAACGTCTTAGAAAAGGACGATAAATCATTTGTATATATAGTAATTCCTGCGGGTGATTTTCCCTATCCGCGCTTGGTTCGCGCCCGCGAGCTAGCCCGGTGGCCGCAGGGCAAAAATCATATATTCGGACCGTATAATTCCCAAGGCCTGGTCAAAAACGCGCTGAAGATTATCCGTCGGATTTTTCCCTATAGCATCTGCCGACCTGGTCAGGGTTATCCTTGTTTTGATTATCAAGTTGGTTTGTGTCACGGGGTTTGTCTGGGTCTGGTAGATAAAAAAATCTATCAAAAAAATATTAAAAATATTATTTTGCTTTTGTCGGGCCAAAGAAAAAGACTAATCAGCAAATTAAAAAAGGAAAATTCGGAGCAGGCACAGGCTTTTCAGCATCTGCAAGATGTTACTTTGCTGACCAGAGATGATGCGGCTTTTGAAAATGGACAGAGGATAGAGGGTTATGATATATCCCATTTAGCTGGCCAAGAGCCCTATGGCTCTATGGTTGTTTTTAGCTCCGGTGTGCCGGACAAGAGTCAATACAGACTATTTAAGATAAAAAATTCGCCGCACAGTGACGACCTGCGGGCCTTGCAGGAGGTACTTTCCCGCCGTTTGGAGCACCGGGAATGGAGGATGCCGGATTTGATCATGATTGATGGCGGCAAACCGCAGATAGATTTTATTTCTAAGTTGTGGAAAGAAAAAAATGTTCGCATTCCGATTGTCGGTATTTCCAAATACAGCGGTGATAAATTAATCTTTCCGGCCAATACTGGCAAGCGGATAAAGGATTTAGCTCAAATGAGCAAAAATATTTTACTGCAGGTGCGCGATGAAGCCCATCGCTTTAGCCGGAAAGCAAGTCGGTGGAAGAGGAGAAATAGATAAACCCCTTAGATTTTCGCTTTGTTCAAATCATCTCCCCCTTACCAAGGGGAAGATAGAGGGGTTTGTCTATTCAGTACTAGACGGCCTCGGCGTTTCTTCTACAAAGCTAAACGGACACCGAAGTGTCCGTTTATTTTGAGCCAGGATTGATGGCTCAATTTCACTTTCTTGATCAGCAGGTAAATGCTGGTCGTGTAGATTGCCACTGCCAAGAGGACGATCAGAAGCTTCCGTGGGTCTTGAACCAGTGCTTGGTAGTCTACGATGTAAGCCACAAAACACAGGCTAAGAAGTGCGATAAAAGCGAACGCCCAAAAACGCATTTAATTACCTCCGGGAAAGTACAGTGACCAGTAATATTAACATACATCTTGAATATTGTCAATGTCCTATTATAAATAAAAAGAGCCCAATCAGCATTGGTATTGTCAAGTGGGCTCTTTTTCCCCTGAAACAGGGGTGGTGCAAAACGAGCAAAGGAGGGTTTAGTTAGGCTGTGACCGAAACCGGTTGTAGCGTAACCTTGGGAAGCGGCGGCAGACCAGAAGCTTGCCTCATGCTCTTCAGGATGACCGGGTAGAGCTCGTGGGTCCGCAGGGCTTTCTTGGGACGATACCCAAGCTCGGTGACGAAGGTCTGAGCCAACACCTGATCGATACCACCTGCTGCTTTGAGTCGCATCAACTCATTGTTGATGTTGCCGATCAGGCGATTGGCACAGACGATCTGCCGACGGCCGTTGTTCAGCCACATGCTCTTGACATCCTGCGCCATGGCAATGACATCTTCCTTGATGTAGGGGCGACCGTGCCCCTGGATTTGCATCCAGTACATGAGTTGTAGCCAACCGGCGTTAGTCTGAGGGGCGCTGGTAGATTTCAAAACTCCTCCTCATCCACACATATTTGGGGCTACAAAACGTTGTTGACATTGAAGCCAAGCCAATAAACTGAGATTAAACACCTCCTTTGTTAGTAGTGAAAGTACGGCATGATTTTTTATTATATTGATGAATATGATTTTTGTCAATACCAGATTTTTTTGCTATAATATAGATATGTACAAATATTTCTTTTTTTTATTGCTATTATTATTTTTACTAATTCCGTTTTCTAGTGACGCTCAAGATATTGATACCGACGGCGATGGCCTGAGCGATTTAGAGGAGACCACGATTTATTTTACCGACCCTAAGTTAGCCGATACCGACGGTGACGGATTTGATGACCAGGTAGAGATAGGGGCCGGGTATTCGCCTCGCTTTGGCGGCAAAAAAAAGTTAATCCAGGTGGATTCGGACAAAGATTATCTCAACGATCTGTGGGAACTGACATTAGGCACCGGCCTGATGAATCCCGATAGTGATGGCGATAAGTATTTGGACGGTACCGAAGTCGCGGCCGGCTATGATCCTTTAAACTCGGAAAAGACCAAACTGGACAAACTAATCAAGGTGGATTTAAAAACCCAGCATTTAGATTATTATTTTGGCGACAAGCTTTTCGGCTCATTTCCCATTTCCGGCGGCGTGAAATCTATGCCTACACCCATTGGGGATTTTACGATTTTAGATAAAGTACCGGTTAAACATTATGGCGGGGGAAATTTTGATTATCCCAACACCAAATGGAATTTGCATTTTGTAACCAAGCAATACCGTTATTATATTCACGGCGCTTATTGGCATAATAATTTTGGTCAGCCCATGAGCCACGGTTGCGTCAATGTGTCTTATGAAAATATGGAGCCGCTATATTGGTTCGCCCAGGTCGGCACTAAAGTAGAAATAAAATAAGCGGCCGAGCCACGGAAAACAACAGTTATTGTTTCGTCCCCTGCACCATATGGTGCAGGGGACGAAACAATCTAAAAGCTTGTAGATTGCCGCGCCCTTACGGGTTTGTAATGACTCAGAATTATAGTGGCTCGGCCGCGTTTACTTATTTAGAGTTTTTTATAAAAGGGAAAACTGTCTGCCGTCCCAGCAAACCATGGGCGGTTTTCTGTCCAACGGGAGTTAATTTAACCTGAGTAATATAGAGCTTGTATTGAGTCTTTTCACCGTAGCCGATGACCAGTCCCTTTTCAATAAGGCGCTCGATACTGCGGGAAATTATTTTTATCTGAATTCTTTTGCCGGGAGTTTTTTTATTTTTATAAAAATCAGAAAATTTTTCCCGGGAAACGCGTTTTTTTTATTTTCCCAGGCTTTTATTAGTATATATCTTTGCAGAGCGGAGATTTTCATAGCGCCTTTATATTATGGCACTAAATGATTTTTTTTTCAAAGAAAAGTCCAGGTTTTGAGCTAAAACTTATCCACAACAGGCCTATTTACAGGGGGTTGTTAACAAAACTATTAAAATATGCTAATATTTATAAGCAATTAATTAACTAAGTCATTAAATTAAAACTATGGCAAAGCTAACCAAGAGTCAATTACTTAATGCGATGGCCGACAAAACCGGCTTGACCAAGAAGCAGGTAACTACTTTTTTGGATACTTTGGCCAGCACGGCATACTCCAGTGTTAAGTCGAGCGGTGAATTTACCGTTCCCGGCATTGGTAAGCTGGTCAAAAAGCATAGGTCTGCCCGCCAGGGCAGGAACCCGGCCACGGGAGCTACTATCCAGATTCCGGCCAAAACAGTAGTCAAATTCAGAGTGGCCAAGGCTGCAAAAGACGCTATTTTATAGCCAAACCGGCAGTTTATCTTATTCAGAGAAATCCTCCCTGAGCGTAGTCGAAGGGGGGATTTCTTTTGTTTTCTTCGGATCTTGAGCCCGTTATCCCGCATTGCGGGATAACGGGCTTGACAAGTTTTTATAGCTATGCTATGATACCAAATCATTCAGTTCTTCGAAAAGGGTGTCGAGCCTCGCAGGCTGTCGAGGATGGGTTGGTTCGCGTTTTTTTGCCCGCGCTGAGGCGTTTTTTTTCTTCGCTCACTGCGAGAGCGGATAGCGTGCCGGAGCAATAGACCGGCCCTCAGCAAACTCGACTTCGGCTCGACACCCCCACTACTCACTCAGTGCAATTAAATACATGAAATAGGGGAAATCCCTGTTGCACTGAGGAGAACCCGCATCGGCTTCGGCTGGCGGGTTCTTTTCTTTTCCAAATAATATTGACCATGTTAGAAAAACATTTCTAACAGGATTGACAGACTTAACATTTTGTTTTATTATTTTTATCTGTCAGAGTTCCTTTATCGGGTTGTCATTGGCGCCGAAAGCTCAAAAGGCGATCGTCGAGGGTTTTCACGTTCTTCCCCCTCAGCATGTGAAGGCCGTAGCTCCGGCTTTCCGGGCGAAAACTATCATCTTTCACCCGGAATAAACATGTGCCGCCTCTGGCAACCCTTTTTTCAAAAGACCCTAGCGATGGCCGGGGTCTTTTTGTTTTATTTTGTATGGAGTGGCCATTGCATTTAGTGCAGTGGCTACTTTCAATTACCTCCTATTGTAGACAAAAACAGTATTCACTCCGTTATCAATCAATATTTTTTCATCAGCGGTCTGGCTGGCTTGGGTGATGGCCTGTTTGGCGCTATGCCAGTAATTATTAACCACAAAATACAATTTATTAACCCCAGCTTTATCCATGGCGCGCAGGGCTTCGGCGCGGCTGGCATTTTTTTCAATCATGGTCAGATAATTTTGATAGATATTATCGGTGCCCAGAGGCACGGAGTAGTAGAAATTACCATTATAGTAGCGGGCAAAATCATATTTAGCGATAGCGGCCGCGCCGACCATCTGGTTTGCCAGAACTATGTAGGGATCCTCCCCGGCCAGATCTTTGATGGTTTCTACGGTTTTGATATCAGTAGCAGTGACATTAAAACTTTTGTCGTTTTGGTACTTATCATAGACCGGATAGCTAAAGTAGGTGCTGACGCTAACAACCAAGGTAGTAATTAGCACCAGCCAGACTTTGGGCCAGACACTATTTTCCGTCAGGGCGTGGCGGCTGGCAAAGTAAAACGTTGTTAAAAAAATAGGCAGGCAAGCTAGGCCGACCATGTAGATAATGCGTTGGAGGTAGTCATCTTTTTGGTAGCCGATGTTCAGGCTAAAGGCCAACAGTATTTTAGCCAGCAGATAATTAAAGATTAAAATTACCAAAAAAGTCAACAAACGTTTGAAAAATATTTGTTTATTGTTCACCAATATCAGAATTAGTCCGCTGATAACCGCCGAAGCATAAAGCCAAATTTGGTTCTGGCCGACATTATGGATCAAGTCGGCCGGGAAACTAAATGTCTGCCACCAATAAAAGTCAGGAATATCAAAGATGGGCCAAAAGTGAATATTAAATATCCTAGAGGCCGGCACGCCGCTCTGGACTTCATAAGCATAAAAGAAAATAGGCAGACTGGCACAAGCCAAAATTATCGCCAGACAGATAAGCGCGCTTCTCAGACGGCGATAGCGGGGCAAACGGGAGATAGTTTTGATCAAGCTGAAAAAAATCAATGAGATTCCGCCCAAAGGGTGGATTACCATAGCCATCACCGCTATCAGCCAGAGCAGGTACAAAGATACCTCTTTTTTATTTACCAGGGGTAATATAAAAAAATAAAAGGCCACCAGTAGAAAGGCCAGGCCCTGGGGCGTGGTCATGATGAAAAAGCTAAAGCCGATAAAAAGACTCCACAACACAGACAGATAGCTGCTCTTAAAGGGCCAGTTAAAGCCGTATTTTAGGCCGCTAAAAAGTCCACTGGGCCACAGCAGGGCAAAAAGTGTCGGCAAGAGCAGTTTATTGGTCAGCTCCAGTGGTAGTTGGGTCAGGCTATGGGCAAAGAGCGTCAAGCCGTATTGACCCATGTATAAAAATAAACGGGGTTCGATCGTTCCGGTTTCACTGATGGTGCGGAGACCGGCCAGATGAATAAAAGAATCATAACCATAACCCAGCGGATAAAGAATGACGGCCAGACTAGCTAGGATAAAAAAATGAAAGATTATCAACCAGAGATTTTTTGACGACTTGCGGCTGACAAATGTGACGGCCAGACAAAAGTTACTGACGATAAACAATGCCCAAAATTTATCGGATAAGAGTTCCCAGGGAGAACGGATTACTCCGGTACTGGCCTGGCGGAACAACAGGATCAAAATCAGTAAGTCAGAAATCAAAAATAGCAACGGCCAGATCAGTTGGCGCAGATCGGCCAGGCGGGGCCAGCGGACATCTTGCAAAAAATAATGAGGCGTGTTGGTTCGGTAGGAAAGTATCTCTAAGGCCAGCGGCACGCTGATGATCAGCCACCAGAATATATAATCATTAATCCGGTAAAGGTGATAAACTAGGGTGTAGGCCAGACTGATATAGGCCAGGATTAACAAAAGGCCCAGAGTTTTTCTCAGGCCTTTATGAAGAGCGGCAAAAAAGATGTCGGCAATTTTTTTGCTGTTCAACCAGAGGTAGATAAGGGCCAAGATCAGCCCTAGAGCTGGCGATTTCAATATATAAAAATTGAGGACAATTAGTCCCACGATTATGATTTGCCAAAGCGTGTGTTGTAAGCGGCTAAAAGTAATCATAATTTTCGGCTATATCTTAGCACATATTTTGACTTTTGATAATTTCCATAAAGAGCCATTTTTGCTACAATGTATTTATGACCAAACAGCAACAGATAATCATCAATATTTTCCGTTATTTTTGGCGTCTGGCCGCTTTGCTACTTATTGTATACATAGCCGCTCAGAGTCTGAAAGTTACGCCTGTTTGGCGCCAGAGCGCAGACTGGTCACGCACACTCAGTCCGGACATAACCGGCTGGTATCCGGAATCCCGGGCCAGCTGGCAGGGGGGATATCTGGTAGTTAAAGGCGAACCCCTATATCTGCAGTTATACCGCTCCGGTGATTACAAACAACTGGCAATCAGCGGTAGTTTAGCTACTAGTAGTGTGTCGGTCAAGTTGGGTTTGCGTCAGAGCGACGGCTCCTGGTGGTGGCAAGATATACTCGGACGGCAATTTTCTCTGAGTTATGATTTAAGCAACGCCCAGTTCAAGAGAAATAAACTGGAAATGATTTTATCAGCGCCCGATCTATCGGCCAGTTCCACTCTAGCTCTGGCCAATGACTGGCAATTTATTTGGGGTTACTAAAAAATATGCTTGTATTTTATCGCCTGATCAAAGATTTTTGGAATACCGCCCTAGTTACCTGGCTGATTTTGGTGATTATGGAATTATTTAATCCCGGCACGGTGGCGCGCCTGATTAACCTGGAGTACTGGTTTTATTTTTTATTTTTTTCATACCTGGCCATAATCTTGCTAAAGAAACCGATATTTCGCAGTTGAGCTTATTTTATGGTATAATATAGGCGATAATTTTTTTTGTTTATGAACAAAAAGAAAAAGCAGGCTCGAAAAAAACATCGCCACAAAAGAGGTAAGATTATTGAAACTTTGCGTTTTCGCTAATGTCAAAAGATAAAACAAAGGGGGGTGTCACGGCGCTTTTGCATCCTCATGAAAAAATGCACGTGGTGGCCGTAGACATGGGTTACGGGCACCAGCGGGCGGCTTATCCTTTTTTGGATGTGGCTTATGGCGGCCAGATTATCAATGCCAATCGTTATCCCGGGATCAGCGCCAGAGAACAGCGCACCTGGGAGGGGAGCCGTTTTTGGTATGAATTAATATCCCGTTTCAAAAGAGTGCCGCTCATAGGATCGGCCGCTTTCGGAATCATGGATTATTTTCAGCGGATCGAACCGTTTTATCCCCGCCGCGATTTGTCGCGTATCTCCAGCCAGTTAAATTATTTTATCAAACGCATCAGCAATGGTCTGGGTTTGGCCTTGGTCCAGGAATTAAACAAAACCCGTTTACCGCTACTGTCAACTTTTTTTGTGACCGCCTATTTTGCCGAAGCGCATAATTTTAAAGAAGCGATCTATGCCGTGGTCTGTGATGCCGACGTGGCCCGAGCCTGGGCGCCGCCTAATTCGCACAAGAGCCGCATCATTTATTTAGTTCCGAACAAGCGCGTCAAGGAAAGACTACAGCTTTACGGAGTGGCGGCGCATAAAATCTATGTCACCGGTTTTCCTTTGCCTAAGGAAAATATCGGCGGCCGCGAACAACCCATATTGAAAAAAGACCTGCGGGGCCGTTTGTATAATTTGGATCCCCGCGGCGTTTATCGTAAAAAATATGCCAAATTGATCGAGGCCTATCTTTGCCCGGTCAACGAAATAAAGAAAAACAAGCACCCCCTAACCGTTACTTTTGCTGTGGGCGGAGCCGGAGCCCAGCGGGATGTGGGTGTAACTATCGTGGAGCGCCTGGCTAATCACTGTCGCAAAAATATGTTACGGCTCAATCTGGTGGCCGGCATCAGAAATGACGTTTATCTTTATTACGAACGGGTACTCAAAGAATATAAACTGGAAAATCTGCCAAATGTCAACGTGCTCTATGCCAACGATAAGATGGAGTATTTCAAGAGTTTTAATAAGGCTTTACGTACCACCGATGTCCTCTGGACCAAACCGTCCGAGCTGACTTTTTATACGGGTCTGGGTTTGCCGATTGTGATGGCTGACCCGGTCGGGGCTCAGGAAAGATACAATCGTGACTGGCTGATCGCTATCGGTGGCGGCATTAACAGTGAAGATCCGCGCTATGTGAATGAGTGGCTTTTTGACTGGTTAAATTCCGGCTGGCTGGCCGAGGCGGCCATGGAAGGTTATCTGGACGCCCCTAAGCTGGGTACTTATCATATTGAGGACATCATCCTCAAAGGCCGGGTCAGTGAAATAGAAGATGTTCATCTACTCTAAAAGGCAGGATGGTAATAACAAAAATAAAAATAAATTACTATAAAAATATAAAGGAGCCCATTGTCTTGGAGCCGCATCCGGTGAATATTTTTATCGGACAAAATAATGTGGGTAAGAGTAATTTTTTAGACGCCATCGAGCTGGCTTTGTGCGATCCGGAGGAAAATAGCTATCTTTATTATCACAAGGCCGATGTCGAGCTAGAACTAAAGTTTAGCGAAGAAGAACAGAGAAAATACCAACTGCCCGACCGTCAAGCCAATTTTGTTTTAGAAAACGGCCACCGCCAGTTGATTTTTGCCGACCGTGAATTACCTTATAACAATGCCCTTAAAAAACTTCTGTGCTCGCGAGTGAAGAGGTTAAACGAAACCGCCTTGGCAAATTTTCGGCAGATAGAAAATGATTTTGCCAGTTTAAAGCATTATCAGGGCGCCTGGGGAAAATTTACCCAGATTTTGCATCAGCATTTTCCCAAAATCAAGGCCGGGGAAAACGCCATGGATGTGGATTATGCCCATGCCGGCTTGTATGAAAATGATCGACGGGTGACCATTGATCGCCTAGGTTCTGGTTTCCGTCGCATCTTTACGATTTTGCTGTATATCATCCACCCGGAATACACGGTAGTGATGATCGATGAGCCGGAAATCCATCTGCATCCGGCGCTGGTTAAAAAACTGCTCTGGGCTATGGAAAATTCCCAGGTGGGCCAGATTTTTTTTACTACCCACTCGCCCTTATTCATCACGCCCATTACTTTGCCGCAGGTGATGCGGGTAGTCAAAGACGAACGTAGCACCAGGATTTTTACTCTACAGGAGAATCAGTATGATTATCAACGCCTGCTCCAGGAGCTCAATGCCGATAATCTGGAGATGTTTTTTTCCGACGAGGTAGTGCTGGTGGAGGGCATCTCCGACCGCATGTTGCTACGGGGACTGATTGATAAGTTTTATAAAGGTGACAAAGACATCAAGGTGGTGCAGACTCACGGCAAGGGCAATATGAAGATCTATCTTTATTTACTGAATATTTTTAATATTCCTTTTGTGATTGTTCTGGATCGCGATGCGCTCCGCACCCAGCATATCCAAGAAATTATGACTTTTTTGAACATAAAAATACCCGTTGCTGATGAGTCTAAGTTAATCAGCGAACTCAAGCGTTATAATATCCATATTTTTGATAACGGCTCTCTGGAAGATAATTATCCCCGTCGTTATCAGACTGAAGACAGTAAATCGCTTAGCGCTCTGCGGGCGGCCAATCTGCTGACGGCCGAGGAGTATAAGTCCGCTAAGATGAATAATTTACGTAATATTATTGAACATTTATGAACCTATGTCCTGGGTACTGATCGCTGTCATTTCTTATTTCATTTTCGCTATCGGCAATATCGGCGATAAGTTTTTGCTGGACAAATATATCACCAGTTCTAAGACTTATGCGTTTTTAATCAGTCTATTCAGTTTGGCAGTTTTTTTGCTGTCCCCCTGGTTTCTGGAGTGGCCGGGCTGGACCCTTTTTTTCTATAATGTTCTGATCGGGGCGCTGGCGCCAATAGCGATGTTGCTGATGTATAAAGCCCTTAAAGAAGGCGAGGCCTCTCAGATCATCACCATTATCGGAGCGACGGTACCGATTTTTACGTTATTATTGTCTATTAGTTTTTTGGGTGAACATTTTAGCGGACGCCAGTGGCTGGCCCTTAGTTTTTTGGTGCTGGGGGCTATAGTATTTTCAGGCATACCCCAGGCCCACGACCTTTGGCACAAGGTACAGGCCTGGTTTAGTGTGGAGAGCATCAATCACCGTCTGGGCGTGGCTTCGGCTATTGCCGCCGCTTTTGTCTTTGCTTTATTTTTTATCGGTAGCAAGTACCTTTATTCCCAGCAGGGTTTTATGAGCGCTTTTATCTGGTTGCGTCTAGGTACGGCTCTGGTTTCAATACTGATATTAGTTCCGGCGGAATATCGGCAAGAGATATTTGACGGTATCAGAAAGATAAAAAGCCGGCGGGTGCGTTCGTTTTTTTTAGTCAACCAGCTAGTGGGCGGCGGCGGCTTTTTACTGCAAAATTATGCTATTGCCCTGGGATCGGTAGCTATAGTCAACGCTTTGCAGGGCGTGCAATATGTTTCGCTATTGATCTTGACTTCAGTCATGTCAATTTTTTATCCCCGGGCACTGCAGGAAAAAATCTCCCGTTCTATCCTGAGGAATAAGCTGTTCGCCATTGTCCTCATCGTGGTGGGGCTTTATTTGGTAGTGAGTTAATTATGGCCAGAAAAACTTTTATGTTGATTTTCCTTGTAATAATTATAGTAGTTTTTTTAGCTTGGTATTCTAAATTGGCCAAACATTATCCGTCCAGGTATAATCTGGCGGCCAAAACGGATTATTGGGGAGTGACTTATTCCGGTAAGTTTGCCGCCGACCTTGGCTTGGATTGGAAAGAAACTTATGGGGCTATCCTGGACGATTTGCAGGCGAAAAATATCCGCCTGCCGATCTATTGGGATGAGATTGAAAAAGTCCAAGGGGAGTGGGATTATGGCGATTATGATTATATGCTAGCCGAGGGAGCTAAGCGCGATGTTAAATTTATCGTCAATATCGGCTGGAGGTTGCCACGCTGGCCCGAGTGTCATGCCCCAGTTTGGTTAAAGAATTCCAGTACCGCAGAGGTCAAAAGCCGGACTATGGCTATGCTTCAAGTTGTAGTGGAACGTTATCGTGACAACAAAAATATCGTCGCCTGGCAGGTGGAAAATGAACCGCTACTGGATTCCTTTGGTGAATGTCCACCCGGCGACAAAAAATTTTTAGAGCAAGAAGTGGCTTTGGTAAAAAAACTTGATAACACCCGTCCGGTGATAGTGACCGGCTCGGGCGAGCTCAGCAACTGGAAAGAGGAAAATAAGATTGGCGATATTTTTGGTACGACGATGTATCGGGTGGTATGGAGCAAATGGGTGGGATATTTCCGCTATCCCTGGCCGGCGCTGTATTATAAGTTCAAAGCCGATCAAGCCGGAGTAAACCGAAATACGGCCATTATCAGCGAGCTACAGGCCGAGCCCTGGGTGCCGCAGGGCAGTCTAGTGGATATGCCTTTGGCCGAATCGCGCAAATCATTTGATATCGATCAATTTAAGGCCAATCTGCAGTTTGCCATAAACGTGGATTTTAAGCAGGCTTATCTTTGGGGAGTAGAGTGGTGGTATTGGGAAAAAGTGCAGGGCCGGAGCGAGTATTGGGATTTAGCAAGAGAGATATTTGGTAAATAATTTTCTGTTAAACCCTCCCCCTGACAATGGGGAGCGAGAGGGGGTTTTAAATCCCTTCATTGCGCCTGTACCCCTTTTATTAAAGGGGAAATTTTGATTGGCTTTTCGAATAAATCTTAGTGAAATAAAATACTCAGCAGTTGCCGAGTATTTTTTTTAATATCAGGAATTAAGCTTGGGCGGCTTCCAGTTTACTAACGCGCCGCTCTAGTGATCCGAGCTTATCGTTGATGATAACCTCATTGATTGATTCTATCAGGCTTTCATGGTGCTCACGCAGGAGCCCTTCAAAGTGTCGGTTTTGCTCGACTTGGCTCTGATTAAAGTGTTGGACCAAATCCTTGATTTCTGCGTGCACTTGTTCAAAAGAGGAGTCGGTGTGCTGGCGTAGGCCTGTCAGATCGTTTGCAACCTTTTCAAGGTCTTTCTTGGTAGCCAACCCTTCAAGTTCCTTTTTAGTAGCCAACCCTTCAAGGTCTTTCTTGGTAGCTAGTTCCTCAAGTTCCTTTTTAGTAGCCAAACCCTCAAGTTCTTTCTTGGTTGCTAGCCCTCCAATCTCTTTCCGGATTGGTTCCAGCTCGCTGTGGACAACTCCACGGATTAGCGTTTCTAGCCCCCGGAGATTTGGCGTTGTGATTTGTTTGCTTTTTCCGCCCGAGGCGGACTCGCCTATGGCGGGCTTCATCGCTTTCTTCATAAGCATTTTCTAGTTAATGATTGTTGCTATATTTTATCAGGTTTTTTGCTTGCTTGTCAAAATAGATTTTATTTATTTATTACATTGCAACGCGCCTGGCAAGCTTGGTCTACGGCAATATTTAGGGCCGCTTCAGTTCTGGCATTATATTTGGGTACTTCTCCGTACTCGGTATAGCAGGCTTTCAGGCACTCGGCATCGGTCCGTGGTTTGACCGCGCACGAAGCTCCCAGAAGCAGGATAATTGTTAAGGCCAAAATGATTTTGTTCATGTCTAATTTAACAATTGTCTATTTTTTTTATTTTTCAAGACCAAAATTCCGGTTATGATTAAAATGATTCCGATAGTAATCAGTATTCTCTGCGTATCGGTAAAATAATAAATACTTTGCCAGTAAGTGTCAGTGACCGCTGGCGGTTTAGGGGGAGTGTAAAAGCGCTGGGACTTATGGACAAAACCGGACAGATTAAAAACAGTCAGGGCAGTTCCGAAGACTAATAATATTTCTCCCAGATATTTTTTGAGCCAGCGCAGGACTAGAGGCAGATTGATTGCTAATTGCATAGTTAATTTAATTAATTATGCCTATATTCTATACCTAAATTGGCTTTTTGTCATTACTATTTGACTTGTGAACAAACGTTCACTATAATAGAGGTATGGATAAGCGTGGATTCCCGCCTCTCACCCGGAACAAGTCCGTGGTCGGGCGAGAATGACAATGTGTAGTCGGTCATCCTCGGGTTTAACCCGGGGATCCATACTAAATAATATTGTATGGACAAGTATAAAAATAAACTGATTAAGTTTTACAAAAGCCACCGGCGTTTGCCGTCCTATAGTGAGATGATGTCTTTATTTAATTATCACTCAAAAAATTCAGTTTTCCGCCTGGTGCAAAAACTGATAGCCGACGGCTTTATAATCAAAGACAGTAGCGGGCATTTGATACCCCGGCATTTGTTTGGCCAGGTCAAAGTGCTGGGCCAGGTAGAGGCCGGTTTTCCTTCACCCAGCGAAGAAGAGCTGTCTGACACTATGTCCATTGACGAATATCTGATCGCTAACAAAGAAGCTACTTTTATGCTCAAAGTTTCCGGTGATTCTATGAAAGACGCCGGTATTATGCCGGGCGATATCGTCCTGGTCCAGCGCAATATCACGCCGCATGACGGCGATATCGTCATTGCCGAGGTAGATAATAATTGGACCATCAAATATTTCCGGCAAAAAGGCAATCAGGTTTCTCTGGAGCCGGCTAATAATAAATTTAAAACTATTCGTCCCAGCGATTCACTCAACATCGCCGCCGTTGTTACCGGCGTAGTTAGAAAATATTAGCATGTCCGCCATCATCAGCTTGTCATCTTGGCCCAGGGCTATTCTCCATATTGACGGAGATTGTTTCTTTGCGTCCTGCGAAGTAGCTAAAAATCCGGCTCTGAAAGGCAAACCCGTAGTGACCGGCCTGGAAAGAGGCATTGTTTCCTCACTCACCTATGAAGCCAAAGCTTTGGGCATCAAGCGTGCCATGAGTTTGGTGGAAGTAAAAAAATTGGTGCCGTCCGTGATTTTAGTTCCCTCGGATTATGAAACTTATAGTTTGTATTCGGTGCGTATGTATAATATCGTGCGCCGTTATACTTCTATAGTAGAAGAATATAGTATTGACGAATGTTTTGCCGAGCTGACCGGTTTGCGCGGGCCTATGCACATGTCTTATGAAGAGATGGCCGTGAAAATCAAACATGATCTGGACACGGAGTTGGGTATTACTTTTTCCCTGGGTTTGGCTCCGACCAAGGTCTTGGCCAAGATAGCTTCCAAGTGGGCTAAACCCTCGGGCCTGACTGTTATCAGCGGCCGGGACATTGAATACTATATCAAAGATTTGCCCGTTTCTAAAGTTTGGGGTATTGGACCGCAGACTACGGCTTATATGAATACTCTGGGTATACGCACGACCGGACAATTTATGACTAAAGATAAAGATTGGGTAGTAGCAAATTTTAGCAAACCACATCAGGAGATCTGGCAGGAACTCCGGGGACAGAGCGTTTATGATCTAGTGACTACGCCCCATAACGCTTATCAGTCTATCAGCAAGACCAAGACCTTTACTCCGCCGTCTTGCGACCGGGAATTTGTTTTTTCCCAATTATCTAAAAACATTGAAAATGCTTTTATTAAAGTGCGGCGGCATCAGCTGGCGACAAAGAAAATATTTATTTTTATCAAAACCCAGGATTTCCGCTATCGGGGCATAGAATTAAAACTCAGTCAGCATACGGATATGCCGCTGGAACTAATACCTTTGGTGCGTATAGCTTATCAGCAGATTTTTGTAGCGGATAAACTTTACCGGGCCACAGGTGTAGTTTTGATTGATTTGACGGAAAATAAAAATAATCAGCTGGATCTGTTTACCAGTGTGATTCATGTGGAAAAAATGTCCCGGGTTTTTCAAAGTTTTGACGAATTAGCGGACAAATACGGCAAACACGTTTTATTTATCGGTTCTAGTTTTAAAGCTATTACCGGGCGCCAATATCAAGGTGAGCGGGGAGTAGCCACCGAAAGAAAAAATAATATTCTCAAAGGCGAGACCAAAAGGAGAAGGATCGGCCTGCCAATGCTCGGCTCAGTAGTTTAGCTTGTGGATAAATCTGGAAAAAACCCAAAAAACCTAAGGTTTTAAGGGGCTTGACCTATTTAATAGGTATGATATTATTTATATGTACTTAGTACACCCCATCATTCCTCGCGAGAACCAAAGCTTCGGCAATGGTTCTCATTTTTTTGTTCAAAATAATTTTCGGAAATTTTTTTATTGACAATCTGGCCATTTGTAGTATAAATAAGAAGTTTAAGGTTCATCCCTTTTTTGGAGGTAAGATCATGGGACAAGTTCTGCACCTGGTCCTTTGGGTCGTCGGTGTTGGCACGATCGCGATGACTGTTGTGGCAGTTGTTTGGAACTGGTTGGATCCCCTAGATCCGGCTTACAAACCGGTGTTCACCCGACGGACCAAGATCATGGTTCCCACCATACTATTGGCCGTCGTCGTGGTGGCCCTGGTAGCCTACCGCATCATCCAAAACTTGCTTATCGCCAAGGGCCTGTGACGGATGAAAGTCTCAAAAAATGGAACCTCGCCGTTCGCTCCATTCTGACCGTCAAATCGGTCATTGCCCTAGTCAGACATTTTCCCATTTTTTCCTGGCCTTCATCATGAAGATCGGAAAAAAGTAGAACCCGCCCCCTACGCTAAAGTTTCGGGAGGCGGGTTTCTTTTAATATAAAAGTTTGTTTTTTTCGGCTGGTTTGTGTTATAATTTAGTCAAATAATCAGTAAAATAACCTAGGTGCTAAAGAAAAAGATCATAGCCGTAGTTAGTGTTTTATTATTGCTTTCAGCTAATGTTGCCAACGCTTTTAAACAAGACTACACCCCAAATGACAAATATCTGGCCAGCCAGATTTATTTAAATGCGATCAATATCACTCCCAGCTGGTCTGACGAACTCAAGGTCAATAAAGAGGTTGTGGTTGCCGTGCTGGATTCGGGCATGGATCTGACGCATCCGGATTTGGTGGACAATATCTGGACCAATAGCGGGGAAATTCCGAATGACGGTCTGGATAATGACAATAATAGTTATGTGGATGACGTTTATGGCTGGAATTTTGTAGCCAGCAATAACAATCCTCAGCCCGATATCATCGGAGAATATGATTTTGTCGCGGCTAATCATGGCACTATAGTGGCCGGTATAATCGCCGCCCAGGAAAATATGATCGGCATAGTCGGCATCGCCCCCCAGGTCAAGATAATGCCCTTGAAGATATTAGATGGAAAAGGCTCGGGCAATATTTTAGTTTTATCGCAGGCTATCAAGTATGCCGTGGAAAACGGCGCTGATATTATCAATCTCAGTTTAGTCGGCAATAACGTGGACAAAGTTTTGGCAGACGCTATCGTCGATGCTTATAATAGAGGAGTGATGATTGTGGCGGCTTCAGGCAATGAGAAAGAGAACGGCGTGGATCTGGATGTTGATCCGCGCTATCCGGTTTGCGAAGTGGATAATGTCAATCGGGTGCTGGGCGTAGCGGCTCTGGACAGTAACAAAAAATTGAGCCCCTTTAGTAACTATGGCGAAAAGTGCATAGATATTTCCGCTCCGGGAAATAACTTTTTTTCCACCGTCTACCACAATGATAATAATCTGGACTTTAATCAGTATTATAGCGGCGGTTGGTCAGGGACCTCGGTGGCCGCGCCGACGGTGACCGCCACAGCCGCGCTGATCAAGATGATGTATCCGGATCTGCGTCCCTATGATATCTATACTATTATCAAAGCCAGCGCTCAGGATTTGCAACAGGCCAATCCCTTTGACCATAAGAAATTAGGTAGCGGTCTGCTGGACGTCGGCGCGGCTCTGAACATGGCGGCCAGTTATTTTGAAAATACCATCAAAATAGTCATGGCTCCGGAGGCCGGATTGCCTCCGGAAGTATTGTTGCTGGATGACAAAGGTCAACTGGAATCTTCCTTTCTGGCTTATAGCAAAAACTTTAAAGGCGGAGTTAATGTTACTACCGGTGCGGTGGCAGGCGACGGACACCAGCAGATAGTGACCGCTCCCATGGCCGGAGGCGGACCACATCTGCGGGTTTTCAACCGCGCCGGCAATATCTTGTCCGAGTTTTTTGCTTATGACAGCAAATTTACCGGCGGCGTTAATCTGGCCGTCGGTAACCTGAACAGTGACCAACGAGATGAGATCGTCACTGCCCCGCTGTCCGGTGTCGGACCGGTTCGTGTTTTTGATAATCAGGGCAACTTACTTTCAGAATTTATTCCTTATGACAGCAAATTTACCGGCGGCGTTAATCTGGCCGTCGGTGACGTTAATAATGACGGCCTAGGGGAGATCGTCACTGCTCCGCGCACAAATCACGGCCCGGATATCAAGGTCTTCACTATGTCCGGACGACTGATCAGTAACTTTTCAGCTTATGAAAGTACCTGGAAAAGCGGAGTCAGTCTGACTGTCGGCGATGTCAATAATGATAAGTGGCCGGAGATCGTGACCGTACCGGCTAAGGGGCACTCTCCAGATGTCAGGGTCTTTGGTCTCAAGGGGCGGCTGAAAAGCGAGTTTGTACCCTATAGTAAGTACCTGACTACCGGAATTAAGATTTTAGCGACTGATATTTCCGGGGATAAATTGCCGGAGATTTTGACCTTACCTAATCAGGGTAGTACCTCGCTACTGCGCATATTTGATAGTAGCGGTTTGGAAAAAAATAATTATTATTTGCGTAATCCGCACGATAGGAACGGCTATAATTTTTCGGTGCTGAACAAATAATTTATGCAGCTCAGTATCATTATTCCGGCTTATAATGAAGCCGCGGTGATTGCTCAGACTATCGCCCAGGTGAAAAAATATTTAACCGATCATTATAATAGCTATGAAATCATTGTGATCGACGATAAATCAATTGACAGTACTTTAGAAATAATTGAGGGGATTGATAATATCAGGGTTTTGCGTAATTTGAAAAATCATGGCAAGGGTTATACCGTCCGCAAGGGACTGTTGGCGAGCCAGGGTGATTATCTGCTTTTTATGGATGCCGATTCCTCCACGTCTATCAGCGAGCTGGCCAAACTTTGGCCCTATCGCCAAGATTATCCGCTAGTTATCGGTTCACGGGCGGTCGCACAGGCGCAGGTAAAAATCCGGCAAAATATAGTTAAGGTCATTTTAGGGAGGGCCGGTAATCTGCTCAGCCGGCTACTGATCCACCCGAACATCAAAGATACCCAGTGCGGCTTCAAATTATTGGCGCGTTCGGCTCGGCCAGTCTGGGAAAAATTGACTATAGAGGATTTTGGCTTTGATTTTGAAATGATTTTTTTGGCCCGAAAGCACGGCCTGGCCATCAAAGAGGTGCCCATAATTTGGTATAACAATTTTGATTCCAAGGTCCGTTGGTGGCACTATCCGCGCACCTTAGCCCAGCTGTGGCAAATTAGATTAAATAATTTATTAAAGAAATATTAAAAAAATACGTCCCGTTAGAAATTTACTTTTCTGGCGGCGGCATAGTAAAATTAGCACATATATAATAACTATTAATTTCTAACGGGATATGTCAAAAGTATACTTTGAAAGCAAGAACATTTTGGTGCTGGGCGGAGCCGGTTTTGTCGGTTCTCATCTTTGCGAAGCCCTGGTGGCCAAAGGGGATAACGTAGTTTGCGTCGATAATTATATTTCCAGCGACGTGGAGAATGTTCGTTCGCTCCTGGAATATCCCAACTTTGAGTTTGTCCGGCACGATATTACCCAGGATATCGACTATGGTATTCTGCCGGAGCTTAAAAAATTTAAGGTAGATGTGCAGGGCTTCCAGGAAATATACAATCTAGCCTGTCCTACCGCTCCCCGGGATTTTACCAAGTTTCCGATAGAAACGGCTGAGGCCAACTCTATTGGTGTGATCAAGAGTCTGCACCTGGCTAAAAAATATCGCGCCAAATATTTGTTTACCTCCAGCTCGGCGGTTTATGGTGAGCCCCCTAAAAATAGTGAAAAGATCAATGAGGATTACTACGGCCTTCTGGACTATCTGGATCCGCGGGCCTGCTATAATGAGGGCAAACGTTTTGCGGAAACGCTGGTGACTACGTTCCGGGATGTGCACAAGATCGATACCCGCATCGCCCGTTTGTTCGGTACTTATGGACCCCGCATGCTGATGAATAGCGGCCGACAAATTCCCGATCTAATCAAAGCGGCCGTTGATAGCCAGGAGCTAGCGGTGGCTGGTGATGATAAAACAAAAATCAGTTTGTGCTATGTTAAAGATGTAGTGGAAGGCCTATTGGCGCTGATGAAATCGGATTTTAACCAGCCGATCAATCTAGGTTCAGAACAGATGCGGACTTTGAAGGAAGTAGCGGAGCGGATTTTAAATATCACCAAGACTAATTCGCACATTAGTTTTTCTCAGGGCTATAAGCACAGCATGCAACCGGCCATACCGGACATTAGTTTAGCTAAAGACGAACTAAACTGGTTTCCGCTGGTGTCGCTGGAAGAAGGTTTGCGCGAGGCCATAGAATATTATAAAGCCACGGCTTTTCTGCGGCGTCCTACCGTGGGCTACGATACAGCCAGTCATGAGTAAAAAAATTATTGTTACGGGGGGAGCTGGATTTATCGGCTCCCATTTGGTAGACAGATTAATCGGTGCCGGCCATCGGGTATTGGTGATTGACGATTTGAGTTTTGGCAACAAGGAATACCTTAATATCGCGGCGGATTTTTTGTTACTGGACATCAGGGATGAAAAATTGCCCGTGGCCGTCAAAGATTTTTCGCCGGACATCATCTATCATCTGGCTGCCCAAAAAAATGTCCGCACTTCGTTGGAAAGACCGAGTTATGATGCCCAAATCAACATCCTGGGGGCGCTGAGTGTCTTAGAGGCGGCGCTGTGGGCCGGGGCTAAGAAGTTTATTTTTTTATCCAGTTGCGGTGTCTACGGCGAAGCTAAAGATCTGCCGACCGGTGAAGAGGCGGCCGAGCAGCCTTTGTCGCCCTATATTTTAAATAAATTAACGTTTGAAAAATATTTATCCATCCTCAGTAATGATAAAATGGATTGGCTGGCGCTCAGGCTGTCCAACGTTTATGGGCCACGCCAGGATCCGCACGGCGAAGCCGGCGTGATCGCTATATTTCTGGACAATATCAGGCAGGGCAAAACACTTTATATCAACGGCGATGGTCAGCAGAGCCGGGACTATGTTTATGTCGGTGATGTCGTTGATGTTTTGCTTTTAGCTCTGGAAAAGGGGAAGGGGATTTACAATATCGGTACCGATACCCAGACTACTTTATTGGCGTTGATCAAAGAATTAGAAAAAGTCGCGGCTCACTCCGCTAAAATAGAGTTTCGGCCGACGATAAATGGCGAGGTCAGGCACAGCCGTCTGACGTACCAAAAAGCAAAAAAATTGTTTAATTGGCAACCGGCTCATGATTTGCCAGCGGGCCTAAAATTGACTTATAATTGGTTTAAAAATAAGCAGTAATTGGTATGTTTTAAGGGATATGAACATATTTGTCATCATACCAGCCTGGAATGAGGGGGAGAGGATTGATCTGGTTTTAAAAAGCCTGATTGCTTTTGATTATCGGGTAGTGGTGGTGGATGACGGTTCTACTGATCAGACCGCCACGGTTGTCAGTCGTTATCCCGTAACCTTATTGCGTCACAAAATCAACCGCGATCAGGGGGCGGCTCTGCAGACCGGCAATGAATATGCCTTGAGCCGGGGGGCGGACATTATCGTGCACTTTGATGCTGACGGTCAGTTTTTAGCTCAGGAGATAAAAGATATTATCGCTCCGCTTATTAACGATGATTATGATATAGTTTTTGGTTCGCGTTTTTTAGGCAAAGAATCGCGGATGCCCTGGTTTAAAAAAAATCTTTATTTCCCCTTAGCCCGCTTATTTAACCGATTGGTTTTGGGAGTAAAGTTTAGCGACCCGCAAAACGGTTTCCGGGCCATGACCAGACGGACCGCCGAGCTGATCACTATTGAACAGGATCACAAAGCTCATTGTAGCGAGATCGCGGCCAAAGCCGTCGCTCTGAAATTGAAAACCAAGGAGGTGCCCATTACCGTGATCTATCATCATTTTGGTCAGGGTTTCGGCGGCGGATTAAAAATTGTCCGTGATTTATTATTATCTAAAATAATAAAATGATTTATTTGCAAATTATTATTACTTTATTTACCGTTTTTATCTTACTAAAGTTATTTCGGCAAAAACAGCAAAGCAAGATTTCCCTAACAGCGTTTTCTACCTGGCTACTCTTATGGCTGTTTGTTTTAGTAGTTTTTTGGCAACCCAATACCGCTACTTATTTAGCCAACCTTTTGGGCATCGGTCGCGGGTCAGATTTGGTGGTCTATTTTTCTATTATTATTATTTTCTACTTGCTGTTCAAAATATTTGTTCGTCTCAATAAGCTGGACAGCGATCTGACAAAATTAGTCCGCCAGGACACGCTCAAGGACCATGAACAAAAAAAGTAAGGTCATAGTGATTATCGCCGCTTATAACGGCCGACAGTATTGGCCGGAGCTGATGCCTTTGCTGATTCGGGAGCAATATGTTGATTTTGAGTTGGAAGTTTTAGTAGTGGATAATAATTCCAGCGATGATTCGGTCAGCTACCTGCGGGGAAATTTTCCTCAGCTAAAAATCATTGTCAATTTTGAAAATTTGGGTTTTGTCGGAGCGAACAATATCGGCTATGAATATGCGCGTCGACAGCAAGCCGATTATATTTTTTTGCTTAACCAAGATACAGTGATTAAGCCCGGCTGGTTGCAGCCGCTCTATGACTTTGCCAACACCCATCAGTTTGGCAGTCTACAGCCGCAGATTTTACTGTGGCCGGACACCAGTCGGATCAATACTCTGGGCAATGTCATTCATTTTTTGGGTTTCGGCTACGGCAGCCACTCCGGAGAACAAATTAAAAAAAATCTTGCGGTCAAAAAAATAAACTACGCCTCGGGAGCCGGGGCCTTTATTTCACTGAAGGCCTTGGCGGATTTGAATAAGGTTCTGGCCAACTCTGAATTCAACGCTGTGCTTTTTGACCCCACCATGTTTATGTATCTGGAAGATCTGGATCTGGGCTGGTCGCTCAGCCTCTTAGGTTACGATCATTATCTTATCCCCCAGAGCATCCTTTATCACAAATATAAGTTTAACCGTTCTATGAAGCATTATTATTGGTTTGAGCGTAACCGTCTCTGGGTCATGCTAAAAAATTATAAATGGCCGACTTTAGTTTTGATATTTCCGGCATGGATCATTATGGAACTAGGCCAATTATTGTTTGCGCTAATGAATAAACGTTTTTGGCAAAAAATCCGCAGTTATGGTTTTTTATTTTCTCCCTCTAGCTGGCGCACCCTACTGGCTTACCGTCACGCCTTACAAAAGCATCGCGTCCGCGGCGATCGCCAGGTAGCTGGTTATTTTAATGGTCGCATTTTATTTCAAGAGCTTTCCTCGGTATTATTAGACCTGGCCAATATTTGTTTTTATATTTATTGGACCATAATTAAGCAGTTATTATTTTGGTAGATGAATCCTGTTAGAAATTTAACAGAAAAGGTTAGATTCATTGAATAATTTTCAAGAAATAAAATACATTTTAATCAAATTAGTAGGTAAGTAAATTTCTAACGGGATGAAAATCGCAGAAGTCACTCCTATCTTTCCACCGGCTAAAAACGGCATCGGCAACGTGGCCTATTATAATTCTTGGCTTTTATCAACTCTGGGGCATGAGGTGGGCGTATTTACACCGCGCTACCGAACCGGATTTATCACCGATGAATATCCTTTTAAAGTGCAACGGTTGTACCCCTGGTTTAAATACGGCAATGCCGGTATCCTGCCGCAACTTTTTTGGAAGCTTCCGCAGTACGATCTGATTCACCTCCATTACCCTTTTTTTGGAGGCGCGGAAATTATTTATTTTTTAAATAAGTTCAGGGATTTGAAGTTAGCCGTTACTTATCATATGGATGTAGTCGGCACTGGCATCTTGTCCAGATTTTTCCGCTGGCACACTAATCATGTTATGCCGCGCATTTTGGACAAAGCGGACAAGATTATTATTACTTCCTGGGATTATGCTCGGCAGTCAAACTTGAGAGACCGACTTCAGGCCGAGCCGGAAAAATTTGTAGAAGTGCCCTGCGGCGTCAATCATCTTTTGTATAAGCCGCGCATCAAGGATAAAACACTGTTGGATCAGTATGAACTGCACGATAAAAAGATAATTTTATTTGTGGGCGTACTGGACAAAGCCCATTATTTCAAAGGTCTTAATATTTTGATACAGGCGGCCAGTCAGATGAAAGATACGGACGAGTGGCGGGTGTTGGTAGTGGGTGACGGCAATCTGCGGGATAGCTATCAGAGTCTGGCGGAAAATCTGGGTCTGGCCAAAAAAATAATTTTCGCCGGATTTGTGCCGGACAATATACTACCCAAATTTTATAATACCGCCGATATGCTCGTATTGCCGTCAGTAGATAAATCCGAGGCCTTCGGTATGGTAGCTCTGGAGGCGATGGCCAGCGGCCTGCCAGTGATCACTTCCGACCTAGCCGGCGTGCGCACGGTGGTGGAAAAACAGAAAACCGGCCTGTTAGTCAAACCGGGCAGTGTGGATAATCTGGTGAAGATGATTCGTTCCCTACTGGATAACCCTCGCCTGGCGTTTAATTTGGGCCAAGCCGGCCGCGCCAAGGTTTTGGAAAAATATACTTGGGACAGTATTGGCTATAAACTGGACAATGTATTAAGATCCATCAAATAATGAATCCCGTTAGAAATTCACGGAATTAATAATTTTTAAAAAAATAAGACTATATGTTTCATAGCTCGATAACTACTAAAAGCACGATTATTTAAATTTCTTACGGGATGAAAATAGGCATAATTTCCAATTTATATCCGCCCTTTGTGCGCGGCGGTGCAGAGATCGTAGCGGCTGTGCAGGCCGGTGCTTTGAAACAGAGTTGGCAACACGTCTTTGTCATCAGCACTCGGCCTAAATATCTCCGGCCCTGGACCATGAGTTTGATGTTGCCGGATATTTTAGATGTTACTACCGATGAAGTGGATGAGGTTATAGTTTACCGTTTCCGTCCATTGAATGTTTATTATTATCTGGATGATTTTAAATATCCGGGATGGTTGCGTTTACTTTGGCACTTGGTTGACACTTTTAATATTTTTTCCTACCGAACCATTAAGAAAATTTTATTGTCCGAGAGGCCTGATGTCGTGATTACCCATAATCTGATGGGTCTAGGTTTTTTATTGCCGCGCCTGTTGCGAAAATTGAAGATCAGGCATATCCATGTCTTGCATGATTTACAGCTGATCACTCCCTCGGGTTTGATCATAAAAAATAAGGAAAAGAGCTGGGAACATGGATTTTTCACAGTAGTGGGCTATGTCCGGGCGATGAAAAGCATCTGGGGTTCGCCGGACGCAGTGATTTCACCTTCCAAATATTTACTTAGCGCTTACACTAAAGAAGGTTTTTTCCCTTATTCCAAAAAAATTGTTTTGCCCAATCCGATCAAATCTTTGGTTCAGGTTAAGCGGGTGGAAAAAAGCACTTTGGATTTATTATATTTGGGCCAGGTCAGTCGGGCTAAAGGCGCTCCCGATCTGATCCGAGTTTTTCACGAATTAAGCCAGTCGGATCTTCGTCTGCACGTCGTCGGTCTAGGTCAAGACATGAATCTGGCCAAAAAGATAGCCGGCGGCGACCAGCGCATTATTTTTCACGGTTGGCTACAACATAGCGACCTTCAGCCCCTGATTGGCCAAGTCGATGTCCTGATTGTACCTTCATTATGTTACGAAAACTCTCCCACTGTTATTTATGAGGCGCTGAGCATGGGTTTGCCCGTGCTGGTGGCTGATATTGGAGGTGCCGCCGAGCTGATTCAGGAGGACTATAACGGTTGGATTTTTCCGGCCGGAGATTTTACGGCATTGAAAAGTAAAATCATTAATTTGTATAACCGCAGAGAAAAATTAGCTGAGCTGTCGGACAATTGCCGACAGAGTGTCGCTGATTATCTAGTGGAAAATTATAGTAAAAAATTATTAGATGTCATCAATGAGCATGGCCAGACTAAATAATAAAAAATATTGGCTTTTATCTTTGGGAATAATTTCATTTTTGTTAATCTACAGTTTTTTGGTTTGGTCGCTGTGGTGGCCGGCTTTATCGCAGAACCTGCCATTGATTTTTAACTGGCCGGACGAAAATGCAAACTACTTTTTTGCCCAGTTGTTCGCCAATCAGAATGCGTTGGCCTGGCCGGAAGCTCTAAATAATTTGAGCCAAAATTTATTACGCACCCGTAGTATGAATGTTTTGCCCTCCGGGGCTCTGGTGCCCATGTCTTTTTTGCCAAATATCGTCATTTGGGGAGTTTTCTTGAAGCTAATCGGCCGGTATTTAACATTATTTTTGACGCCGGCGCTGGCCGTGGCTACCGTCTGGGTAGTATATAAACTTATTGAACATATTTTTCAGGACAAGGTTTTAGCCCGGGTAACGGCCTTATTGCTGAGCGCTTCCGCCCCTTGGGTATATTTTGCCAATTTTTCCTTTTTGCCGACTGTTTTATTTATTTTCCTGGTCAGTGCCGGCTGGCTAGCCTTGGCTAAAAGTTTTATTATTTCCAAAAAATCAAAATTACTTTGGTCTGTGGGTGTATTATTATTATCTCTGGCTGTGGTCTGTCGCCCGACAGAAATAGTCTGGCTGGCGGTAATTCTGTTGTTTGTTTTATATTTTAAACGTCGGGAATTAAATAAGTTTAAAATTTTCAGCGGTGTGCTCATTTTTTTTGTAGTTAGTGTAGCTTGGTTATGGCTTAATAAAATTACTTACGGCAGTTATTGGCCGCTAGGCTACGTTAATTTACAGCAGGCCGGGGAGGGGAGCCGGGAGATTTTATCTAAGGGAAAAGGTTTGTGGTCGGCTATAAAGTTATTATTTATACCTTTTGGATTTAATCCGCTTTTAATATTATCGAACATTTATAAATATATTTTTGAACTGATCTGGCCGCAATTTGTCTTTGGATTGATGGGATTATATTTTATTATCCGTCAGATTTTCATCAAAAAAAAATATAGTTTGCCTTGGCACAAATATTTATTGCTGACGCCCATAGTGTTTATCATTATTTTACTGTACTACGGATCTTGGCAGTTGACCGACTCCATGGTCAGAAATCTCAATACCATCAGCATTTCTTACGTCCGGTATTTTATGCCGCTCTATATTTTATTATTACCTCTGTCTGCTTACGCGTTAAAAAAAATATTTTGGCAAACCAGCCGGGCGGGCCAGTGGTCGTTTTATAGTCTGGTGGTCATCATCATGGCCAGCGGTTTACATTTGGCATTTTATGCTAAAAATGACGGGCTACTAGCCACTCAAAGCACAGTGTTGGGCTACTATCAACAGTTTGCTGATGTTCAGAAGATAGCTCCGGCCGGCTCCATTATCATCACTGCCCGAGAAGATAAAATATTTTTTCCTTATTATAAGGTGATAGTCGGACAGGAGGGCTTGCCGCTCTGGCCGCGCCTGGCGCCGCTTCTCAAAGATACCCCAGTATATTATTATACTGATAAGGATGATGTCGATCTGCAGAGTGACCGAATAGAGGCCGGAAAGCAGGGCTTAGACTTTATTGAACCTGTCGCCATTTACAATAAATTTAAATTATATAAAGTAATCAACAAATAATATGGATTGCATTTTCTGCAAAATAATTAGTAAAGAGATTCCGGGCAGAATTATAGCTGAAAACGAAAAGTACCTTTTGCTTTTGGATTTAGGGCCTAATACACGCGGGCACAGTTTGGTTATTCCGAAAGAACACAGTGATGATTTTACAGTTTTAAACGACGCGGAGGCGGCTGATTTTGTCCGGCAAGTGCATATTTGGGCGCCGCAAATCGTCAGCGCTCTGGGAGGTTCGCAGTATAATCTAGGTCTCAATAATGGTCCGTTGGCCGGTCAGCTGGTTAAGCACGTGCATTGGCATATTATCCCGCGTTATGAGGGTGACGGGCTGACCATGTGGCGGGCTAATGAATCAGAAAAGGACCGCTTGGACGAAACATTGGTTTTATTAAAAAATAAAATTAAGTAATGAATCTACTAATCACGGGCGGGGCCGGCTTTATCGGCTCCAATTTTATTCACTATATTTTGGAAAAATATCCTGATTATCAAATTGTTAATTTGGATCTTTTGACTTATGCCGGTAATCTGGCAAATTTAAAATCTATAGAAAAAGATCCGCGCTATGCTTTTGTCCGTGGCGATATCGGTGATTATAAACTGGTGAGTGATTTATTCAAAAAAAATCATTTTGATTTAGTAGTGCATTTTGCCGCCGAATCTCATGTTGATCGATCCATTACCGGGCCGGAGATTTTTCTGACTACTAATATTTTGGGCACTGCCAATTTGTTAAAAATAGCCTTAGAAAACAAAACTCGTTTTCATCATATTTCTACTGATGAAGTTTTTGGCGCCTTGGGACCGCAAGGAGTCTTTGACGAGAATAGTCCTTACCGACCACGTAGCCCCTATGCCGCTTCCAAGGCAGCTAGTGATCATTTAGTACGCGCTTATTTTCATACTTATGGTTTACCGGTGACAATCAGTAATTGCTCCAATAATTATGGACCTTATCAGCATCCGGAAAAATTTATTCCCCAAGCCGTCAAAAACTTACTGCAAGGGAAAAAGATCCCCGTCTATGGTGATGGTTCCAATGTGCGTGACTGGCTTTATGTGGAAGATCATTGTCGGGCTATTGACCTAATCATTCACCGCGGACGCATAGGCGAGACTTATTGCCTGGGTGGAGGCACTGAGATCAGTAATTTGGAATTAGCTAAATTGCTGGTGAGTAAATTAGGCAAAAGTCAGGATAGTATTGAGTTGGTGACTGATCGGCCCGGGCATGACTTTCGATACGCCATTGATTCTTCCAAAATAAAAAAGGAATTGGGTTGGCAACCGGCCACGAGCTTTGCCGATGGTTTGGAAAAAACTATAGCTTGGTATAAAAATCAGTCCTAATAAAACATGGAGCCCGTTAGAAGTTTTTAAAAACTTTTATTGGGTTAGCAAATTGTATTTGATTATTAACTTCTAACGGGGTGAAAATACTCATCATCGGTAAGGGATATCTCGGACAGCGCTGTGCTGACAGCTGGCCGGACGCCGTAATTTCCGACAAATTTATCAAAAATACGGAAGACGTTTTAGAGTTATTGGATCAGCACCAACCGGACGTCGTGCTTAACGCCGCCGGTATCGTGGGCAAGCCCAATGTAGATTGGTGTGAAACCCATCAAGCGGAAACCATTGAAGGCAACGCCATCCTGCCAATAATTATTGCCCGTGCCTGCCAACAAAAAAATGTTTATTTACTGCACATGGGCACGGGCTGTATTTTTTATGGGGCATCGCCGCACGGCGGGCCGTGGACAGAGGATGATTTTGCCAATCCGGTGGCTGTTTATACGCGTTCGAAATATGCCGCAGATTTGGTGTTGGCGACTATGCCTAATATCGGTATTGCCCGCATCCGCATGCCGCTGGATTGTTTTTCTCATCCGGCAAATTTAATTAACAAGCTAACTTCTTTTGAAAAAATTGTGGATGTGGAAAACAGCCTGACTGTAGTAGAGGATATGATCAATGTTTTTCATGCTTTGTTGGAGAAAAAAGCGGTTGGTATTTTTCACGTGACCAATCCCGGCTCTATCAAGCACCGAGAGATATTAGCTCTTTATGAAGAGTTAGTTGACCCAAAACATCATAATGAATGGATAGCCGAAGAAGATTTGCAGAAACTGGGCTTAGCCAAAAAGAAAAGATCTAATAATATTATGACTTCTCTTAATCTTCCAAAATATGGCATCACCATGCGGCCGGTCAAGGAAGCAGTACGTGATGTCTTGCAAAAGTATAAAAACCAGATACAATAAGCTTATGAAAGGAATTATTTTAGCCGGAGGATTGGGCACCAGACTTTATCCGCTGACCCACGCCACCAACAAACATTTATTGCCGGTTTATGACCAGCCGATGATTTATTATCCTATCCAGACTTTGGTCAAAGCCGGCATCCAGGAAATTTTGATTGTGGTAGGTGGACCGCACGCCGGGGATTTTTTTAAAGTTTTAAAAAACGGCAAGGATTTTGGCATCAAACATATGGAGTTTGCCTACCAGGAATCAGGCGATGGCGGCATCGCTGATGCTTTGCGCTTGGCCGAGGATTTTGCCGAACACGACAATATCGCCGTAATTTTGGGGGATAATTGCACCGATGCCGATATTTCCCAACAAGTGAAGGATTTTAAAGAAGGGGCAATTATTTTTCTGAAAGAGGTGCGGGATCCCCAGCGATTTGGTATTGCCGAATTTGACAGTCAGGAGGAGAAAAAAATCATTTCCTTGGAAGAAAAACCTCAAAACCCTAAAAGCAATCTGGCCATCACCGGGCTTTATATCTACGACAATAAGGTTTTTGATTATATCCGCCAGATCAAACCGTCGGCTAGAGGACAATATGAGATTACGGACGTCAATAAATTGTACTTGCAGGCCGGAAAATTAAGTTGGGCTAAGCTGGAAAGCTTTTGGTCTGATGCGGGTACTTTTGACAGTTTATACAGGACGGGAGTTTATTGGGCCAATAAAAAATTAAAAGATTTATAAAAAATATGTCAAAATTACATATAAAAAATAAGATAGTAAAAAGTACTCCGCCGGGCGCAAAAAAATCTTCCGGCGTTGCCACCTTACATAAGATCATTGATAATCTGCGGCCGGCACTGGAAAGGGACGGTGGCAGTTTAGAATTAGTGAGTTATGACGCCAAAAGTGGTTTGGTAGAGATTTCATTTACCGGCGCCTGTGCTCATTGCCCCATCTCGGACGTCACATTGAAATATTTGATTGAGGCAGAAATAAAAGCCCAGTTATCCGGCGTTAAAGAAGTGCGGGCAGTATAGGTTTTTTAGAAAATTTTGAACCCCGCCACGTCTGACGTGGCGGGGTTTTTTGATGTTTAGTCGCTAAGTGCTAAGAGCAGGACACGGCTCTTGTCGCGCAAATACTTTTTGGCTTCTTGATAGTCACCACGCTTAACTTGGCGGGCGATGTCCAGACAATGCAGAGCTCCCCAACAGTCCGGACCGTAAGCAGGGGTAAAGGGTAAGGCGGCCTGCTCTAGCCGACGGCTTTCCCTTAGGAAAAATTCATAGACCCGTTGCCGTGACAGAGCCATCCTAAACCTCCTCTATTGGCAAGAACGTTTTCATTATCTTAATTCCCACAGCAATATTTGTCAAAAACATAATAATCATCCTTGATTTTTTGGTTTAAATATTACATAATAAAGCGCAGTTTCAATCAAATCACGGGTGGATTTTTTTTGATAATTATGTTAAAATAAGGCCAATAAGTCATGGAAATCAAAAGAACCCTTAAAGTAATCTATAAGGATAAGCAGGTTTTTGTTTTAAGCCTGATAGGCGGACTGCTGATACTGGCCAGCTGGTTGCTTTTTTTGGTCAGAAGGATTGATTATAGCAGTCTGAGCGTGCTACATACCAATATTTATGTCGGTATTGATGTTTTGGGGGCTTGGCAATGGTTGTTTTGGTTGCCGGCGCTTGCTCTGTTAGTTTCCTTATTAAATTTAGTTTTCGCTGTCTGGCTGTGGACCAGGCAAAGGTTATGGTCGTATTATTTTTTTTCCGCTATTGTTACGCTGAATTTTTTTATGCTGTATTATCTTTATAATATTTTATAATTTACTAAACTATAATAATGTCGGATTTAGCAATTATCAAAGTATTGGTACTGAGTTCCATCGGTTTTGCTCTGGCTATGATTCTGACGCCCGCCTGGACGCATTTTTTATACAAGTACAAGCTGGTCAAAAACATTCGTAGCGACGGAAACACGCCGATTTTTTCCCGACTGCACAAGGGCAAGGCCGGCACACCGACCATGGGCGGCGTACTGATCTGGGTGACTGTGGCGGCACTGGCTATTTTTTTCTGGTGGTTTTCCAAAATCTGGCCCCAGTCTATTTTCAGCACGCTCAACTTTGTCAGTCGCAGTGAGACTTTTCTGCCGATCGGAGCTTTTGTCGCCTCGGCCCTAGTGGGTTTACTCGATGATTGGTTTAATGTCCGGCGGCAAGGCGGCGGCAAGGGGGGCGGGTTGACGGTCAAGCACCGGCTGTTTATGTATACGTTGATTGCAGTTTTCGGCGCCTGGTGGTTTTATTATAAACTGGACTGGGATATTATCCGCGTGCCTTTTGTGGGTGTGCTCAATATGGGTTGGTGGTTTATTCCTTTTTTTATTTTCGTGATAGTCGGCACGGCTTTTTCCGTCAATGAAGCGGATGGTCTGGACGGTCTGGCCGGGGGATTATGCCTGACTTCTTTTGCCGCCTTTGGCACTATCGCTTTTCTCCAGGGCCGTTTTGATCTGGCCGCTTTTTGTGGCGTGATCTGCGGCACACTTTTATCTTTTCTGTGGTTTAATATCAATCCCGCCCGCTTTTTTATGGGTGATACCGGCGCTATGTCCTTGGGGATTTCTTTGGGCATCGTGGCCATGCTTACCGGTTATCCGCTTTTGCTTCTGGTGGTCGGATTTTTATTTATGTTGGAATCGTTGTCAGTGTTGATTCAGATGATGTCAAAAAAAATCCGTAAGAAAAAAGTTTTTTTGTCCACGCCTATCCACCATCATTTTGAGGCTAAGGGCTGGCCGGAAACTAAGGTAGTGATGCGTTTTTGGATTATCTCCGGAGTGATGGCGGTCCTGGGACTTATCATTGCTATCATTGACCTGCGCTTATGGTAAAGAGCTGGCGCGGCAAAAAAGTCCTGGTCATGGGACTGGGGCTTAATCAGGGCGGTTTATCGGTGGCCGAGTGGTTTTGTCGCCACGGCGCCCGATTGACTGTTACCGATCTAAAAACAGCCGTGCAACTGCGCGCCAGTTTAAGCAAATTAAAAAAAGTACCGGGCGCTAAAAAAATCAAATATACTTTAGGGCGCCATGATTATCAGGATTTTTGCGGTCAGGATGTAGTGATAAAAAATCCGGGTGTACCCAACAGTTCGCCTTATTTGGCGCGGGCTAAAAAATCAGGAGCGCGGATCATCAATGAAGCTACTTTGTTTTTTAGCGTTTTTCCGGGACCGGTTATCGGCGTCACCGGCACGCGCGGTAAATCTACCACCTGTACCCTGATCCATCAATTGCTAAAAACCAAGATAAAAAGCCATGTTTTGGCGGGCAATATCGCGACGCAAGGCATGATGGCCGTGGCCGATAAATTAAACACCCGTTCCTTTCCAGTATTGGAACTGTCCAGCTGGCAGTTGGAATCTCTGGATGAGCAACATTTTTCTCCGCCAATCGCTGTCATTACTAATGTTTTAGAGGATCACCTGAATAGATATAGAAATTTTAGTGAATATCGCAGTGCCAAGTTTGCCCTGGTTAAATATCAGAAGTCCGGAGATTGCGCAGTTTTAAATTTTGACAACAAAAATACCCGAGAATTTTCCAAAAAAATATCGTCGCGGTTTTATTTTTTTTCTTTAGAGCATAAGGTGCGCGGCACTTTTGTTCGGCAGGGGCAGATTTATTTTTTTGACAAAAGCAAAACGGAGTTAGTCATGCCGGTAAAAAGAATAAAATTAATCGGCGCGCATAATCTTTCAAACATTTTAGCGGCCATTACGGTGGCTAAGCTGATGAAGATTAGCAACAAAAATATTAGTTTGGTGGTTAGTAAATTTTGCGGAATTAAATATCGCCTGGAGTACTTAGGTAAAAAAAGAAATGTCGCCGTCTATAATGACGCTACTTCCACGACACCGGATGCCGCCTTGGCCGCTTTGCAGGCCTTGGCTGACAAATCCGTGGTATTGATCGCCGGCGGTATGGACAAGAAACTGGACTACCGGGCCTTGGCTCGGCAGATAAAAAAGCAGGTTAAATTTTTAGTTTTATTAGACGGTACGGGTAGCATCAAACTACAACGGGAGCTGCGCCGATTATCATTTCCCGCTGGCAATTTAAGAGTTGCGGTCAAGACCTTGAGAAATGCCTGGCAGTTGGCTTGGACAGAGGCGGTAAAAAATCAGAGTATTATTTTGTTTTCGCCGGCCGCGACAAGTTTCAATATGTTTATCAACGAATTTGACCGGGCGCGGCAATTTGAAAAATTATATTATGGTCAGAAAGCGTCGTAGCGAAATCATCTCCTGGTTCCTAGAACCATTTATACCGCGGCGGGGGCAGGGGCACCAGCCGGACTTTGTGCTCCTGGTGATTTTGGGAGTGCTACTTTTCATGGGTCTGTTATTTTTGTCATCGGCCTCTTCCACTATGGCTTTTTATAAGTTTGGCGATACTTATTTTTATGTTAAACAACAACTAGTTCATGGATTGCTTATCGGGGCGATATTATTTTATATTTGCATTAGGATAAATTTTGACTGGTACCGCCGGATGGCGCCGCTTTTTTTACTCGGTTCTCTGGCATTACTCGGTTTGGTTTTTATCAGTAATTTTGTGAATCATTATGGAACGGCGCGCTCCTGGATTGTTTTAGGAAATTTTTCATTTCAACCCAGCGAGCTGGTCAAGTTATTTTATATTTTATTTTTGGCTGGTTGGTGTGATCGCCTGGGCCGAAAAGTTGGTGATTGGTCTACCGGTTTTCTCCCTTTTATATTTTTATTGGCTACGATCTGCCTGTTGATTATTTTACAGCCGGATATCGGCACCTTGAGCATTATCGTCTTGGTTTCCTTAGCTATGTATTTTGCGGCCGGCGCCAAATGGAAGCATTTAGGGATTATCGTAGTTGCCGGCTCGATTTTTTTAGTAACGATGATTAAGTTTGCCGCTTATCGGATGAGCCGAATTTTAGTTTGGCTCCATCCCGATTTAGATCCGCAAGGTGCCGGCTGGCAGATTAAGCAGTCTTTGATTGCCATCGGTTCGGGCGGTTGGTTTGGTGTTGGTCTAGGTTCATCGCGCCAAAAATCGTATTTGCCCCAGCCGGCCAACGATTCTATTTTTCCGATAATTTCGGAGGAAATCGGCTTTGTTTTTACTGCAATTTTCTTGTTATTGTTTGTTATTCTTATTTTCCGCGGTTTTAAAATTGCTCGGCATTCCGAGGATAATTTTGCCAAATTGACTGCTATCGGCATCACCGTCTGGCTAGCGGTTCAGATATTTATCAATATCGCCGGCATGACCAATTTATTGCCCATGACCGGCGTGCCTTTGACATTTATTTCGCTGGGAGGGTCAAATCTGGCGGTCAGTCTGGCGGCTATGGGTATCCTGGCCAATATTTCCAAATACACCGGTTATGCCAGAATTTAAGCCAAAAATTATTTTGGCCGGCGGCGGCACTATGGGATCGGTCAGTCCGCTATTGGCCATTGCCCAGAATTATGCCGCCCAGTATTTGTTTGTCGGTACAGCGACTGGTCCGGAAAGAGAAGCGGTAGCCGCGTCCGGAATAGATTTTAAATCTATTAGTAGCGCTAAGCTACGCCGATACTTTTCCTTACGCAATTTTATAGATTCCTTTAAGGCTCTGGTGGCGGTAGTACAAGGCATAAATATCTTAAAAAAGTTTAGACCCGATCTGATACTGACAGCCGGTAGTTTTGTCGCTGTGCCCGTCGCCGTAGCCGCCTGGTTTTTAAAAATCCCAGTGGTGATTCATCAGCAAGATTTGGAAATAGGTTTGTCCAATAAGATGATGGCGCCCTTGGCCGAAAAAATCAGCGTCGTCTTTAAGGAGCAGGCGAAATATTTTAAAACATCTAAAGTAGTAGTGACCGGTAATCCGGTGCGAATTGTCAAAACGTTGCCGGTAGCGCGACCGAGAATATTGATTACCGGCGGCGGTCTGGGAGCACGGGGGATGAATAATTTTGTCGGTCAGTTTATCCCCGAGCTTTGCCAGAAATACGATGTCCATCATATCTTGGGAGAGAAAAACTGGGATCAGCGACTGGATTGTCCGAATTATTTTCCTTATCAATTTGTGACCGAACAGATGGGCGAGCTTTTGGCTACGGCCGATATTATTATTTCCCGTGCCGGCATGTCGCTGATAAGTGAAGCCGCGGCCTTAAAGAAGGCCTTGATTCTGATTCCCATTACCGACAGCCATCAGGAAAAAAATGCCGCCTTTTTTGCCCGGCACAACGCCGCCTATGTAGTAAAGCAGGGTTCTAAACATATTATGAATCGTTATTTGTCAAAACTGACCGATAGTGATAAATTGCGATTGGAATTAGGCCAAAATCTATATAATATCTTTCCCAGAAATTGGCAGAAGAAATATGCGGAGTTGATTGACAGCGTACTAAATAAGTAGCTTTTATGAAGAAAAGCGATGGATCAGCAGTATTATGTTTATATTTTAGCAAGTCGGAGGAACGGTACTATTTATATTGGATCTACTGATGACTTGGAAAAGAGAGTTTATGAACATAAGGACAAATTAGTGAAAGGTTTTACAGAGAGGTATAATGTTGATAAACTCGTGTATTTCGAAATATATGAACACAGAGATTCGTCCCGATGGAGAGAAAAACAGATAAAGAAGTGGAATAGGGGTTGGAAAATAAAGTTAATCGAGAAAGATAACCCTTATTGGAAAGATTTGTATTACGATCTTTAATCAAATATTTTGTCCATCCTCGGGCTTCCTGTCCGCCGAATCCGCCAGCTGGCAGAGTAGGTGGAGACCCGGGGATCCAGCCAATTAGGGATAGTGTTAGTTTGCTGGATTCCCGCATCTCGCCTCAGGCTCGGCGGGAATGGGCGATCAGAGAAAATGACCATTGATTTAAACAATATAAAGAAAGTTTACCTGGCCGGCATCGGCGGTATTGGCCTGTCCGCGCTAGCTTATTATTTCCTGGACTTAGGTAAGGAAGTCAAGGGTTCAGATTTGCAACATTCAGAAGTTACGAAGCGGTTGTCGGATAAAGGCTTGTTGATTAATTTTAAACAAAAAGCTGTAAATATTACCCCGGACATTGATTTATTTCTTTACTCTTCCGCGCTACCGGAAACCCACGCGGAGCTGGTTCGCGCTCGAGAGTTAAACATACCTTGCTATAGTTATTTTCAATATTTAGGACTGATGAGTAAAGAGTATCAGACCATTGCGGTGGCCGGCACCAACGGCAAGACCACAACCACAGCCATGTTGGGCTTAATCTTGGAAAAAGCGGGATTAGATCCCACTGTCATCGTGGGGTCTCTAGTGCCGCAGTGGGGCAGTAATTTCCGTCTGGGTAAATCAAAGATATTGGTAGTAGAGGCTTGTGAATGGCAGGCGCACATGCTGGAGATCAATCCCCAGGTGATTGTTTTAACCAACGTGGCCGAAGATCACCTGGATTATTTCAAAGACCTGCGTGATATCCAAAATCACTTTCAGAAATTTGCCGACAAATTACCAAAAAACGGTTTGCTGATAAAAAACATTGATGATAAAAATAGCGCGGACATAAAATCGCCGCGGCGGCTCAAAACCTTCGGTGTTGATCCAGCCGCCGATTATCGTTTTGGCGATGTGAAGATTATCGACGGCGTTCAGAAATTCAAGATTTATAAAAAGACCAGGCTATTATCCGATATTGAATTACACCTGCCGGGCAAATATAATATCTATAATACTGTAGCCGCCGCGGCGGTGGCCGACTTTCTCAAGGTAAATAAACACCAATTGTGGAACGCGCTTAACGACTTTAAGAGCACCTGGCGGCGTTTCGAAAAAGTGGGGGAGCATAAGACCAATATTGTCATTTCGGATTATGCCCATCACCCCGACTCCATCCAAGGATTACTGCGAGCCGCCAAAGATTTTTATCCGGATAAGAAAATAATGGCCATTTTCCAGCCCCATCATCACAACCGTACTCGCACCTTGCTAAACGAATTTGCGCAGAGTTTTTATCTGGCCGATCAGGTCATAGTTACCGAGATTTACGGAGTCAGTGGCCGCGATGAAGCTGAGACGGACAGCATCAGCAGTCGGGATTTGGTGGACAAGATAAATCATGCCAAAAAGTACTATGCGCCTGATTTTAAGACTGTCAGAACAATATTGAAAGATATCAATCCGGTTAATTCTGTATTATTATTCATTGGTGCCGGGGACATCGATAATTTGGCTAGAGAAATAGTGAAATGAAAACAGAGAAGATATTTATAAAAAATAGAGGTAATAAAAAAATCGCGGTATTGCTGAATATAGTGGAAGATGCCAAAGGCTTGGTTTTTATTATGCATGGTTTAGGGGGGTTTAAGGAACAAAAACATATTGCCGCCGTCGCCAGAGCTTTTAATGAAAATAATTTTAACGTTGTTCGTTTTGATACGACCCATACACTTGGTCAAAGTGAAGGAAGTTATGAGGACGCCAATATTACTAACTATTATGAGGATTTGGAGGATGTAATAAATTGGGCCGATCAGCAGAAGTGGTTTGTGAAACCATTTGCTTTGGTAGGGCACAGTTTAGGGGGTTTTTGTGTATCTTATTATGCTGAAAAATATCCCGACAACGTCAGTATGTTAGCACCGCTGGGTACGGTTTTAGCCGGTCGGTTGACTATCGAGGCGCGTGACCATAAAGAAGTTGCCGAGTGGCGACGTACGGGATATCAAGTGCGTCCCAGCAGTAGTAAACCGGGGGTGATCAAGAAATTGAAATGGAACCAATATGAAGCGGATACGGTTAAGTATGACCTCAGGCCAAAACTTTCAGTTATTAAAATCCCGACTTTATTTGTTCTAGGCGAAAACGATTTCCTGACCGAAAATAATAGAATATATTTTGATGCCTTGTCCGGTAAAAAAGAGTGGCATATAGTTAAAGGCGCAGATCATACTTTTAAGCGCGATCATGAAATTGAGGAGTTGTATCAGATTGTTTTTAGGTGGATAAAATGTAATTTATGAAATTTAAAAAAAATATAGCTCTAAGCAAATACACCACTTTCCAGATCGGCGGACCAACGGATTATTTTATAGAGGTAAAAAATATTGACGAAGTTTTGGAAGCGGTCAAGTGGGCCAAGGAGAATAAACAAAATATATTGCCTCTTGGCGGAGGGAGTAATATAGTTATCTCCGACCAGGGGTTTCGCGGTCTAGTGATCAAGCTTGGTTTAGACAGATTGGAGATCAGGGGTGAAACTGCGACTGCCGGTGCCGGAGTTGTCGTCAGTTATTTGATAAATCAAACTTTGGATAGGGATCTGGTCGGCTTGGAGTTTATGGCCGGCATCCCCGGCACTGTGGGGGGAGCGATCCGCGGTAATGCCGGCACCTATGGCCAGTCTATGGCTGATGTGCTGACCGAAGTCAGATTTTTGGATGAAAAGTACGAGTTGCGGAGCATGAAGCCCAGTGAAGCGCTGTTTCAATATCGACATAGTATATTTAAGGAAAAAAAATATTTAATTCTGGAAGCGGATTTAGAGTTTAAAAAAGGGGATATTGATGCGGCCAGGAAATTAGTGGACGAACGTTTGAAATATCGCCAAGACACCCAACCCCATCAGCCTTCAGCCGGATGCATCTTCAAGAATTTAAACCTGACTGATGTCGATGTCACCAAGTTACAGGCCAAAGGTATAGATACGACACAGTTTGAAAAATTCCAGAAGATACCGGCCGGCTACCTCATTGACCATTTAGGCCTCAAGGGCAAGACAATTGGCGGTGCCCAGATCTCGGAAAAACACGCGAATTATATAGTAAATACCGGGCAGGCTACGGCGGACGATGTCATCACCTTGATTAGCTTTATCAAACAGCAGATTAGGGATGAATACGGGGTGCAATTGCAGGAGGAAGTTCAATTAATAATTTAGCTAAAGTTAGCTAAAATATACTGTAATTTATATTTCTAGTCTAAAGTACGCCAAAATCCTTGACCCTCCTGCGCCAAGGCTTCGGAGGGCGAGAAGATTAGTATTTGGGCCAATTTCTGGCTAAAAGACCGTCAAATTAGACACTAGCACCTTAATTCCTTGACTTATCGTAAAAAATCTGTATAATATAGTAGCGTTTATTATAAATGAAACATTGGCTAAAGCCAGTTTAAAAAGAAACTCTATCAATTAGCCGCATTTGCGCTAAGCGGAATTTCTTTTTTTGTTATTATAATGGGAGAAATAGAATCAAAGGTGAACAATAAGGGTTTTCTAGAAGTCAACGGAGAGGTGGTAGAGTTACTGCCCAATGCCACTTTTAAAGTTATTTTAGAAAGCGGGCACAATATTTTGACTCATCTGTCCGGAAAGATGCGCATGAACAAAATTCGCATCCTGCCCGGTGACCGGGTAGTTGTGGAGATGAGCCCTTATGATCTGACCAAGGGTCGCATCACTTATCGCCGATAATTTTATAAAGTAAAAATATAGATATCAATTATTTAACAAACGGGTAAATCTCTAACGGGATGAAAGTAAGAGCATCGGTTAAAAAAATGTGCAAGGATTGCAAACTGGTTCGCCGCAAAAACCGGGTTACTTGTATTTGTAAAAATCCCAAGCACAAACAAAGACAAGGATAAACGAGTAAAAAGTCTAAAGTAACAAGTAAAAAGTGAATTAGAATAAAAACTTGGCACTTTAAACCTTCAACTTTTAACTAAACTTATGGCAAGAATATCAGGTGTAAATATCCCCAAGGAAAAAAGAGTGGTCATTTCTTTGACCTATATTTACGGTATCGGTAATACTACTGCCCAGAAGATTTTAAAATCTCTGGGTATTAATTTTGATACTCGCGTCAAGGATCTGACGGATGATCAGGTGAATCAGTTGCGTCTAAGAGTAGAAAAATTAAAGATTGAAGGTGAATTACGCCGGGAAAGATCGGCCAATATCAAACGCCTGAAGGAAATCAAATCCTATCGTGGACTGCGGCACACTCGTGGTTTGCCTACTCGCGGTCAGCGCACTAAGTCAAATTCCCGTACCGTGCGCGGCAACAAACGCGTCACCATGGGTAGCGGACGCGCCAAAGCGGCTGAAAAGACCTAATCGACGAAAATTTATTATGCCAAATATCAAAGCCAAGAAAAAAGTAAAGAAAGTAGTTAAAAAGGGCCAAGCCCACATCCAAGCTACTTATAACAATACCTTAGTCAGTCTGACCGACCAGCAAGGCAATCTTTTGTCCTGGTCTTCAGCCGGAGTGAACGGTTTTAAGGGACCAAAAAAAGCCACTCCTTACGCCGCAGGTATTATCGTGCGTAGTGCCATCGAGAAAGCCAAAGAATATGGTTTGGAAGAGGTGGACGTCTTTGTGCGTGGGGTGGGCGCCGGCCGGGAAGCGGCTGTCCGGGCTTTGCACAGCCACGGCTTAAATGTAAATTCGATCAAAGACATGACGCCTATACCTCATAACGGTTGTCGTCCTAAGAAACCCAGAAGAATGTAATTATGGCCAGAAATTTAAAACCCCGACATAAATCCAGTCGTCGCTTTGGCGAAAACGTAGCGGATACATTAAAAAATCCGTTGGTCAAGCGCAATAATCCGCCTGGCATGCACGGTGCCAAACGCTCTTTTGCCAAGGTCTCCGAGTACGGCCGTCAGCTTTTGGAAAAGCAAAAAACTAAAATGATCTATGGCCTATTGGAAAAGCAATTTGCCCTGACCTTTGAGCGCGCCGGAAAAATCGTCGGCGATGTCGGTGACAACTTTTTAACTCTATTGGAAACCCGTCTGGATAACGCGGTTTATCGAGCGGGCTGGGCCCAGACCAGACGGATGGCTCGTCAGCTGGTCACGCACGGCCACTTTACTGTGGACGGCGTCAAGGTGGATATTCCTTCCTATACTATTCGGCCGGGCGAAGTGATCAAAGTTAAGGAAAATAAGAAAGATAATACCTATTGGAAAAATCTGGAGGAAATGATGAAAAAAGTGGAGCGTGAAGTGCCTGGCTGGCTGGCGGTCAATACTAAGGATATGTCGGCCACTGTCACCAGCTTGCCTAACAAGTCTGATTTGCCCCGCAACATTGAGATCCACTTAATCGTTGATTTCTATTCTCGGTAATAAATAAAAATAAAAAATATCGCCTTTTGCGGGCGAGAAAATTTTAAATAACAACCATGAGACAAATAACATTACCAGAAAAAATTTCGGTCAGCGATCTGAAAAATCATCGCTACCAGGTGGTGATCGAACCCTTTTATCCCGGGCTCGGCATTACTGTCGGCAATTCACTGCGTCGCGTGCTTTTATCTTCTCTGGAAGGAGCGGCGGTGACTTCCTTTAAGATGGAAGGGGCTAAACATGAGTTTGACTCGGTAGATTTTGTCAAAGAGGACTTAGTGGAGATCATGCTTAATCTCAAGAAATTGAGATTGAAATGTTTTTCCGCGGAGCCGGTTAAATTATCCATTGATGTCAAGGGCGAAAAAGAAGTGACTGCCGCCGATATCAAACCCAATGCCGAGGTAGAGATAATCAATAAAGATTTACTAATTGCTACTTTAACTGACAAGCACGCTAAGCTGGCGATGGAAATTACCGTAGAAAAAGGTATCGGTTATCTGACGGTAGACCAGCGTGAAGAAAGAGCTAAGCTGGAAATCGGCAATATCGCCATTGACTCCAGTTTTTCCCCGGTATTAAATGTCGGCTATAATATAGAAAATGTGCGTGTTGGCGAGATGACCAATTATGAAAGATTAACCATGGATATACTGACTGACGGCACGATCGATGCCCGCACAGCGATCAGCAAAGCCGGCGCACTGCTACGTGATCAATTTAATTTTTTTGTGATTACGGAAGAGTCGGCGGTAGAAACGGCGGAGCCGGTCAAGGAGGAGAAGAAAAAAACCAGAAAAGAAAAAGATAAAGACAGTGAAGAAAAAAAGACAAAGAAAATTAAATAATCATGAGACACCGTAATAAAAATAAGATTTTTAAGCGTCAGGCAGCGCCCCGTAAGGCTTTGATGGAGAACCTAGCTGTTTCTTTAGTATTGTATGAAAAGATAGTGACTACCGAACCCAAAGCCAAAGCTTTGCGTCCGCTGGTTGAAAGACTGATCACCCGCGGCAAAGTCAAGTCGATCTATAATAAGCAACTATTGACTAGGGTGCTACCGGATAAAAAAGCGGTGCAGAAAATACTGGACGTACTGGCTCCCAAATACAAGGATAGAAAAGGCGGTTATTGCCGAATTATCAAAATCAGTCAGCGTTTGGGTGACGGCGCCAAGATGGCCCAGATTGAACTAGTATAAACTTGCTTTTATGGAAAGAGAAAAACATACACTAGATGCCGAAGGAAAAATCGCCGGCCGTTTGGCCTCGCGGGTGGCTTTTATCTTGCAGGGTAAACATAAACCCAGTTATCAGGCCCATACAGATTGCGGCGATATCGTCAGCGTAACCAACGCCGTGGGTTTGAAATTTTCCGGTAATAAGTTGCAGGCGAAGACCTATCACCGTTATAGCGGTTACCCCGGAGGCATCCGCAACATAAAACTCAGCGATCTAATGGCCAAAAATCCGGCCAAAGCTTTTCGTCAGATCGTTACCGATATGTTGCCCAAAAACCGTTTGCGCAAGAATATGTTAAAAAGGTTAACCATCAGTTAATTATGACTCCAGCAATCAAAAAAACAGATTATACCCCGGCTGTAGGCAAGCGCAAGCGCGCTATCGCCCGCGTGCGGATATTAAATGACCGCGTAGCCAGCATCAAAATCATAGTGAACGGTAAGGACTTTAAGGAATATTTCCCATACTTTGAGTGGCAGGAGAATATTTTAAAACCTTTGAAATTAACCGGCCGCGATAAGATATCCATTTCTGTCAAAGTGCAGGGCGGCGGCATCAAGGGCCAGGCAGACAGTGTGCGTCACGGTATTGCCCGAGCTCTATTGGCGACTGATGAAGAACTACGTTCATCTTTACGCAAGGAAGGATTTTTAACCAGAGATTCCCGCATCAAAGAAAGAAAAAAACCTGGGCTCAAGAAGGCCCGTAAAGCTCCGCAGTGGAGCAAGCGCTAGCTTTCTGGATCTGGTCGCAGTTAGAGATATTTGAGCCATTAAATTGCTAGTTCAAGCCACCCTTCTGGGTGGCTTTTGCATATAAAAAACCCCCAAACCTGAAGTTTGGGGGTTATTTTTCGGAGTCCTTGCTTTTTTAATGGGGAGGACTCATTAATAATGTCGGTATCTGTACCCCGTAGGATACCGACATTCCGTAATGTTCGTACAACTTTGTATATTAGCACATGGTCATATTTTTGTCAAGGGGGGTGGATAATAGAAATTAACATAAATACGATTTAAAAAATCCCTCCACCTAGGCCCCATTTGATTGGGATACCTCTATTGGTGGAGGGACGAGAGCTGCTTGGTCCTGTGCCCCGACATATTGGTCGGTCTCTCAGAAATACATCACATGTAGCATAGGTGGGGAAGCTCTCAACGGACGCCAATACCTGTACCCCGTAAGGTATTGGATTAGGTGGGGAAGCCCACCGACATAGCGTCATCTAGATGCTGCTGTCTGCGTTGCACTAGGTAGGCACATATGCGTATGGGCGACCCTTTTCAAGGACCAATAACTATATATACTAGCATACTATCTATAATCTGTCAAGTATTAATAATGATTGATATATTACCCTTTTTTGATATAATATGAACATGGTAAATGCTCAAAAAATTACGGCTAATACCTCCTTTTTTATGATTGCCTTAATCGGCCAAAAGATTCTATCTTTTATTTACTTTACTATTCTAGCTAGGAGTCTGGGAGCCGAGGCCACGGGTCAATATTTTTTTGCCATATCATTTGCTACTATGTTTGCCGTATTGGTAGATCTGGGTTTGTCGCCAGTACTTATTCGCCAGGTGGCCAAGGATCAGGAAGGCGGCCAACGCTGGTTTCAGCAGATCCTGACCTTAAAATTAATGCTGGCTTTGGCCACGGCGATTTTTTTGGTGTTACTAAATAGTTTTTTGTTTTACAGCGACCAGGTTAGAAATTTGATTTATATCACCACCTTGATTACTATCATTGATAGTTTTACTTTGCTATTTTATGCCTATATCCGCGGCAAGCAAAGCCTAAAATATGAATCCTGGGGCACGATTATATTTCAGCTGATCGTCATGATCCTGGGTCTGAGTATGTTGTCGCTGACCCATAGCGTGGCGGTTTTCTTGACAGTATTATTAGCTGCTAGTTTATTTAATTTTATTTTTTCTCTCGCTATTCTGAAGAGCAAATGGCAGGTTAAATTTCAAATGCTCTATGACCGGGCGTTCATAAAAAATATAAGTTTGCTTACCTTACCTTTTGCGCTGTCGGCTATTTTCGCCAAGATCTACGCTTATATTGACACTTTTTTTCTAAAGATGTTTATGGGTGATGCCGCGGTCGGTTTTTATAGCATCGCCTATAAGCTTACTTTTGCTCTACAATTTATTCCTTTGGCTTTTGTGGCCGCACTGTATCCCGCTTTTTCTAATTATTTTAAAAATGACCAACAGGCGTTGGAAAAGACTTTTGTTAAATCGTTTAATTATTTGGCTTTTATCTCCGTGCCTTTAAGCTTGGGGATCATCGCCTTGGCGCCAAACTTAGTAGACAAAATGTACACCAGCCAGTTTCATTTTTCCATATTTCCGTTGCAGGTGCTGATTGCCAGCATACCGTTTTTATTTGTTAATTTTTCTTTGTCCAGTTTTCTTAACGCCACTAATCGCCAAAAGATAAATACTAGAAATCTGGGGCTGACCATGGTCTTAAACATAATTTTAAATTTGATTTTGATACGCGTACTGGGTATTTGGGGAGCTAGTTTATCCTCCTCGATCAGTACTTTGTTTTTATTCAGTTTAAATCTGTATGCCGTTTTATCGGTAGTTAAACCAAAGGCCGACGAATTTGCCCCGGTGATTAAGACCGTGATGTCGGGACTGATCATGCTGTTTGCCATCGGTTTTTTGCAGGATTATATCGTCTGGTACTGGACTATATTGGCGGGGGCGGTAATTTATTTGGGTTTTATGCTACTGACCAGGGCAATCAGTAAGCAAGACTTTGTTTTTATAAAAAACTCTCTGACTAAGGCCCAATGAAGAAAGTATTAGTACTAACCCACGAATATTATCCTCATCGCGGCGGCGTGGCCCGATATTGCTATAGTTTATTTCGCCATTTTGACATGTCAGACTATCTAGTGATCAGTGACCATCCCGAGATTAAGACCACGGATAATATCCGTCATTGGCGGTTAAAGTCCCATTGGTTGTGGCCGACCTGGCTAATCACTTTTTTTAAACTGCGCAGGATTCTCCGCGAGGAAAAAATCGGACTGATTTTTACGCCAAATATTTTACCCCTGGGCAGTTTGGCTTATTGTTTGTATCTGTTTGATAAAATACCCTACGTGATTTCCTTACATGGTTTAGATATTCGTCTGGCTTTACGTCATAAAGCCTGGCTAACCAAGCTTATTTTAGCCAGAGCTAGTCTTATTTTGACCAACAGTAATAATACCAAAGAGGTTATCAGTTATTTTAATCTGCCAGAAGAAAAATTACAGATATTTTATCCCAGCTTAGATTTAGAGTTGAAAGTAGAGGATCAGCATCTGCAGTATTTGCGCCGTAAGTATGAGCTTGAGCCGGACGATAAGATACTGTTGACCGTGGGTCGGCTAAACAAAAGAAAAGGACAGGATTTAGTGCTCAAAGCCATTGCTCAGCTTTGTGATCTTAAAATAAAATATTTTATTGTCGGACACGGAGATTTAAAGGCGGAGTTGGAAGGACTGATTAAAAATTATAATTTGACGGGCAAGGTTTTTATCCTGGAATCGGTAGCGGATGAGGAAAAAGTATATTATTATAACTTAGCGGATATTTTTGTCCTGCCGAACCGGAACGATGACGTCGATGTCGAGGGATTTGGCATAGTGTTTTTGGAGGCGGCCGCCTGCAAACTAGCTATCATCGCCGGCAACAGCGGCGGCGTGGCCGAGATTTGGGAAAATAATGTCAACGCCCTGCTGATCGATAATGAAGACGTCAAACAATTGGCTGCGGCCGTCAGAAAATTACTGCTTGATAACGAGTTCAGGATTAAGCTGGCTGAAGCCGCCCGTCGTAGATTTGAGCAATTTGCCTCTTCCGAGCAACAGAGTAATCGCCTTAAGGGATTATTAGCAAAAATTGTATGAAGCCATTTGATATCATCATGTTTAATATGTCCAACTACTCCGAGTGGGAAGGCGGAGTGTCCAACCGTAATTATCATGTCCTCAAGCAGTTGCTCGGCCGGCCCGAGGTCGGTAAAATACTGGCTATTGATTATCTGCCTCTTAGCCCCAAACGGGCTCTGCGTATGTATAAGGAAGATCTAGTATTAAATCTGCATGAAGGGAAGGTCCTCAAGCGGACCCTTACTTCCAAGCTGACCAAAATGTCGGATAAGCTTTATGTTTATTCGGACATAAATTTTTTCTTCCGGCCAAAACACACTATGGCTAAGATAAAGAAGGTTTGTCTGCAATTAAATTTTGGCGACGCCGTGCTCTGGTCTTTTTTTCCTTTTGTCGCGCCTTATTGGCATAATCTGGGGCAAAAACTGACCGTTTTTGATGCTGTAGATAATTGGCTTTTACACTCTTCCTACGCGCGCCAGAAAGCGCGTCTGCAAACGGCTTATGACAATATCAAAAAAAGTGCAGATATAATTTTTGCCGTTTCCCAAAATCTGCAGAATTTTTTTGATAATCAACCCAATGTTTATTGGATTCCCAACGGAGTGGATCTAGTGCACTATAATAAATCATTTCCTCTGGTTAACCGCGATATTGCCGATATATCGCGCCCGATCATCGGCTATATCGGGGTGATGCAGGAGCGGGTGGATTTTGAATTGTTAAGGTATTTGGCTGAAAAAAATCCCGATAAATCAATGGTATTGGTCGGTCCGGTCTGGAGCGAGCTGGATCAGGCTAAATTGTCTTTGGAGAAGTTGTCCAATGTTCACTTTTTGGGTTATAAATCCTACGCGGAGGCGCCGATGTATATCCAGCAGTTTGACCTGGGCATCGTGCCGCATAAGACCAGCGGACACAGCGCCAGCACCAATCCGATGAAGGTATATGAATATTTGGCCTGCGGCAAGCCCGTAGTTTCTACGGAGAATGTCGGCCTGGATAATTTTAGTGAAGTTATAGCGGTGGCCAAAGATTACGAGGATTTTGACAAATTGGTGAACAAGCAGTTGAGCGATGATGACGCTGATCATCGGGTCGCTCGCCAGGAATTTGTCAAAAAATATTCTTGGTTCAATACCGTAAAAAAAATGTTGGATATCATCATTACCAAGTTTGATTAAATATTATGGCTAAACCGGATTTATCGATTATTATCGTCAATTGGAAGGTCAGGCGTCTTTTGGATAAGTGCTTGCAGTCTTTGGAAAAATACAGTCATGGTCTGAAGCTGGAGATTTTTGTGGTGGACAATGATTCCCAGGACGGAACCTCGGAAATGCTGATTATGGATTTTCCGGATGTGATTTCTATAGCTTTACCGCGTAATCACGGTTTTGCCAAAGCCTGCAACCTTGGTATCAAGCAGTCCGATGGCGATTATATACTTTTACTCAATCCGGATACGGAAATTGGGGAAAATACCTTGCCTGGTTTGCTGGAATATATGCGTCAGCACCCTGAGGTAGGAATATTAGGGCCGAAAATACTCAGTAGCGACGGCACAGTACAGCATTCGGTGCGCAAATTTCCCGATCTGCACTCGCAGATCCTGACTCTATTAAAACTGCAAAATATTATTTCTCCGCAACTGGCCAAGCAAAAAAAAATGAATATGCCGCCGTCGATCTTATTGACTAAAGTCGGGACCAAGCTTTCGGCCCAGGATGCGATCGGTGAATATTTGCAGGAAAATTTTGATTACTCCCGGACTCAGGAAGTAGAGCAGGTCATGGGCGCGGCCATGCTGATAAACCGTAAACTTGTTGACCAGATTGGTTTGCTGGACGAGAAATTTTTTGTCTGGTTTGAGGAAGTGGATTATTGCCTGCGGGCCAGGCGAGCCGGTTGGTCAGTGGTGTTTTTTCCTCAGGCCACTCTGCGCCACCAAGCCGGGGCCAGCTTTAATCAGCGGGGTATCATCCGTAAACAATTTATTTTCAACCGTAGCTTATTGCATTTTTTTTGGAAAAACAAGCCCCGGTGGCAGTGGCTGATCTTACTGTTATTAACGCCGTTGAATATCATGTTGACCATATATTATGCCTGGTTTTTACACCCCGATGAAGAAGAATAGATTGCTATATTATTTACTGTTTTTTTTACTGGCCGAAATCTGTTCATGGTTGGCCTATAACTTTATTTTTATTAATTTTTATGTTTTAGCCGGCTTATTTATATTGGGTTTTGTCTTGGTTTTTTGGAAGCCGGAATACGCTCTGTATTTGTCGCTAGCGGAACTATTTTGGGGCGGCGCCGGCCATAGTTTTATTTGGGCTGGCATCTCCGCCAGAATGATCATTTTTGCCGCTATTGTCTCAGCTTTTGCCATAAAATACTGCGCAAAATTACCTCAATTAAAACTAGTCAAAGATAAAAATTTTTTTAGGCTGTGGTTGTTTCTAATCACGATCATTGCTTTGGCGATAATCGTTGGTATTTATAATAAATATCCGTGGGCTGATATATTTCTTGACGCCAATGCTTATTTTTATGTTTTATATCTGCCGGTTTGGTATGAGTTTTATCAACGCGATTATTTAAAAAATATTTATCAGCTCTTGCTGGCCGCGGTTCTGATTATCAGCGTCAAAACAATTACGATTTTCAACGTCTATGCCCAGTATTATCACAGTACAAATTTAACTTTTTTATACAAATGGGTCAGAGATAGTCGTAGCGGAGAAATCACTCCCTTTACTGTCAATTTTTGGCGGGTATTTATGTCCGCGCAAATTTATGTTTTATTTGCATTTGTAGTTTTATTTTTGAAACAATTTTTTGGTAATAAAAAATATGGTCTTATATTTTATCTAGCCATTTTTATTGCCGCTTTATATATTTCCTTGTCACGCAGTTTCTGGTTAGGAGTGGTTGTAGCTGGTACCTTACTATCAGTAAATTATATTATTTTCCGGCGCCATATTTATTCATGGAAAATCTGGCTACGCTTGATTCCTGTATTTATTCTAGGTTTTTTGTTTGTAGAGTTAGCCTACAATCTGCCGCACTGGAATTCCTGGCAGATTTTTGGCCAGCGCAGTACTGACAGTGGTGAAGCCGCGGCGAGCAGCCGCCTCCAACTTTTGCCGGTGATGGGCCAGGCCATAAAAAATAGTCCGTTAATCGGTTATGGTTTTGGCAAGGAACTGACTTATCGGTCCAATGACCCGCGCATCAAGAGCGGAGATAATCCCGAGGGCTGGCTGACTACTTATTCTTTTGAGTGGGGTTGGCTGGATCAGTGGGTCAAGGGCGGAGTATTGCTGGTAGCTTGTTTTGTAGCCTGGATTTTGCTAGTTTTAAAGAGAGCTTATGGCCGGATAAGAGAGCAATATATTAAACCAATGGCCATTATATCTATTCTGGGTGCCGTGGCAGTCATCCACATATTTAGCCCTTATCTAAATCATCCTCTGGGCTTGGGCGCCTTGATGCTCAGTACCATAATTTTTGGACATGAGCACTAACAAGGAAAATAAAGTAATTATCAGTTTATTGACCTGGAACGGGGTTCACTATCTGCCCTGGCTGATTAATAGTCTTAAAGCGCAAACTTTTAAAGATTGGACGCTGTTAGTTTTAGATAATGCCTCTACCGATGATTCGGTAAAGGCCGTAGAGGATGCCTTGCCGGGTACGCGGATAGTCAGGCAAAAGCAAAATATCGGTTTTGCCCGTGGCCATAACCTGATTATGAATTGGACTGAATCGGACTATGTTTTTGTTTTAAACCAGGATATTATCTTAGATAAAGACTATATTCAAAGCTTAGTGGACTTTATGGATAAGAATCCGATGTGTGCTAGCGTCTCGGGTAAATTGATGTATTGGGATTTTAGCGAAGGTCATAAGACAGAAATAATTGATTCGGCCGGACTTAAAATAGATCGCAAGCGTTTTGTCTACGATTATTTGCAGGGCCAAGCTGACCGGCCTCTGGAAAACACCGAGGTTTTTGGACTGAGCGCTACGGCAGTAATTTATCGCCGTAAAGCTCTGGAAAGCGTGGCTCAGACCAAAGAGGAAAATTATTTTGAATTTTTTGATGAGGATTTTTTCGCCTATAAAGAAGACGTGGATCTGGCATGGCGACTGCGTCTGGCCGGCTGGCAAAACTGGTTGATCACCAATACCAAAGCATATCATCACCGTAGTGTCAGTGGCGGCAGTAATATCCGTTTTATGTTTAAACACCGCACTCTGGCCAATCGTCTGTCCTACCGCAATCATCTGATGACTTTGTATAAAAATTCTTTTTTTAAAAACATTTGGCAGGACTTTTGGCCCATCAGTTGGTACGAATTTCGTAAATTTATTTATTTATTAATTTTTGAAAGGCAAACCTTGGGCGGATTGAGCGAGTTTTTTCGGAGTTTGCCTAAGCTAAAAAAGAAGCACAAATTTATTATGTCGCATACCGAGCTCAAGCCCGCCGACATGAGGAAATGGTTTAGATAAAAATATGGATTTATCAATAGTAATACTAAATTATTTTAACCGGCGTTTAGTTAAGGAATTATTGGTTAATCTGCTGGAGCTAGGTTTGCCTTACCACAATGAAATTATTGTGGTGGATAACGGCTCCTATGATGGCATCGCTGAATTGGTTCCAAAATTTCCCGGGGTGAAATTTATTCAGAGCAATAAAAACGGCGGTTTTGCCTACGGCAATAATCTGGGCGTTAAGGCCAGCCAGGGCAAGTATATTTTGATATGTAATCCGGATCTAGCTATATTGTCGGACGGACTGAATAAATTGTATGAATATATGGAAGCGCATCCGGAAGTGGGGTTGGCCGGTCCGCGACTGATCAATGCCGATAAGAGTGTGCAGTATTCCTGTACCCGTTTTCCGGACTGGCATCTACCGCTGTACCGTCGCACCGGAGTAGGGCAGAGTCGGGCCGGACAAGCCTGGTTAAATAATTATTTAATGACGGATATTGACCATAGTGTCAATGCTTATGTGCCGGCTTTATTTGGCGCCTGTCTGATTGTCCGGCGGTCAACCTTAGAAAAAGTCGGCCTGTTAGACGAAAGGTATTTCATGTATATGGAGGACCTAGATTGGTCCCGGAGGTTTTGGGCCGCCGGCTATATGGTGGCTTACGTGGGCGAGGCCGAGATCATCCATCTGCACCGGCGAGAGTCGGCTTCGGATAATCTTTGGAAAACCTTGTTTAAAAAAACCGCCCGTAATCATATTCTTAGTTTTCTGAAATATCTGTGGAAGTACCGGAAACAGCCCTTGCCAAAAATTGAATAAATTTGAAAGGGACAGCCATGTGGCTGTCCCTGTTTGTGGCAGCGACTCACATGTAGTCGCCGATATTCTCTTTGCCCATGAGTACACGGGCAGTGATGATGATTGCGGCCACGACGATCGCACCGATAAAGATGATGTACCTGGTCATTAGGCCTCCTGGGAAAATATGCTCGTGCTGACGAGGGCGTATGCCCCTCTGGACATAGAATCAGTTCATCAACGCTTGATGATTTCCTGAATCTTGGGCAGGGCCTTAGTGACGACATGCTCGGGGATATTTACCAGTTGCGGGCAGGACTCGTCACACTCAGTGACTGTGACCTTGAGCTGTTCCTCACCAGGTTTGCCCGTGAAGTGTTTCTTGATGTGCAGGGCATGTCCGTCCTGCACCAGGTGCCAGATCTGGGTGTGGTCGGCATAACCATGAGCGCCGAACTTGCCCTTGTCGATTTCCAGAAACAGAAGGCCTTGCATGGCTTTATCCTTTCAGCTAGTGGAGCGAACATGATTTACGCTTCAAAATATCAAAAAAAAGCATATTTGTCAACCCCGTTAGACGCCACTGGCGTCTAACGGGGTAAACTGAAAAGAGACTCATTTGTCTTCATTGGTATTGAAGTAATGAGTCTCTTTTGATGATGCGCTTATCCTTTGATTTGCCTGCGCAAATCCTCGATGGCCACTACTACTCTTCCCACGAGCATTCCTATGGCGAAGATGGCCATCGAGCTTGCACATGCCAAACCGGAGTTGTTAGTTCCGTTGTAAACCTCAAGGCCCGTAACGGCACCAAGAAGCGTGCCAAGAAAAGTACAGAGGAACATGACTATCTCCAAACGATAGGGTGTTAGGAACACTGATTATTCTCTCATTATAGCATATAATTATAATATTGTCAATAGTCAGAAAACATTGTAATATTCGTTGCTTTTTAGCTCAAAATTCGGTATTATTATGTATATATTTATCATTTCTATGAGAGAAAAAATAAACATCAACGACGAGTATAAACAAAGGTTGGATAAGTTGCAGGAAATCAGGAAGAGAGGGCTTAGCGCCTATCCGGCTCAGACTGCCCGAAATTATCGGGTAGCGGACTTTCTGCAGGATTTTAGTAAATTATTAAAGTCCCAGAAAAAAGTAGTTTTGGCCGGCCGTATATTTAGCTTGCGTCTGCAGGGCGGATCTTGTTTTTTGCACTTTGCCGACGGTAGCGGAAGACTGCAGGCCTTTTTGCGCCAGGACAGTATAGGAGCCGAGGAGTATGAGCAGTTTAAGAACTTTATAGACCAAGGAGACTTTGTGGAGTTTAGCGGCACGGCTTTTACGACCAAGACAGATGAATCAACCTTGCTGGTTAGTAATTTTCGATTATTAACCAAGGCCTTGTTGCCGATTCCCGATGAATATTATGGTCTGAAGGATCCGGATCTGCGCTTTCGCAAGAGATATTTGGATCTGATTGTGAATCCGGACAGAAAAACAGTTTTTGATCTGCGTTCTAAGATTATAAAATTAACGCGCAATTTTTTTGATGAGCGCGGTTATATGGATGTAGACACGCCAGTATTACAAGTTATCGCTACCGGTGCTACGGCCAAACCATTTGTGACGCACCATAATGCCCTGGATATGGATCTGTACTTACGGGTTGCCCCGGAGCTTTATCTGAAGAGATTAATCATCGGTGGTTATGACAAAGTATATGAAATCGCCCGCTGTTTTAGAAATGAGGGCATCGATCATCAGCACAACCCCGAGTTTACCCAGTTGGAGGCCTATGAGGCGTATCAGGATTACCGGGGTTATATGGAGCTGGTGGAAAAATATCTTGAAAGTATGGTCAAAGGACTGTTTCACAAGACCAACATAAAGTGCGGTAATGATACCTTAAATTTTAAAACGCCCTATCCGCGTCTGGATTTTAAGACCGAGCTGGATAAAGCTTTAAAAATTAATATTGATCAGGCCTCGGATAATGACTTGGCCGCTATCGCCATGAAAGCTAATTTGCCGGTGGATAAAAGCTGGGGCCGGGGCAAACTGCTGGACGAACTGTACAAAAAATTTGTTCGGTCAAAAATAATTCAACCGACCTTTATTATTAACCATCCGATTGAGTTGTCGCCCTTAGCCAAAAAAATTCCGGATCGGCCAAACTACGTAGAAAGATTTCAATTAGTGGTCAAGACCGCAGAGCTTTGTAACGCTTTTTCTGAGCTCAATGATCCTCTGGATCAGGCCGAACGTTTTGAGGAGCAAAAGAGATTGCGGGCGGCCGGCGATGACGAGGCACAGGGTGCCGACGATGACTTTGTGGAGGCATTGAAACACGGCATGCCGCCTACCGCCGGAGTAGGCATCGGCATTGATCGGCTGGTAATGATGCTGGGCGATGTGGAAAATATCAAAGAAGTTATTTTATTCCCAACTATGCGGCCGAAGGCGAGCACTTAGTGACGAGTAGTTTCTAACCAGTACCTGTAATTTATTTATGAAGCTTGAGAAATTATTGATTGCCACTCACAATTCCGGAAAGTTTGCGGAATTAAAAAAACTTTTTGAGACCTTCGGTATCCCGATATATTCCTTGAACGATTTGAAAATCAGCGAAGAATTTGAAGAAGTTGGGCGGACCTTTGAGGATAATGCCGTAGCCAAGGCCAAGTTTTATTTTGAGTTGGCCAAAATACCGACTCTTGCCGATGATTCCGGATTAGCCGTGGATGCCTTGCACGGAGAGCCGGGAGTGCACTCTCGCCGTTGGGGCAATGCCCAGCGCGGCTCAGACCAGGATATTCTAGATTGGTTGTTAAAGAGTTTGCAAAAAGTACCTGTTGAAAAACGTAACTGTCAGTTTATTACCGTGGCGGCTCTGTTTGACGGCGAGGAGCTAATCACCGCTGAAGGCACCTGCCGGGGAAGGATTGGGACGGAATTAGCCTGTCCGATTGAGCCGGGCCTACCCTATAGTTCGATTTTTTACCCACTGGGTCACGATAAAGTATTTTCTCAGCTATCCATAGAAGAAAAAAATAAGATTAGTCACCGCGGCCAAGCGGTCAATAAAATTATTAAAAAATTGCAATATGAATCAGAATAAATATTTAGGGGTGGTAGTGGCAATACTTTTATTGATCGGTTTGGGCTATTTAGTCGGCGGCCGCGCGCAGAATAATAGTCAGACAGGCCAAAAAGTTAATCAGAAAAATATTTTAGTCAATAATCAGGATAAAAAATTAATTATGGATCAGAATAACACAGTCACCGCGGCCAGTATTGTTACTACCAAGGGAGAGATTGACATTACATTTTATAAAGATCAGGCGCCGGCTACCGTGGCTAATTTTATAAAATTAGCCCAGAGCGGTTTTTATGACGGTATTTATTTTCACCGGGTGATTGCCGATTTTATGATTCAAACCGGAGATCCGCAGGCCAAGGGTACGGCGGGAAAGGATTTTGTTTATGCACCGGACAGCAGTGGCCTACCGATTGCCGGTACCGGCGGACCTGGATATAAATTTGCCGATGAGTTTAGCCCGAATCTGAAGTTTGATAAGCCGGGAGTTTTGGCCATGGCCAACTCCGGTCCCAATACCAATGGCTCCCAATTTTTTATTACCCACGTGCCCACGCCCTGGCTGGACAATAAGCACACTATTTTTGGTCAGGTAACCAAAGGCCAGGATGTTGTAAATAACATTGTGCAGGGTGATATGATACTTTCAATTATTTTAAAATAATTTTTTATGCTGGACATTCAAAAAATTCGCGATCATAAAGACCAGGTCAAAGCAGCATTGCTCAAGAGATTAAAGCCGGAAAATTTTGATTTGGAGCACCTGATACAGCTGGACGATGAAAGGCGGATGCTTATCAGTAAGACAGAAGAGTTGAGGGCTCAGCGCAACAAATCTTCCCAGTCCAAACCTGACGCCGCCACCATTGCCAAATTAAAAAAAGTCGGCGAGGAAATAAAGCAATATGACGAAAACTTGGCCGCGGTCGAGGACACTTTGCGTATCAGGTTGTCGGAACTGCCAAACCTCCCAGCCGAAGACGTTTTGCCCGGTGGCAAGGAAAATAATAAGGTTATTCATACTTTCGGAAAAAAACCATCCTTTAAATTCACCCCAAAAGATCACGTAGAATTAGCCACTAGTTTAGGTCTGGTGGATTATGAACGCGCCGTCAAGATGTCCGGCTCGGGCTTTTGGGCTTATACCGGAGACGGAGCATTACTGGAGTGGGCTTTACTAAATTATTTTATAGAGTTTCACCGTAAAAATGATTATGAATTTATCTTGCCGCCGTATTTACTGACTGAGCAGTCGGCCTATACCTCCGGACATTTGCCCAAGTTTAGAGATGATTTGTATTGGAATCAAGATAGGTTGTGCTTAAACGCTACCAGCGAAATGATGTTGGGCAATTGGCATCGTGACGAGATTATTCCTGGGGAAGAATTACCGCGAAAATATTTTGCATATTCAGCTTGCTTCCGACGTGAGGCCGGAGCCTATCGCAAAGAGGAGCGGGGCATGGTGCGCGGCCATCAGTTTAATAAGATTGAGATGTTTCAGTTTACTCGGCCGGAAGATTCCTGGAAGGCTTTTGATGAGCTCACAAAGAATGCTCAGAAGTTGGTTGAGGGGCTAGGTCTGCACTGTCAATCAGTTTTGCTTGCGGCCGAGGACGCCAGCGCCGCTATGGCCAAGACTATTGATCTGGAAGTCTGGATTCCCAGCATGAATGTTTATAAAGAAGTCAGCAGTATTTCCAATGCTTTGGATTATCAGGCCCGGCGCGGCAATATCCGTTTTAAGGACAAAGACGCTAAGAAGACGGAATTTTTACATACACTTAATGCCTCGGGTCTAGCCACCAGCCGCATAGTGCCGGCCATCCTGGAACAATTTCAGCAAGCGGACGGGTCAGTGCAGGTGCCTAAGGTTTTGCAAAAGTTTGTCGGAAAAAAAGTATTGAAGAAAAAATAATGCCGCTTGCCTGGGTAGAAATAAATAAGGCCAATTTAGTCCATAATCTCCAGCAGTATAAGAATATCATTCCTCATGCTCAAATCTGGCCGGTAATCAAGAGTAATGCTTATGGGCACGGTCTGGCATCGGTGTTAAGTATTTTAGAAAAGGAAAAAAATGCGGCCGGATTTATGCTGGCTAATTTAGACGAGGCCTTGGCTGTCCGTGTGCTCAGCAAAAAACCGCTAATGGTCCTAAGTTATTTTGATCCGGAGGAGAGCCAATTATTAAAAATTGTCGACCAAAATATATCACTAACGGTTTATGACTTGGCCACGGCAGATTATCTAAATGATTTAGGAGCGAAGTTAAATACCAAATTTCAAATTAATATAAAGGTTGATACCGGCACGTCGCGTCTGGGGTTTAGAGTAGAGGAGGCGGCGGACGTTGTCCGGCAAATACAGCACAAACCAAATTTAGAAATTTTTAGCATCTTTAGTCATTTTGCGGAATCCGAAGCCGAGGATCAGACTTTTTCCCGAGGTCAATTAGCCCAGCTGAACCAAATAAAAAAGCAATTTCCGGACATTTTATTTCACATTGCCTGTTCGGCCGCGGCTATCAGCGTGCCGGATTCTCAATTAGACATAGTAAGACTGGGTTTGTCTTTATATGGTCTATGGCCCTCGGAGCCGTCGCGACAGCGTGGTGAAAAGCTAGGCCTGGATCTGCACACGGTCCTGAGTTGGTGCACAAAAATAGTACAAATAAAAAAAATAAAATCCGGAGAAAGCATCGGCTATAATCGCACGCACATTTTTGAACACGATGGCCAGCTAGCGGTCTTGCCGGTAGGGTACAACGAAGGTTATCCGCGCGCGCTCTCTAACAAAAGTGAAGTTTTAATTAAGGGCAAAAGATGTCCGGTGCGCGGCAATATTTGTATGAATCTGACGATGGTGGAGATTCCTCAGGGCCTGGAAGTGAAGGTAGGGGACAGGGCAACATTAATCGGTATAGATGATGCAGAAAAAATCAGTGCCGAATATTTAGCCGGCCAAGCGCAAAGTATTAATTATGAAATTGTCACCCGAATAAATACTGATATTCCCAGAATAATCATTTAATATTAAACGACACATTAAATATAGCCGTCATACAGCAGAGTAGAGTATGCTCAATATTCGATCCAGCAAATCCTGGCAGAAACATCTGCCCCATCGTCCCCGCCGCCTGATGAAATCTTACTATACCCGGGAGCGCCCGAAGTTATACCGGCGAGTGATCAAAATCTTCTGGCTGATAGTTTTTATTTTTTTGGTGCAAAGTATTTTCCAGATCAGGTATCTGGCTATCCGCGATGTGGGTTTAAGCGGGCAGAAAGATTTGACCCTAAGCGACGTCCGGACCACTTTAGATCCCTTGTTGAGCCAATCTCGCTACGTCTTTTTTAAAAATAATAATTTTTTTCTATTAAATACCAAGCTTTTGGCCGACAAGCTCCAGCAGACCTATAATCTGGAGGAGGTTTATATTTCCAAAAAATGGCCGCATAGTCTGGATGTTAACATCAAGGAGAAAGTCTCGCACTTTGTCTGGCAAAAAGACAATGAAATATACCTACTCGATGCCTCGGCAGCTAAAATTAGGCCCATAGGAGCCTTGGACAGCTCATATTTGACACTGGAGGACCATCGTAGTCAGTTCGGAGCGGATAACGCCGTATTTGCCGCTCAGGAACTGGATATAATCAACAAAATTTATGCCCGCTGGCAGGATATCATCGGATCATTAGTCGGTTTGACCAAAATAGCGGTCTATGACGGCACCAGCTGGGAATTGTATACCTCGGCCGGATATTTTGTTAAAATAGACACCAACACGTCTGTTGAGACCCAGCTGAATAATCTGGCCCGCATCCTCAAAGCGGGGAATGTAGTGGGCACTGATATGAATTATATTGATTTGCGTTTTGGGGACAAAGTTTGGTTTGATTAGTAGAGTGTAGTGCCGGCAAGCAAATTAATTGCCCGTTATATTATTTACTACTAACTGAGTATAATATCTCTTACACTCAGTTTGACAGGTATTTACGCCTGTAATATAATATAGAATATGAAAACCGCTTCTCCCCTGCCACTTTTAGATGAATATTTGGAAAACATCCAATCGTCAAATTATTCGGCGGAAACTGTTTATAATTATGAAAGAGATTTAAATACTTTTCAGAAATTTATTTCTGATGATATCAGACGGCCTTTTATCAAAATGGATAAAAGGGCCTTGATCAAATTTAAGGCCTACCTATCCTCTACTTCAAGGCTGACGGCCGAAGGCGAACATAACCAGGGCCAGCTTTCCAGCTATAGTATCAATAGAATTTTATCGGCCTTACGTTCGTATTTAAAATTTTTAGCGGATGTTGATTATAAATCACCGATCAGTGCCGATGATATAAAACTACTGAAGACAGAAAAGAAGTACGGCCAGGTACCGGAGATGCGGGATCTGATCAAATTGATTGAAGCTCCGGCTAAATTTGAAACCGACAAAATAATTGCCCTGCGCAACCAAGCTATGCTGGAAACCTTATTTGCCACCGGCATGCGTATTTCCGAACTATTGTCGCTCAAAAAAGCCCAGCTTGATCCCAGTGGCCGGATTTACATCATGGGCAAGGGTAAAAAACAAAGATTTGTTTATCTGACTCCGCGCGCGATCAAGTGGCTACAAAATTATCTGCGTACTCGTGACGATGATTCCGATTTTATGTTTGTCCCCTATCGCGGCAGGAACAACCAGGAAAAAAATAAAAGAATTTCCGCCAATTATTTGCAGTCCAAAATAAAGCAATACCGGCAGCTTTTAGGAATAAATATTCCGGTTTCGGCCCACTCCATTCGCCACAGTTTTGCTACTTACATGGCGGAAAGCGGCGCTAATCCGGCTGCTATTCAAATACTTTTGGGTCACGAGTCTTTGGATACCACGACTCGCTATGTGCACGCCTCGGACCGCTATGCGGAGAAAACACACAGCAAATATCATCCTTTAAGGCAATGATTTTAGCTAATATTAGCATAAATTTTAAAATATCTGCCGGGTGGTCTTGACAGATTATTTAATGTGTGCTCACATACTCAATCGTAAGTGTTCTTCGTAATATTGCTGGGGGCTCGAGCGGGATCGATGCAATAGATAGAGTGCTAGCCCTGTCTAGGTGTAGATAATTGACGCTCGCATACTGCTTTAATGTGGGGCAAGTCCTGCAGTAGTGAGCTATCCGCCAGGGAGAAAAACTGGATAAGTCGGGACCGAACTAAAGTCGGCCACACCCGCGGGAATCCTCCCCCAGCAATCCTCGTGGGGTTGCTATAGACCTTACCACCTTGGGGACACAGTTGCTGTTGTCAGGTTAGCCGGAGCCTATGCCGGAAAACTGCTGACCACAGTCAGAACTCGTTGTCCACCAAAGCAACCCTGGGAGCCCCGTAACGCCGTCTGACATCACAATGCTGACACAACGTTACGGGGCTCTTTTCTTTTATTTAATTTTAGAGATTAAGTATCCCCGACAAAATTTCTGATTTCTTGCTTTCCTCAAGTTTGGACCAAGTAACAAATTTATTTAAAAATTCATTTTTTTCCCGATCAACCATCAATTGTGGTACGCTGGAGACACTGCGCATCGGAAAGAGATATAATATCATTTTTTTATCCGCCTGATGGTAATTCATACCGACTCCTAACTCCTCTTGCGTATCAGTAGAAAAATACTGGTCAAAAATAAAATTGCCCAGCGAGTAAAATATCGGCTTGTTTTTATAGATTTCCAAGCCCTGGACCACATGAGGGTGATGGCCGATAATAATATCTGCTCCGGCATCGATCATGGTGTGGGCTGGAGCACTTTGTTTAGAGTTAAAATTATGTTCGTATTCATTGCCCCAGTGCGCATTGACTACTATGATGTCGGCTTGTGCCCTGATTTTTTTTATTAATTCGGACGCCTGGTTGATATCAAGAAGATGATAAACCTGGCTCAATCCTACCATAGCCACCTTTATTCCGTTCTTATTAACAATTTTATAACTACAATCGCCAATTTGTGTGTCGGCACAGCCGCTAAAGTCAAAGCCGAGGGTTGTGAGGTTGGTAGTGGTTTCGGTCAGTCCTCTTGGTCCCTGATCTGTAATGTGATTGTTCGCTATATTAAAAAAATTAAAATTATATTTTTTAAGTCCGTTGACGGTAGAGGTGTTAAAAGCAAAGTCATTTTCGGAGATCGGAGGATAATGCACCCCGCTACTCGTCACGGCACCTTCCAGATTGGCGCTGATGATGTCCGGGCTCATAAAAAACCTGTTTTCCTCTCGGGCCAAACCCTTGAACAGAAAATCAATATTATTACTCTCCCCTATCTTGGTTTTAACATTGCGGTCCAGCATCAGATCGCCGAAAAATAAAAAAGACACTCGCCTCATCTCAAGGGTTTCGGTGTCAGTCAAAATATTTTCTTTTGCCGGCCTGATATCATCAATACGGTAAAGAATGTTCTCTGCCGACAAACCGGGCAAGTCAAAGAAAACATCGTTATTATTTTTTTGAACAATAAAAATCAGCCCTACCAAGCAAATAAGTAGGGCTAAGATTAATTTCAAAAAATATTTTTGATGCCCGGTCATATTTCAGCAATTCGGCTAATTTAAAATTAAGGCAAATAACTAAGCGGATCTACCGGAATACCGTTTAATCTGATTTCTAAATGCAGATGCGGGCCGGTCGTAAATGGTCCGGCGCCACGCGTACCCGGCGTTCCTCCCGAGTAACCGATAATCTGCCCCTTAGAAACAAATTGGTCCACGCTGACTGACATTTGATTGATGTGCCCATAGACCGAGGAAAGGCCGCTGGCATGGACAATCATAATATAACTATAGCCCTTTTTTCCGCCATCTTTGGCTATAGTGACATAACCAGATTCCACGGCTTTGATCGGCGTGCCTTGCGGGGTAGCAATATCGATGGCCGGATGCTCAAAAATCCAACGGTAAGGATAATCTTTATCATGAAAATAAGAAGTGATCACGCGCGATGCTACCGGCCAAGTAAAACCTTCTCCGGCATAAGCATCCAGGGCCATAGTGCGGTTGAGTTTTTCTCGGGCTACTTTTTCTAAATAAACAATATCGTTATTGGCCTGTTCCTGCTCTTCCTTGGCTTGCTTCATCAAAGCCTGGAATTTAGCTTCCTGGCCTTGCGTCAGCTTCATTAAATTATTTTTGGCGGTTTTCTGACCGTCCAGATTTTCCACCTTGGTGACTAAGATATCCTGCAGTGTGTCTAGTTCGCTGTGCTGGCTGACCAGATCAGTCTGATCCTGATCCAAAGCCATCTTGACGCTATTAAGTTCGCCGACTTTATCCAAAAGGCCGTTTTGGACGTTTTCCAGGCGGTTCAGCTCGGCCATAAAATCGCTGAAATTATCGTTCATCAATAAGAGCTCTAATAGATTATTTTTTTGCTGTTCCAAATGCAGACTGCGCAGGATTTCGGCAATGTTATCTTTTTGATCGGAAATCTCTCTTTCCTTGGCCTGGATTTTCAACTGGATATTTTCAATTTTTAGATTTAAAGTTTCTACTTCCAGCTCTACGCTTTTTATCTCCAAGTTTGTTTTGGCGATACTATCGTTTAGAGTGCCGACCTGGCTGGACAAGTTTGTTAGTTCTTTTTGTTTGGCATCAATGTTTTTTTGGTATACTTCAATTTGTTTTTTCAAATCCTGTATTTGAGACCTTTTATCATTGATATCCTGGTTGATCTGCCAGATCTCTACATTGTCCAATTCATCCAGCTTATATTCGGTAGCATAAATATTTCTAATACCAAAAAATAAAGCCATTACCAGGGCCAAAGATCCAAAAATAAGGTATTTTTTGTTTTTATGTTTAATAAACATGGGTAAAGTACCCTATATTATATCATTTTTCTCTTATTTTGACAAATTTACAGTAAAGATAATGCTTTTTGTAGACGAGCTAGACTTTCCTCAGCACCTAGAAATTCCAGGATTTCTGCAGGCGAAGGACTTTTTTCCTGACCGGAAATTGCCAGTCGGACGGGCCAAAATACATCGCCGGGCGCCAGATTATTTTCCTTTACAATATTTTCCAAAGCGGAAAAAATGTTATCCTGCGTCCATTTTTTTGGATCCAGACTGGAAAGTTTGTCCAGGGCCAATTTTAAGCCAAGTTCAGTTTTATCCTTGGTGCTTTTTTTAAAAATTAACAACTTACGGTCATACTTTGGCAGTTTCCACAGCCAAGCCGACAGAATATCTAATTCGTTGAGCCGACTGAGCCGACTGCCGAACAACCTCAATAAATCCTTGGCGCGTTCCGGCATTTTAGTGATAAATCTTACGCTATAAGCCGCCAGGTCGGCATATTCTTTTCCGCCGGCTTTTATAATTTTACGGATATATTCAGCATTAAACCAATTTAATTTTTGGACATCAAAAATAGCGCTGGCTTTATTTAATTTTTTTAGACTAAACTCCTGACTCAACTCAGTCAGAGAGAATATTTCCCTTTCAGTGCCGGGATTCCATCCCAGCAAAGCGACATAATTGATTAGAGCCGAGGGAAGATAGCCATGACCGATAAAATCCTCTACTGAAACATCACCCTGGCGTTTGGATAGTTTGCTACGGTCCGGATTAAGCAGGAGTGGCAGATGGACAAATTCTGGCGCTTTGTAGCCAAAGGCCTGGTAAAGAAGAATATGTTTGGGCAAAGACGGTAGCCACTCCTCGCCCCTGATCACGTGAGATATTTTCATGCCGACATCGTCTACTACATTGGCCAGATGATAAGTGGCATAGCCGTCGGATTTCAGTAAAATAAAATCATCCAGATCGCGTGGGCTAACGGTAATTTCTCCGTGGAGTAAATCCTTGACCACAATCTTTTCCACGGGCGGTATTTTAAACCGGATCACGGCCGATCTATTTTGGGCTAAATTTTTTTTAATTTCCGTCTCGGAAAGTGCGCGGCAACGTCCGTCGTAGTGTGGCATTTCTTGGCGGTCCTGCTGTTCCCTTTTCAATTTTTCCAGCCGCTGACTACTGCAGAAGCAATAATAGGCCAGGCCCTTATGAATCAGATCCTGGGCAGACTTTTGGTATATTTTTAGCCTCTGAGACTGTATATAAGGCCCAAATTTGCCCCTTTCCTTGCCAGGTGCCACAAGACCCTCGTCGGGCTGTAAGCCGACATTTATCAGTGATTTAATGAGCAGGTCTACGGCGCCTTTGACATAGCGCTTTTGATCTGTGTCCTCTATCCGCAAGATGAAGGACCCTTTGTTTTTCCTGGCCCAGAGATAAGAAAATAATGCCGTGCGTAAACCGCCGATGTGGAGGTAGCCGGTGGGGCTGGGAGCGAACCTAGTGCGAATAGTCATATGTTATTGATGTTTAATTTTATATCTGATTACTAAGGACGAAAAGACAAAAACGGCTCTCCAGATCCGGGTGATGCGCCAGGGTTGTTTGATCAGGCGCCAAAACCATTCTAATCCCAGACTGCGCCAAATTTTGGGAGCTCTTTTTTGTTTGCCGGAAATAAAATCCAGACTGCCGCCTACTCCGACCGCTACTTTTACCGTCGGCATCTTGGGTAGGTTTTCCCAGATCCAAAAGTCCTGATAAGGCGCACCCAGTCCGACGATGGCCAGGCGCGGAAAAAATATGCGCGCTTTTTCAATAGCTGTATTTTCATCAGCGGTGCGAAACTCCAATTGCGGGTATTTGCTTTTGATGATCATAAATAAATCCTCCGGCTTGGTCAGCCCGTCACTCTTCATAATAAACAATATTTTGTAGTTTTCACGGCTGGCTAGTTCGATCATCAACTCGGTCAAATCGGCGCCGGTAATTCTATCGTCCAAGGAAACGTGGTGGCCCATAAATTGCAGAGCTTTGATAATGCCGTTGCCGTCAATCGTGGCTAAACTGGCTTCATTGATTACAGTTAGAAATTTTTTATCTTTTTGGGTAGCGACGATAAATTCAGGATTAACAGTGACGATCTGGTGCTGGCTGTCCGAATTTAAAAAAGTATGTAAAGCATCCTTGACCACATACTCGGCCAAGGTTTGGACTTTGACTCCCAGTAATTTATACTCTCTCATAAATCAAATGTTTGCATGACATCGTATTTTGGTCCGCGGGGCGTCAACTGACTTTCTTGAAGCTCAAAATAGCCACTGACCCAACCACCTAGTTGTTCCGACCAGTTTAAAAACGCCTCAAACTCCTCCGGCCGAGCCGCCTCTTTGACCCGCGCCAAGGTGAGGTGTGGCGTATAGCCGCGATTATCCCGGGCAGCCAGTCCGGCCTCGGCCAGCGATTGGTCTATTTCCAGAAAAAGAGCGCTTAGTTTTTCATTGGGCTTAAGAGCTAGGGCCAAAATACGGGGATTATTTTCGGTAAAAATTTTCGGCCCGGCGGAAATCAGTTCAATTTCCCGGAAGTTAAGTTTGATGTCGCTAAGGGCGTTGATAATAGGTTCTAATCTCTCCAAAGGGGTTTCGCCGAGAAATTTTAGTGTCAGATGCATATCACGTGCCTCAACTTTTTTCAATTTCGACCAGGGCAAATTCAGTCTGTCAAAATGTTTAAAAAGCGAGTGGGAAAAGGCCGGATCGACAGGCAAATCAATAAATAATCTATAGGTATTCATGTCTTGATTTTAGCTTATTTCGGCACTAAAATCAATTTTTATTTAAATTTAGGAAAATTTTGTTATTTATCAAATTTATGCTATAATATAGTGGAAAAATAATAAATAAATCCCTTGCTCTTATGTTGAAACTGAACAAGCCATATTTTTTGCTGTTAATATACTTTTTAATTCCTTTTTCGGCGCGTGCGGAGTTTAACCCCAATAGCATCATTACCGATAATGAAGCTAATAATTACGGTTCCATGACCCAGGTACAGATCCGGGACTTTTTGCAGAGCCACAATAGTTTTTTGGCCACTTATTTTTATGAAGGTAATAATCCCGGGCCGGGCGAAGTGACTCTGGATCCGACAGTGGAATATTTTAAACAGCGCTCGGCCGCGGAGATAATCTGGAACGCCGCTCAGGAGGCAAAAATAAATCCGCAATTTATACTAACCACTTTGCAAAAAGAAATGAGCTTGATTGAAGATCCTGATCCTGTGGAAAATGCCGTCGCTTATGCTATGGGTTATGGCTGTCCGGATAGCGGCGGCTGTAATTTTAAATTTAAAGGATTCGGCAAACAGGTGCGTAGCGCTTCTCTGCAGTTTAGATACTATATGGACAATATTACTGAATATAAACACCGGCCGGGTGAACGATCTTGTGTGGACGATTATAATCCCTTTATTCCCTGCACCTCCAAGGGTACTGAAATCAAGCCGGAAAACAATATTACCGCGGCGATGTATGTCTATACGCCGCACATCAGCGGTAATAAGTCATTTCGCGATATTTGGGAAAGATATGGTTTTTCTGCGGCCGCAATAAATACTGTTACCGACGAAGGCATTATACCGGAGGGTGCTTTGGTAAAGGCTAAGGACGGAGAGGATATTAAATCCATCTATTTGATTCATGCGTCTTCTAAACTACCATTTGCTACTATGAATGCTCTGGTTTCGCGATTTGATCCCGCCAAAGTATTAGCCGTCAGTAGTACGGAGCTGGATAAGTACCCCACAGGACCGGTTATTAAATTTTCCAATTATACGATCTTGTCATCGGCTGATGGTCAAAAATATCTGGTGGACGGCTTGACTAAACGCCTGATCAGTTCAGCCGAGGCCTTTAAGAAGCTAGGTTTTAATCCCGAGGAAGTGATAAGTGCTACCGCCGATGAGCTGGCTACCTTGACTGACGGCGAGCCCATCGAAAGCGTAACTACTCAGGTTAGTCCTTTTGGTAAATTGTTCCGGGATTTGACTACCAAGTCACTATATTACGTCAAGGACGGTCAAAAATCGCCGATTATTGACGAGCTGATTGCCAAGGCAAATTTTCCCGCCCTGAAGATCAATAGTGCTAGCTCTAAAACCCTAGCGACTTATACTGACGCTCCACCGGTCAAATTGTCTGACGGCACTTTAATCAAGAAGGAAAAGGACCCCAACGTTTATGTGATTTCTGCCGGTCGGCGTCGTCTTATCCCCGATGCCCGGACTTTTAATGATTTGGGTTATAATTGGAAAAACATATTAACCGTTTCCGCTATGGTGATAAATTTTCATATCGTCGGTCAGCCGCTAAGTCCAGTAAATTAATGATTACTTTTGCCAGTTTAGTGCCCCACCCACCCCTGCTTATCCCGGAGATAGGTCGGGAACATTTTGCGTTGCTGGAAGCCACGGTGCGCGCTTATCAGCACCTGGCCGATGAGCTTTATGCCAGTCAGCCAGGCACTGTGTTTATCATCAGTCCTCATGCTACCGAACGTGACCGCAATTTTACTATAAATCAGAGCCCTATTTTACGGACAAATTTTAAGGATTTCGGAGATCTGGTAACAAATCTTAGTTTTAAAAACGATTTGTCTCTAGGCTATAAAATAAAGGAGTCTTGCGAAACCAGTTTACCCCTGACATTGGTGGCCAACGAGGTGATAGATTACGGAACCGCCGTGCCACTGTACTATCTATTGAAAAATTTAAAGGAAACTAAAATTGTCGCCGCCAGCGTTTCCAATCTTTCCCGCCATGACCACGTGCGCTTTGGCCAAGCAGTCAAGGAGATTGTAGAGTCGTCTAGCGAGCGCATCGCTGTGATTGCCTCGGGTGACCTGTCGCATCGTTTACATAAGGATTCTCCGGCCGGTTTTTCTGTCCGGGCACAAGAGTTTGATCAAAATATTCGCCGCCTGTTGCAGGAAAATAAGACGGCAGAGATCATTAACATCGACGAGTCTTTAGTGCGTGAGGCCGGAGAGTGCGGGTACCGTTCTTTGTTGGTACTACTGGGGCTTATTCAGGATTTTAATTGGCAGTCTGAAGAATTAGCCTATCAGTCCCCTTTTGGCATCGGTTATCTGACGGAAAATATTATATTACATCGCTAATAAAAAACATCTTGTCGGGTGGGATGTTTTTTTTGTTTAATTATTTTTTCTTAGCGGCAAGTTTAAAAAAATATTTCCAACTCTCGCCCGTGGCTAATTCCTTGGTGTCGTCCAGGCATTTTTCTACAAGCTCCCGGCTATTTTCCTTGCAGATTTTAAAAACGGAGTTTCTTTTATAATTTGGCACGTTTAAATCAGCGATTATTTTTAAAGCCAAATCCTGCCATTGGTAGGCCGGCGGTTTTGGACCTGAAGGACCCTGAAAAAGGTCACCTATTTTTTGGAAATTGCTGTTTCCTGCCATGTTTGTATTATAGCAAAAAAAACGGGATATAATTATTGACAAATTATACACAAATTGTTATAGTATAAATATTATGCTGACAATTGCTAAATATCCTCAGGAAATATTGAGAAAAAAGGCTGATGAAGTCAGTCGGTTTGATGCTGAATTAAGGAAATTAGCTAGCGATATGGCTGAAATCATGTATGCTGATGATGGTATCGGCCTAGCTGCTCCTCAGGTTAGTAAAACCATTAGATTAGTGGTGGTAGGTAAAGCGGATAAAAAATCATATCAGGCCTATGTTAATCCAGAGATCACCTTTAGCTCTACTGACCTGACTACCACCGATGAGGGCTGTTTGTCCTTGCCAGGCATTTTCGGTTTAGTAAAAAGACCAAAAAAAATACACTTGAATTACCAGAATCTGGACGGTCAGAGATGCAGTGAAAAAATAAAAGGCATGTTGGCGGTAGTGTTACAACATGAGATTGACCATCTTCAGGGAGTATTATTTATCGATCGGGCGGAAAAAATAACGCAAGGGCGGGATATTTTAGATAAAATAAGAAATGGCAGTCAGCAATAAGAAAATAATTTTTTGGGGCACGCCCGACTTCGCGATTCCCAGCTTTCGTATACTCTTAGCTCTCGGTTTGGTAAAAGCTGTGGTTACGCAGCCGGATCGTCCTTCCGGACGCCGGCAAAAAATAAGTAGTTCGCCGGTAAAAAAAACCGCCTCGATTTATTCTTTACCGATTCTCTGCCCGGAAAGATTGGATGAAGATTTTGTGTTTGCGCTGAAAAAATATTTACCGGCTACTTTTGTGATTGTGGCTTATGGCAAGATTATTCCACAGGAGATTTTGGATTTATCGGAGTTATGCGCCATTAATATTCATCCCAGTGCTTTGCCAGTTTTACGCGGCCCCTCCCCTATTCAGACCGCTTTAGCCGATGGTTTAAAGGAAACTGCGGTGACCCTAATCCAATTAGATGATCATATGGATCATGGTCCTATTTTAGCTCAGCAAAATATAGATATCAGTTCGGAAGATAATTTTGAATCTCTCTCCGCCAAGCTGGCCATCGTCGGAGGTAAAATTTTAGCCGGCAGTATCATCAGCTATTTGGATGGTGGTCTGGCTGGCAAATCGCAAGATGATCGTGCGGCTACTTTCTGTAAATTGATTAAAAAGGAAGACGGCGATATTTCCTGGCAAGATAGCGCCCTAAAAATTCATAATAAAGTCCGGGCCTACAATCCTTGGCCATCAGTTTATACCGATCTCAACGGTATAAAGATTAAGCTCATTAAGACCAAATTATCAGATCAAGAGCTTAGGCCGGCGCAGTTTGCTGTAGAAAATAATCATTTTTTTGTCGGTACTGATGACGGCAGTTTAGAAATCCTGGAAATCCAACCTGAAGGCAAGAGAATCATGATGGCGGGCGAATTTATCCGCGGTTACGAAAAATATCTTAATTAAATAAGGAAAGTTAAAACCTCTCCCGGCAGGGAGAGGTTTTTTTGACCATTTTATCTTAGCAAAGTCAAAGCTTTTTCTAACTGTAGGTCACTGCCCGGAGTATTCTGCACAGCATAATCCGGCTTAATACCTTGACCTTCAATAAAACTATCTTGCGGGCCAAACCACTCAAAAACCGTATATTTTAAAGCTGAGCCGTCCGGAAAGTTCGCCAGCTGTTGGCCGGTGCCCTTACCAAATGAGGTCTCGCCGACGGTTTGTGCCAAACCGTTTTTGCTCAGTGCCAAGGTAAAAATCTCCGCAGCCGAGGCACTTCCGGAGTTAATCAATATGACCGTGGGCAGATTGATATCATTATTGCTGATGGCCTGATAGGTTTGGGAATGATCGCTATAATTTTCGCGAAAGATAACATCGCCTTCGGGTAGCCAGGACTCGGCTAGAATCTGGGCCGCGTCGGTGTAGCCGCCGGGGTTATTGCGCAAATCTATGATCACTCCCCTGGTAGCATTACCTATGACCTTGTTCCGCGCCTGGTTAAACAAGGTCGGTAGATCCTGGCTAAACGATGAAATTTTGATATAAGCCAGATTATTGTTTAGGGTTTTGGCTTCAATCGTCGGAATGACTATTTTGGCCCGAACAATAGAAACATCAAAAGTGCGGTCACTGGCTGGTCGATAAATCTTCAGCTTAACCGCGGTGCCGGACTGGCCTTTGATCAAACCTACGGCATTATCCAGTAGCCAACCGCTAATATCCACATCGTCGACCGTCAGTACCTGGTCGTTAGGTAATAGTCCAGCCGCCAGAGCCGGTGAATTTTCTAAAGGAGCAATAATAGTTAGGCGGCCATTGATTACGTCCACATAGGCGCCGATGCCCTCGGTAGCTCCGGATATGTTATCCAAAAAGTTTTTGCTCCCCGGAGGGGTAAAAAAAACAGTGTAGGGATCCTGTAATGAGGCCGCTACTCCCTGTAAGGCCCCGTAAAACAGTTCCGAATCATTTACTTTATCGGGCTGATAATAATTTTTTTTCAAAAGATTTTGCACTTGCCAAAACATGCCAAAATCCACAGCGTCGCCGGTATTTTTGCGGAAGCTAGTTTTTTTCGGCAAGGGAAAAACACTTAGTTTTGTGCTATCAACATTGAGCGCCAAGTTGCGGACAATCTTTAGACCGTCTTTTCCGCCGTCGATCTTATAACGCAGGTTGTCTAAGGGGTTGATATACCAGGCCTGATTGTCATTATCTGTCTGTAGTAGGAAACGACCGCGCAGTTTTTGCACGGCGTTATAGTTGGCATTTTTGTCAGATTTGGACTGCGGCAGATTAACCAGCGACTTAGTGTTGGTGCTTTGGCCCAAAGCGCGAATCAATTTGAGCAAACTCACATCGTCGCTGAAATAATATTTTTCCTGGGTAAGGGGCTCGATATAGTAATAATCCTTTTTATAGCCGTCGTCCAGCACGACGATATTGCCGGCGTAGAGATTTCTAATCTGGATGGCATCGGGTCCGTCAGTGATCGTCACCTGGGCGCGACTGCCGGAGGGAAAAATAAAAACGGCCGCCAGCAACACGGAAAATAAAAAAATCATTTTTTTCATAGCTATGCAGTAAATTATTAATTATTCTTTGACTTTTTCTGTGACCCAAAAACCGAGATATTTGCCGAACATCAGTCTGGTCTGGGCATCAACCGCCGGAACAGATCCAAAAATGATCATCGTCACCGGAAAGATAATCCATTGGGCAAACATCCAAGGATAAATATAAAATTTGTAATATTTATTTTTTTGCGGCGGCAAGGGCGGTAAGATCGTCACGCTTAAAAAAGCTACGATTAGCAAACCAAACATGCCATAGCGCATCAGAGCTTCCATAATCAACGGGGCGTTTTGCGTCAGGACGGTGGTAAGATGTTGCTTTTCCGCCACATAAAGCGGCAACTGGCCCATGATTAGGATGATCAAAGGCGCTGTTGCCCAGGAATATACGCCTTCTGTTTGGTTCCAGATATAAATCCATTTTTTAGTGCGAGGCATTTTTTTTGCTAGTCGAAAATGCCAGACCATGTACGGAAAATGCTCCACACCGTAAGCCCAGCGACGCATTTGGCGGTATTGATTTTTCATGCTACGCCAAAAAGTGCCGACATAAACCGTGTTCATGGAAACCGGTATATGCATGGGTTCGACCTGATAGTCGCCGTCATAGTGGATCAGACACTGTAAAAAAATGCGGGAATCCTCGGTAACGATATTGTTTTGCCAAAAACCCACATCCACCAGCGCCTGCCAGCTCATACTGTGCGAAGAAAAAGTAAATAAGCGTGCCGGACGGGCCAGATCAGTTAGGAGCCAGAAGGTGGTAGAATTGGCGACGATGCGGGTGATGACATCTGATTTCCAGATATTATTATTATAAAAAGCCATGGGCTGAAAGCTAGCGCGATAGGGATTAGCATGGGACAGAAATTTGTAAGTGAGGTAGGCAAAATAATCCGGATGAGTGATGGTGTCAATGTCAAAAGTAGATACGATGATTTTTTTATAATCAATTTTTTCGGCATCAATATATTTTTTGGCTTCGTGCCCGGCATTAAAAAGATTGGAACCCTTGCCCGCTATTTCACCGGGAATATTATCAGGATGGGTAGTGATCAGTATTTTGTAAAAAATACTCTCATGTTTAGCTAAGATGTTTTCGGTGACCTCGGCAAACTGCTCAGTCTTGCGCTCCTCTCCGGCCAGGACCACAATCATTTTTTTCTTATCATAATTGACGATATTGGCCAGATTGTTAAAAGTGGTTTCCACTATACTCAGCGGTTCTCCGGCCGTAGGCAGAAAAATAATGTGATAGTACTCCGACCAACCAGAAAAATCGGCCTGAAGTTTTGGCCACCAGGATACTCTTCTGGCTTTCTGATATTGAAACCAAGACATCACTAAAAATATAGTCAAATAGGTTACCCGCAGCACCCAATAAACATCAAAAGCTATGATAATATAGATGCCGATAATGGGTGAAAGAATCGAGATAATCACGGCACCAACAAAAGTAGCCCAGATTAGCAGTCCGGGTATTATCTCCAGCAGGCGATAGGAATAGTAATCTTTGTATTTTTGGTTCATAGCGAATAATTATAAGCTTCTCTGCCCACGGCATCCGCAATATGCGCAAAATCATTCTGTTTCAGCGCGGCATCAAGCTCGCGGTTTATTTTCTTGATACTGGCCGGTCCGCCAAAAATAAATCCGGTGGCTAATTGGATAAGCTGGGCTCCGGCTTTAATCTTTGTAAAAGCATCCTGGCCGGTAAAAACCCCGCCACAACCGACGACAATATATCTTCCTTCTGATTGCCGATACAAATGGGCGATAATTTTATTGGCACGGTCGCTGATCAATTTGCCTGAAATTCCGCCGGGTTTGTCCGCATATTTTGAAGGCAGAGATATTTTTTCTCTTTTTTTAGTCAGGTTAGTGGCGATAATGCCGTGAATGCTGTATTTTTTTACCAGCGCGATAATATCATCCAACTGGCTGGTGTCCAAGTCATTGCCGATTTTCAGAAATATTATTTTGTTATTTTTGTTAATCTCGGTAATCTTTTTTAAGATTGGTTCTAATTTTTGCGGATCCTGCAGGCCGATAAATCCGCTAACATTGGGGCAGCTGAGGTTAATAGTGATGATATTAGCCAGGGGCTCTAAAATATTGAAACTGCGGGCGTAGTCCTCGGCCGCCTGTTCCAGAGGGACGCGCGGAGTCTTGGCGATACTAATACCCCATAATCCCCTTCTGGGATAGCGCTTGATTTCTCGGGTTAATTTATTTGAAACAGCCAGGGCGCCGATATTGGGCAGGCCGGAATAAACAATAATGCCTTGTTCCTTGATCAGGCGCCACAGTCGCGGCCGCGCGTTGCCGGCCCAGGGTTCGGCGGTAAAGGAACCGAGCTCGGCCCAGCCAAAATCAAAGGCACTCCATAGGAGCGGCGCGGCCGCTTTCTTATCCATACCGCCGGCTAGCCCAATGGGCGTCCGAAAATAAAGTCCGCACAACTTTTGTTTGATTCTCGGAGTAGAAAAATTAAAAAAAATAAAGATTATATTATTGATCATCCGGCTTTTATTCGCCACCGACAAAATAGAGCTGACCAGATCATGGACAAACTCGGCGTCCATCAGGAACAAGATAGGTCTAATGATTTTATTATATAACATTGAGTAAATATTTTATTCAGATTTTACGCTAAGCTTAGGTAAAATAATACGCCGGAGCGTTTTTTTAGCTCCTGTAATTTAGCACAAATTTGCTAATCATTCAACTCTGCCACTTCCTCAATTTTGTGCGCTATGACCTTGTCTAAGGTGTCAAAAGCAAAGTACGCCTTAAATTTTTTACCGGCCATCATCAAGGGAAACCAATAAGGATCGTCGGCCCACATTTTTTTATAGGGTATCTTATCAAGATCAAACCACTCCGGCCGCATTTCCTCGCTCTCAGTCACCTGACCGGAAAACCTGGAACCTTTAAAGACGTGGACTTGAATTTCTGGGGGCTTAGAAGCTGGTATATCAAAATCCAAAATACCCGCCTTACACAGATCCAGTACATTGATTCCGGCTTCCTCAAAAATTTCGCGCTGGGCCGATTCTTCTATAGTTTCACCGGGCTCCAGCTTACCACCAAAGCCATTGTAGCGACCCATACCAAAACCGCGTTTTTTTAGACCCAAAAGTAACTTTCCATCTTTAATTATGTAGATTAAGGTTAGTAATTGTCTGCCGGCCATATAAATTAATATCAAAATTTATCCCAAATATTTAAAGCGCGGTACTTTAACTCCGCCGGACTCTACTTCCTCAAGAAACATTGCTAACGGCCGCACCCAGAAGTGAACTTCGCCAGTATGCTGGCCGGTCAGGTGTTTGTAAATCACAAAGTCTTCCAGAGTTTCGCTGTGCTTGGCCGTGCCGATTACCTCCACTGTATCACCTTTGTAGTGGAGATATTTTCCCAGGTTGATTTTCATAATTGACCCTGAACTTGTTCTATTAATCTTCGGGCTAATTCCTTGGGTAGGCCCAGGACAGTGTCCTGGTGACCATCAATGGTCCGGATGTGCCGTCGCCATTCGGCCCCGCGGATATTAAATCCGCCTTCCAGATTATAAACATCGCCGGTTTTAATAAGATGGTCAATTTCATCTTTACTCAGAGGGTTAAAGTAAACTTTAGCCAGCTCTACACCTTCGGCTTCCTGGCTACTTTGGGCATTTATTGCTACTACCGCGGTGTAGCATTTGGCCGGCAAGCGGTGGTAACTATCCAGGAGTTTACGGGCTTCTGCCTCATTTTTTGGTTTATGAAGAAAATGTTCCTCATAGGTCACGACTTGTGCAGTGGTCAATATAACTACCGGCTCATTAAGATCATTATCTAATCTTTGCGCTTTAGCCTTGGCCATGGCCAGGGCTTGCTGACTGGGATCGCCATAGTGCACGGGATGCTCCACAAAATTTGTCGGCCGGACAATAAAATCAACACCCATTTCGTGCAAAATACGTTCTTGGTTGTCGTTGTCTATCCCAAATATGATTTTCATCACACTAGAAGTTAATTGTTAGTAATATATATGGCTCTTTTGCGTTGTCAGGATAATAGGTTAAGCTTTGCACGGGATAAATATTATTTTAGATTACCGTTTTCCAAATAATAAACCTTTTTATTTTTGATGGCTAAAAAACAATATTTTATCCTTTTTGCCAAATCGCTGTGTTTACCGCCCAGAGTTTTATAAACCCGATTTAAACTCACAAATTTATGACCAGTGATTTCACGCCGATCTGCCTTTATTCGTGATATTTGTTTTATTGAAAGACGACCGCCATAAAAAATCAGTTGCATGCTCTCGGGTTTGATATCAAAAGTATTTTTATAATCCAGGCATAATAGACGTAGTTTCTTTGGGCGGATATTTATTTCTTCCTTGCATTCCCGTTGGCAGGCTTCAAACGGCGACTCGTCTTTTTCGGCTACGCCGCCGGGTATGGACCAAAAAGGCCGGTAGCACGGCTTGACTAGTAACAATTCTCCTTTTCTGTTTAAAAATAAAGCTCCGGCGGCAATTCGCTTGCGGGGAAATGAATTATAAAGTTTTTTCAACTCGTGGCGTGGCAGAGGCTTTATCATCTCATTCCAGTGATATAATCTGTATTCCCTTTTCAATTATTTCCTCCTGTGGCCAGAATAATTTGTCAATTTTGAATTTTGCCACAAAAGTTACTTTTTTCTCTATTTTGCGGCCAGTGTATTGACTAGTTTTTGGATCCCACTCCTCTAATGATAAAGTATCGCCCTCATTGATCTCAAAATCATTGAGGCGAAGCTCAAACTTCTTTTTTCCCGAGACGATCTGATTAAAGTACTCGGGCCAGATTTTTTTGCTTATTGTTGACATAAATTTTCCCTGCTATCGTGACCCTGAACGTAGCGAAAGGGGTGGTTACCCAGATGGGTTTGCCACGTCGCGCTTAGCGCGACTCGCAAAAGCGTTAAATTAATTAATTATCCTCAATTAACTCCCAATCATAATAAGGTTCCTCGGGTAATTTGTCCGGCGAATCAACTCCATATTTTTCCAATACTGCTCGCCGAAAGTCCCAGCCCGGCCCGGGTCCTTTTTCAGGTGTGTCGTGAGAAAAGTATTGTCTAATGGTATAGCCGGTTAACACACGGCGATATTGTTTGCCGTCAATAATCTTTGTTTCCTGCTCTAATGACGGTGACTCAAATTTCATTAATCCGTCCATCTTATCATTTAACTTTATTTTTATACTCCATCAACAGCCAGGAACTGGATTGAATCTTCCCACCATGGCCGATATTAAAGACCATTTTAATATGGTGGCGACGGCATACCGGGACCTCCGGAATATTGCCCAGCTTTCTATCCCCACCGTTAGCAAAGATATTTGGTTTTATCCTCGTGAGTTCTTTGCAGATACTCATATCTTTCGTATTTGGCTTATGAGTTGTGATCACCACCTGATCAACCCATTTTATATTTCTGATAATCTCAGCGCGCTCTTTTTCCGGCATAAAAGCAAAGCCTTTTTTTACCTTTAGCCAATTATCGTTATTTAATATCACTGTTAGATTATCACCCAATTTTTTAGCGGCTCTAAACATACGCACATGTCCGATATGCAAGGGATCAAATCCGCCGCTCACGGCAACAGAGATCGTTTTTTTTACTTTTTGTTTATTGGCCATTTGCTATTTTTCATACACGGTATTTTTTTACATCAAAGTGGGGATAAACAATAATTTTTTTATGAATAATATCATCAATCTTTATCCACTGTGCGGTAATTACTTCTGGCCCGTCAACGAACGTGAATTGAGGAATATCTTCTATTTCTCGGCGAGATAATTTACCCTTATATAAATGAACTATTTCGTGACCGGGCCGGCCTTGGTATATGAATTGGTTATCGATTACTTCTAAAAATTCTAAATTATCAATTTCAGAATTTACTTCCTCACGGATTTCTCGGCGCACACCGTCAGCTGGATCCTCGCCGGGGTTTAAATGCCCACCTAAAATTCTATAAAAGCGCTGCTTTTTTATATGATCATAGCCTTGGCTGGCTAAAAGTCGGCTCTGATCATCCAGAAGTAGACACATGGCTTTTAACTTCGGTTCTACTTTTTTACCCTCCATGACATTTTTTGATTTTTAATGGCGTCCCGCATGAATTAAAATTCTTCCAACGGATATATGTCTAATGCGACTTCTTCATAAGGATGCACTTTTTTAATGGCTGTAAGTACATCTTTTATAAGATTACGATCGCATACAAACTCTATCCGTTCCTCATAAACCGACTCCAATCTACCAACCTCTCCAATCGCTGGATGAGCACCGTGTTCTGGTTCGAATCGTCCGATGCCTTTTGATGAAAAACTACAGTGGGTATAGTTCCCAATTTTTCCTGCACCGGCTTTGCCTATTGCTTCGCGGACTATATCTGTGTGCGATTCTGGCACGAATACTACAATTTTTACGTTATTGGATTGGCTCATATTTTTAATTCCTATGCTCCATGGCATTTTTTATACTTTTTCCCACTGCCACAATAACACAAATCATTGCGTCCTATCTTATGTCCCTCTTCGTCTTTAGGCTTACTGGAAACTAATTGATCCTGACCTTCTCTGTTTTCCACTTCTTTTTTAAAAGGATTGTAGCCGGCTTTTTGCTCAGCCAGTTTTTTGGCTGGTTCCTTTGCTGTGGGGGCAGTCATTTTTTGCGCTAGACGGATCTTATATATGGAATAAACTATCTGCTTGCGGATAGACTCCAGAAGATTATTAAATAGCGCGAAAGACTCACGTTTGTATTCTACCAGCGGATCCCGTTGCCCATAACCCTGTAGGCCGATGCCGGTGCGTAGCTTGTCCATGGCGGTCAGATGCTCTACCCAGAGGGAATCCATACTGCGCAAAACTATACCACGCTCTATCAGTTGCATCGGCGCCCAGGTCTTGTCCGTCAATTCCACGCTGGCATTGATATCTTTTGTCAGTTGTTCGTATTTTTCGCGTGCTATTTTCTCCAGATAATCTATGACGCCGGTTCTCTCGCCGTGCGTATTTTGCTTTTGATTGGTTTTTATCAGCTCGGTTAATTTTCCTTCTTCCGAGGCGGACAATGAAAAGATGGTTTTAATAGTTTCCAGTATTTCGCGGGGGTTAAAGTCGCCGTGGTTTTTGTCGGTTAAGGTGTGAAAAGAAACAACGCTGTTTATTTCCTGGTTAACGTAATCCAATACCAGGTCGGCGGAGGTTTTTATGTTTTCCCCGATTTCCGTATCCTGGCCGGCAAAAAATTTCAGTATTCTCTGGCGAGTTTTGTAAATCACCTGGCGGTGCTTATTTATAACGTCGTCATATTCCACCAAGTGTTTGCGAATATCAAAATTATGACCCTCTACTTTTTTCTGGGCGGATTCTATTGAATTGGAAATCAGCTTATTTTCTATAGCCGTGTCCTCAGCAATACCCAGCTTTTCCATCAGTCCCTTCATCCGCTCCGATCCGAAGATGCGCATCAGATCATCTTCCATGGAAATATAAAACTGGCTGGCTCCGGGATCACCCTGACGGCCGGAACGGCCGCGCAATTGGTTATCAATACGGCGGGACTCGTGGCGCTCGCTACCCATGACTAAAAGACCTCCTAAGGCCTTTATTTCCTCATATTTGGCCTGCTCAAAGGGTGAACCACCCAATATGATATCCACGCCACGCCCGGCCATATTAGTGGCTACAGTGACCGCGCCTTTTTGACCGGCTTGGGCGATGATTTGCGCCTCTTTTTCGTGCTGTTTGGCATTTAGCAGACTATGGGGAATACCGGCTTTTTCCAGCATCCTGCTTAAGAGCTCGTTCTTTTCAATAGAAATGGTGCCGACCAAGACAGGTTGGCCTTTTTCGTGACAGGCCTGGATTTCTCTGATCAAGGCCTTAAATTTTCCTCGCTCAGAGCGATAAATACGGTCTTTGAGATCCAGACGGATAAAAGGGCGGTTAGTAGGCACGACCGTAACATCCAAATTGTATATTTTAGCCATTTCCTCGGCCTCGGTGGCGGCAGTACCGGTCATACCGGACAACTTGTCGTACATCCGGAAATAATTTTGAAAGGTGACGGTGGCTAGAGTCTGACTCTCTCTCTGGACCTCCACACCTTCTTTGGCCTCTATAGCCTGGTGCAGACCTTCGCTATAGCGACGGCCTTGCATCATCCGTCCGGTGAATTCATCGATGATGACGACTTCGTTGTCTTTTACAACGTAATCACGATCCAGTTGATAAAGCGTTTTGGCGCGCAGAGCCTGCTCCAGATGATGTACCGTGTCCATGCCCTGGCTCTCATAAATATTATCCACACCTAGGGCCTTTTCCATTTTTTTAATACCCTCTTCCGTCAATGTGGCGGCGCGCATCTTTTCATCGATGTTATAGTCGGCGTTTTCCTCCAGCTGATTTACTAGAATGGAAAATTGTCGATATTTGTCGGTTGATTCGTCAGCCGGTGCAGAGATAATCAGCGGTGTTCTAGCTTCGTCAATCAAAATACTATCGACTTCGTCCACAATGGCATAATGCAGGCCGCGTTGCACCTGCTGGCTGACATCTTGGGCCATGTTATCACGCAGATAATCAAAACCAAATTCATTATTGGTGCCGTAGGTGATGTCTGCTTTGTAGGCATCCTGGCGTGAAACCGGGGTCAAGTAGTCCATCACCACTGATACGCCCTGGTCACGCAGTTTTTCCTTTTCCGCGTCGGCTTTAACACTGTCGTATAAAAAAGAGGCTTCGTGCTGGATAGTGCCCACGGTCAAACCTAGTAAACCATAAATCTGTCCCATCCAGACGGCATCGCGTTTGGCCAGATAGTCGTTGACAGTAACCACGTGAACGCCTCTGCTCTCTAAAGCATTAAGATAAATGGGTAAGGTGGAGGTTAAGGTCTTTCCCTCACCGGTTTTCATTTCTGCGACTTGACCCCGATGCAAAACCATGCCTCCTAGGAGTTGCACATCAAAGTGGCGCTGTCTCAGAGTTCGCTTGGCGGCTTCGCGTACCAAGGCAAAAGCCGGCACTAATACTTCATCCAGATTTTTTCCTTCGCCGACTTGTTTTTTTAAATCAAAGCTACGTTCTTTAATCTGGGCGTCAGTTAGAGATTCAAATTTCTTTTCTAAAGCATTAATAGCCTCAATTTGTGGTTTGAGGCTATCGAGATATTTTTTATTGGCGTCACCAAATAATTTGTCTAAGAAACTCATCCGGTTAAAAATTTAATAATAACTCTCAATTATGTGGGCCACATTAAGATTCAAATTTCTAACGCGACTCAGCCGTTTCAGTGATTAAGGATTAATACTCTTTATTGCTCTTACTCCAAAATTTTAAGGCCCGTAGCTTGCCGGCCGCGCGGCGAAATTTGCTTGTATTTTTAGCCTTGAGCTTGACCATGGCGCGGGCAATCTTGGTCTGTAGCAAGTCAATGGCCGCATAGGCATCATCCTGAATTTCCTTCATAGTGATGGTCTGTTTGTCCGGCAAATGCAGATGCACTTCGATGTTATAAACCTCGCCTTTTTGGTGATGGTTATCGCGGTTCATCTCCACATGAAAGCCCAAAATATTCATATTGTATTTTTCCAGCGCACCGAATTTCTCGTGCAGATAGTCGCGTAGCGGCTGGGTCAGGTCAAAATTCCGGTTGTAAATTTTTATGTCCATATTTTTTTTTGTTCGAGCTTGTCGAGAACTAATACTTCTCGACTCTCCCTCGCTTTGATCGGGTTCGCTCGAAGAAATTAAATTTATTCTAGTTTTGCCTTTATTCTTCTAATACCGGCCGAGCTAGATTCTTCTTTCAATATTTTAAAATGTCCCAGCTCTTTGGTATTATCCACATGCGGACCGCCGCAAATTTCTTGGCTGAAATCGCCCACCGTGTACACTTTTACCTTTTCCCCATATTTTTGAGTAAAAATGCCCATAGCGCCGCGTTGCTTTGCGTCCTCAACGCTCATTTCCTTAAAACCAACCGGTAGTCTTTTTTCTATCTGTTCATTAATCAAATCTTCCACTTTTTTGAGTTGTGCGGCAGTCATTTTTTCCGAATGGGTAAAATCAAAACGTATTCTCTCAGTATTGATATTGGCTCCGCGTTGTTCCACGTGCGATCCCAAGACGATTCGCAAAGCCTGTAATAATAGATGGGTAGCCGTATGATGGCGCTTGCTCATGACCGAATCGTCGGCTAAACCACCCTTAAATAATCCGGCGGAGGCGGTGCGGGAAAGCTCTTGGTGTTTTTTAAACTCCGCAGCAAAATCATTTTTATTTATCTGGAAATTATTTTCCCTAGCTAGCTCCTCGGTTAGTTCCAAAGGAAATCCGTAGGTAGAAAATAACTGAAAAGCTTCGGCGCCGTTAATACTCTTCTTTTTTTGAAATTCCCTTAATCCTTTTTTCAGGGTCTGTCTAAATTTTATTTCCTCTTTTTCTAACTCGGTCAGTATGAAATCTTCATTTCGCTTAATCTCGGGATAGCTGTGATTATAGTACTGATCATTAATAATGACCTGTGCGAGCGCTGTACAAAAATTGTGTTCAAGGCCCAGGGCTTTCCCGAATCTAATTGCCCGCCTGATCAGCCGACGCAGAACATAGCCCTGACCGGTATTGGAGGGGGCAATACCCATAGGGTCGCCCAGGACAAATACTGCACTGCGGATATGGTCGGCGATAATGCGGAAGGCTTTTTTGTTGTTAGAATATTTTTTACCGGACAAGTCTGCAATCCTTTCAATTATCGGCTGAAAAAGCTCAGTCAGATAATTATCGTCAAAGCCATTGATCACCGCCAATGTTCTTTCCAAACCCATTCCGGTGTCCACATTTTTCTGTTTCAACGGGATAAATATTCCGTCTGCAGTTTTGTTAAATTCCATCAAAACATTGTTCCAGATCTCCACCCAGCTTTTGTCACTTTCATCAAATTTTTTCGGAGCAATGCCCGATCCGGTCCAATAAAAAATCTCGGTGTCCGGACCGCAGGGACCGATTTGTCCGGCTGGACCCCACCAATTGTCAGTAACTTTAGAAATTCTCTCGGGAGTTATATGCAAATCCAGCCAGTATTTCTCCGATTCTTTGTCATATTCGGGTACGGCCTGATTGCCGCCAAAAATAGAAATCGCCAGGTTTTTTTTATCAAGCCCATAAATTTTGGTTAACAATTCCCATGAATATGATATTGTTTCGCTTTTAAAATAATCGCCTAATGACCAATTACCAAGCATTTCAAAAAAAGTATGGTGAATGGCATCCCCCACCTCGTCTATATCACCAGTGCGCAGGCATTTTTGTATATTTGCCAGTCGCTTTCCTTCGGGATGTTTTTCTCCCATTAAATATGGCACCAAAGGGTGCATACCGGCGGTCGTAAATAAAACCGTAGGGTCATTTTCCGGTATCAAAGAGGCCGAGCTTATTATTTTATGATTTTTTGAGGCAAAAAAATCTAAATATTTGTCCTTTAATTCCTGGGCTTTCATCATGCGCTTTTGGTATAAAAAACCATCGTAAAATAATGGTTAATTAATATGAATTATAGGTAAAATGGCCTTAAAAGTCAAGGTTTACTATGTCCAATAAAATTTAAAAGAGTACCGCCTGGGAATAATCCGATCACTCAGCGACGTATCAAAGAAGGAGCGATACTGACTTATTTGGGGAAATCCATGGCGGCCCGTATAGGTGTAAATAGAATATGCATTTATGTGTGATATATTTATCTTAATTAATCAATATGCGCTGATATTGACAAAATCAGTAACTGGAGATATATTTATGCGAAATGTACTTTACGAGTAGTGCTCGGGTAAACAGCCTGCAATTGGGCTTTGGGGTTCGAATCCCCGTGGCTGGACGGCGGACTGAAGCCGAATATGTGTTGAGCGGTTTTTGAACCGCGAGTGGTGTCTACACTGCATGTAGTCAGGAGACTATGAAGCCATCGGCGCCAGCCGAGGTGGAGTCGTCCCAGAAACACTGACCTGCTGGTGGAGGTTCAAAGTCATCCCGAGCACTCTTTCATAAGAAAAGCCTCGTTCGCGCGGGGCTTTTTCTTTTGACATAAATCCGGTCAGGGAGTATATAGAAAGTGACCGGAGTTCATTTTAGGAGGAATGTCATGTGGGAGCTTCACCTGGGTCAGATAGTCCGACTCAAGGACAGCGGCTTGCAATTGACTGAGCTCCAACTGCGCGAATATAGATTGGAAAGCGGTAAAACATACCGCGTGACCAATGTAGAGATCCGCAGTTTGCGAATCAAGGAGCATGGCCCGGCTTGCAGGCCGAACAATGTCGTGTGCGACTGTAGCTGGATTCACGAAAATTACTATTTCTTTTGTTTGGACGGAAGAAATAAATGGGTGCCCGGCGCCTATTTTGAGAAAGTCGGCGAATGAAATGCCTCCAATACTAAAACCTCCCTGGCAACGGCCGGGGAGGTTTTAAAATACATTAGCGCTAGCAATTAGCTTATTTTTTTTGTAGAGTGCGATGGTCTGCCCGCTGGCTACTCCTTTTTGCGGAGCGACAAAATCTACTTTGTTTTTATATACGACGCATTTTTGTGGTTCCTGTCGATAACGGATTTGGGCCGATGTTTTCAGCGGCAGTTTATAACTCTCTGCCACCCAATGCCATCCACTGACTTTAACAGCATTGACATATAACTCAGGGTCAGTAATTTTTGCGACAACTAATCTATTCTTCCTAATATCTTTCTTGGCCACATACCATGGTCCTGAACCGCCAATATTCAGCCCGTGGCGCTGACCAATAGTATAAAACCAGACTCCCCTATGCTCGCCCAATTTACGGCCTTTTATGTCAACTATATCGCCTTTTTTTGGCTTTATTTTCTGAGCCAGAAAGTCCGCAAGCTTTATCTTGCCAATAAAACAAATTCCCTGTGAATCTGGCCTTTGGGCATTGGGCAAATGCGCCCGCCTGGCGATTTTTCTGACCTCAGACTTCAACAATCCACCCACCGGAAATAAAGCTCTGGCTAATTGCCACTGCTCCAAGCCGGCCAAAAAATATGATTGGTCTTTAGTTGAGTCCTTGCCGCGTATTAGATGGTAATACTTCTTATTCCGCTTTACCTGAGCGTAGTGTCCGGTAGCGATTTTATCAAAACCCATTTTATGTGCCTTTTCCAGAAATAATTTAAATTTTATTTCATTGTTACAAAGCACGTCGGGATTCGGAGTTTGACCAAGGCGGTAGGTCTCAAATATATAATCAACGATTCTATCGTGGTATTCTTTTTGAAAATCAAAAGTATGCATCGGCACATTGAGCTTGGTAGCTACGCGATAAGCTTCTTCTCGGTCTTCGCGCCAGGGACAGCTACCCTTGATATTAATTCTTTCCGAAAAGTTTTTCATGTACGCCGCTTCGACCAAATAGCCCTGTTTTTTTAGTAAAAACAAAGTCACGGCGGAATCAACGCCGCCGGACAGTGCTACTAATATTTTTTGCTTTCCTTTTTTCATTAGTGACCAATCTTGAAAATGCTCATTTTTTCCAGAGCCTTAGTGGCTAGCCGAATGCGTTCGGGAGTGCGTGCATAAAGGGTAAATAAGCGCTCGTCTTTTTTGACGCGGTCATCATACTCCTTGTTCAAATAAACGCCAGCCAGCTTGTCTGCCGGGGCCCCTAAAATGCGGGCAATGACGTTGATGGTTTTATTGTCCGTAAATATTATGCGGCCGCTACGTGGGGCATTAATATATTTTTTGTGTGCAGCGATGACAATATCACTGGGTGTCACATTGGGATTGCCGCCTTGGGCCTTGATGATTTCCTGCATTTTTTTCCAGGCGGCTCCGCTGTCTAGCGCCTGCCAAGCCGCGTGTGCACCCTGGCCTTTTCTAGCCTTGCCGGTCAGCTCCAGAAGTTCGCCTGCCAGATGTATTGATTTATTAGCCAAATCCGTCGGGTAATTATCTCTTTGCTGTAGAACGCGCAAGACATCGCGAGCTTCCAAGGCCGGTCCTACACCGCGGCCGACCGGATCCTCAGTACGGATCATCACTACTTTTATTTTAATATGAAATCGTCGAGCCAAATACTTAAATTTTGCCTCCAGCGAACGGGCAATCTTCATATTGGGTATTTTTGTCGTCGGGCCTACCGGCATATCGATGATCAGATGAGTCACGCCGGTAGCGACTTTTTTGGCCATGATGGAAACTAGCATCTTGCTGTACGGTTCCAGGGAAAGGGGATAAGAAACCTTGAGAATTTTATCATCAGCCGGCGCCAGGTTCAATCCTCCACCCCAGACCATACAAGCGCCGATTTTTTTAACTATCTGTCGGATCTCGTCAGCACTAAAGGAGACCTTAGCTAAGACCTCCATAGTGTCGGCCGTGCCGGCCGGAGAGGTTATAGCGCGAGACGATGTTTTGGGAATAGTAAGGCCAAGGGAAGCTAAAATGGGCACTGCCACCATCGTAGTGCGGTTGCCGGCTAGGCCGCCCACCGAGTGTTTGTCGGCTATGATTCCGGGAAACTTTAGCATTTCACCGGATTCGGCCATAGCCTTGGTCATATAATAAAGCTCTTGATTGGTATAGCTATGCATGAATCCCGAGGCCACAAAATAGGTAGTTTCAGTGCGTGTCAGTACGCCGCTGGCAATATCGGAAAAAATTTGGAAAAAATCCTGGTATTTCAATTTCTTGCCTAGTAGCCTTTTCTTGATGGCTTGGACAGATTTAGCCCGCTCCAACACTTCCACCTCTACTATAGTGTTGTCGGCAATGCTAGTCTGTTGCCAAATATCTTTATATAGGGCGATTTGTCCGGGTTTGACTTTTTTATCGCTAGTATTGGCCTCGGCAATAATTTTTTTGTCGCCCCAGCAGATTTCTATCTTATCGCCAGCATGGATGCCATAGCGAATAGCTTCATCCTCGTGCAACAGGGCAATATTGGATTGTCCGGTGGTGATATCTAATTTTTTTATTTTCAAATAATAAGGCATGATCTTTAGTTAAAAGTAAAAAAAGCAAGTGAGAAAGTGAAAAATACAAGTTTAAAAATTGATGATTTTACCCCGAGGCAAACTTTTTTCAGATGATTGCGGATTGCTTATCGGCACAGATAATTTAGTCGTTTGCTCTATGTCGGTGTCATCATCATCGTCCGCATCCGCCGTTGCCGGCCCCGGATGGTTATTTGGCCTGATATGCATAGCTTCAGACAGAGACATAAAGTGTTCCGATTCCTTGGCTCGTTTGTTACCGGACACTACCTTTATGCTAGAAGGCGCCGGTATCTTCCCAGCCTTGGACAAGGAAAGACATTCTTTACAATAAATAGGTTTGGTCGGGTCAGGGATAAAATTTATTTCCGTTTCCTTACCGCAGAAGTCGCAATTTACTTCGGTCAGCACATGCTTTTTTGGCTTACTTAGTGTTGGTTTTTTCTGCCCGGCCGTGCTGACTTCCCGTTGCGCCTGAGCAGACTCTTCTAATAGAGTCTCGCTCCAGCGGGTAATTTTTTCTTCAATAACTTCTCGGGGTTTGGCATAGCGCTCGCGTGAAACACTGATGATTTTTTCGCGAACCTCGGAATCATTTTCCGGCATTTCCACAGGCGGCAAGGTTCGGGCAGAAAAGGCTTCGGAAGTCACACCATCAATCATTAATTTTATATAAACCTCAAATTTTGATAGGTTAACCAGGTCCTCGGGTGTAAAGGTCGGAGTAAATTCGTTTTCCAGATATTCGGCGTCGGCCGCCCCGATTCTAAAGACCACTATAGTCCCGACATTGCCAAAAACAGCGGCCTGAATAGTTTCCTCCACCTGTTCGATATATTGATGGGCAATAATAAGATTTAATCGGTATTTTCTGGCTTCGGATAAAATATTGGCGAAAGATTCGGTAGCAAAGTTTTGAAATTCGTCTACGTAGAGATAAAAATCCTTGCGTTCTATCTCCGGCGTATCAATGCGACTCATGGCGGCTAATTGGATCTTGGTGATCATCATGGCGCCGAGTAAGGCCGAATTGTCTTCTCCGACGCGACCTTTGGATAGGTTTAGTAGCAATATTTTCTGCTGGTCCATTATCTCCCGCATGGAAAAGGAAGACTTTACCTGTCCCAGAATATTTCTTATCAGGGCAGATGACAAAAAACGGCCGACTTTATTTTGGATAGGGGCGATGGCCTCAGATTGGAAACGGTCGGGATATTTGGAATATTCGTCAATCCAAAAAGCTTTAACAACCGGGTCAGATATTTTCTCAACAACTTTTTTGCGGAAGGTTTTGTCTACCAGCATGCGCATGATTCCCAACAAGGTAGATCCGGGGTATTCCAGCAAGGCGGAAATCGCATGGTGCAGGACGTATTCCAACCGCGGGCCCCAGGAATCCGCCCAGATTTTTTTAAAGACGCCGATTAAGCCGGAAACAACCAGGTGACGTTGTTCCGGATCTACGCTTTCTAAGACGTTAAAGGCTATAGGGTAGGCTAAATCTGACGGATTAAAATAAATAACATCATTAATGCGATGCGTAGGTACGAAACTGATTACTTTTTCCACCAAATCACCGTGCGGGTCAACAACACAGACGCCCAAGCCCGACTGAATATCCTGAATAATCATATTTTCCAGCACCGTTGATTTACCCATGCCCGTTTTACCAATAAAATACATATGCCGGCGTCGGTCGTCGGTTTTGATGCCAAATTTTACATTTGAGCGCCGATAATTAGTTTCGGCAAAAACGGTTACTTTTTTATTATCTAGCATATTAGCCTAAAGGTAAATTAGCCGGCGGTTCGCCTTTGTGGGTAGTTGAGGCGGGCCGTTGCGTCGACAATGCGTTTTTCTTGGCAAATCTGTGTTCATAATGCTTGTCCATCAGATCAAAGGCGGGTTGATCGGGTTTAGTGCTTTCACGCAATTGTCGGCGCAATTCACTATAGTCAGTTTGTCTGGTTTTCTCCATAGATTCAATGGGCAAACTCGAAGGCGGTTCTGATTTCTTAGACTCGGTTTTTTGCAGAAGCGGCGCCTTAATATCCCTGGCTGGGAAGTGCCAAAGCGTAGCCAGCTCCTCCGTATTTAATATAAAAGGGCTATGACCCATCATGCCGCTACGTTTTTTATACCCTTCCATGATGTAGCGACGACGCGCAGCGATCCGCGATTTGATAAAAAAATACATAATCTGCGTTTTCGTCCGCGGGTCAGGTTTAAAAGCATTGAGGTCAAGAGTATTAAATTGTTTCAACGATCCGAAAACTGAAGAGACAACGCGCGAAGACTGAAAAAGCTCCAGAGGCGATATATAGATAAGTCTTATTTTACATTCAAAACCGATCTTACTGGCTTTTCGTTCTATGGCTTCTACGCCCAATCGTTCACCCGGAGTTAGATGTAACATCATGCTCGGCATCGGTTCTTTTTGAACACTGGGTTTACTACCTCCTCCGGTTTGAAAAAACATTTCCTCTCCGGTCGTCAAAAATATCAATCCGGTGAATGGAGAAAGCCAACTAGACCAGCCGTTTTTTTTCTCCGGTACTTTCTTGCCCGCAATTTTATAGGCCATCTTGGAACTCTTGGCAGTCCACTCAAAACCTGTCGGCTTTACAATAATCTGAATCCAAACCTGCTCGCCCTTTTTAATTTTACTCATGGTTTCCAATAAGGAAGCCAGTGGGTCCTTAAACTCACCGGAAACACTGTCCTCAAACTCCTTGTAGGTTTTTATCGGGAAAACATCGTTGCGGGCCAAGATTACCTCAGTGCCCCAGATATTATGGGTATCATTGGGATATTTGTCGGGCACTGTATTAACATAATCCTCTACCTCGGTTATCTCCGCGTCGGGATATTGTGAATAAATGGCACTTTCCACCAGATCTCGCCATTGTCTCGGTGTGCGAATCAAAAATTGGATATAACCGTCAATGCTAATAATCTCAAACTGAAAAGCCAGCTGAAACTTGCCTTGCCACCATAACTCTTTGTAACTCAGTGGCGTGTGTGCCCCGGAAATAGTGGCAAATAATTGCTCCACCGCCTTCGGCGTCTGTTCGGTATCTTTGGGAATATCAACGGCCAGGATCATATATTCGTTAGTGGCAAACCATTGATTTTGTTTACGGAACAGCCAGACCAGGTAACAGGCGTTGATAAAAAACCAAACAAAAACGATCCAGCCGCCGTTAATAAAAACAATCCAAACCATGCTCAGAGGACCGAGTTGGCTAAAATTGCTGAAAACCGAGAGATCGATGGCAAATTCCATATTGATTGTCTATATTATACCTGTTTTGTAGCTTTTTATAAAGAGTGCAAACAAAAACAACCCGGCACCGAGGGGGCAGCGAGTTGTTTTGTAAAAAATCTTATTACTGTTTTATTGAATATCTTCCTTTTTCGTCGCGGCTAAATTTATCTCTATTCATCAGAGCCAAAGTGATGGTGGTCTGCTTGATCATGCGTTTCTTCATTACTTCCTCTATGATTTCTTTTTTGGAAAGTGGTCGGCCGGCATCCTTGAGAATGTCATATATCACATCACTGACTACTCCCGGCTTGTAACCCCAATCTTTGAGGGCGTAGATGCCACGGCCTACCAGGACATACTTGTCATCTAGGATCAGCTCGTTATGAATAGTGGCCGGGAAAGCTTGGCGTTCGTCAAATGACATCTGATTAATTTTTTCGGCAATCTCCGTAAAGTGTAGAGGTTTATTTTCCTTTTTGAGCACCAGGTATATTTTATCGTTCATGCGGCGCGGGGTGATATCCGGCCAGCTTACCAAACCCCACTCATTGTAGGGATTAGCTCCTAATTTTTTAGTGATTTGCAAGAAGTTTAAAATCATTTTTTCCGTCAGTGCTTCGTCTGTGGTAAAAAACTCGGCCTGCTTTATTTGATCTATGAGGTTATCAGCCGGTAGCGCCTGTCCGTGATTGTCCACCAAGGAAACGATATTATCAATAATATTATGGAAATAGTCCAGCGAAGACTCCGGAGTTTTCCAAAAACTGTAATAGTCTTTGCCTTCCTTAACCAGATAGAAGCGATGGCTTAGTAATTCATTCAGTATAAAACGGATGGCCGCTTTGTTCTCCTGACTTTCGCCGGGCATAACCAAAAGCTCGCCGGTTAGGTTATCTTCTGACATCATGCCACCGTGTTCCGCTAAAGTAGAATTCGCCAGTAATTCAATTTCTTTGAGGTAGCTCTGATTAAAATTTTTCGTAATTTTTTTTAGCGAGCTATTTTCAATTTGGCGTACTCTTTCTCTGGTAATATTGTACTTTTTGCCGATATCTTCCAAAGTCTTTTTTTCGTAGTTAGCCAGACCATGGCGAAGCTTGATGATTTCCTGCTCCCGTTCTGATAACGCCTGCAAAATACTAGCCAGCGTCTGATGCGGGTCAAAATCCGCCAGACTTGACAGGTGTTTGGAGCTTATTACTTTATCTAATATGGAATTCATGGTTTTTTGCCTTATTTTTTGACATTTTTTAAAATCCTTCATACATTACCATATTTTATAAAATTAGTCAATAGTGTTATAATTTACAACAAAAAACCTCTATGGACCATAGAGGTTTGATAACATTTATAATAATTTGCTAGCTAGTCCTTTTTTGCCTGTTCCAAAGCAAAAGTATCGGTGAGGCCACAAAGATTGAGGAATAAGTTCCAAAAACAATACCGAATAACAGAGCCGTAGTAAAATTTTTAGTGCTTTCACCGCCGAACAGATATACGGCCGACAGTGCAAGCAAAGTCACGATTGAAGTATTGAGTGATCGCACCATAGTCTCGTTAATACTGAGGTTAAGCACATCTTCAAACTCCAAGTCCTGCCTTTTGTGCAGATTTTCTCTGGTGCGGTCAAAGGTGACGATAGTGTCATGCACTGAAAAACCCAGGATAGTCAACAGCGCGGTTACAAATAAACTGTCAACCTCGGTGCCAAATAGAACTCCAAACAGGGCAAAGATCCCCGTGACGATGGTAATATCGTGAATCAGGGCGATGATAGCCGCCACACCGTATTTCCAAGAGGCAACCGGACGAGAGACCTTGCGAAACGCCCAGGCAATATATAATACGATAAATATTAAAACCAAAGCAATTCCCTGAATCGCCTTGTTGCGCAATTCCTCCCCGATAACAGGACCAATAGCGTCAAAACGGTTTTCAATAAATGTATTATCGGGCGCAGTCTCGATTTTAATATCTTTCAGCTTTGCCAGTACAGCCTGGTGTGTGGGTTCATCGGTATTTTGGAATCTGATCAGAAAATCCTTCTCGCCACTGGGCTGAATTTTTAAATCCTGCAGTTTCTGGTCGGCTAAGGCGTCGCTAATCTGGTCGGCTGAAGGCCGCTGGACGCTATAGCTCACATCAAGCAAACTGCCGCCGGTAAAATCAATCCCCGGCTTCAGGCCAAATACAGCCAAAAGCAAGATAGATCCGGTCATCAAAATCCCGGAAAACCACAACCAAAATTTTCTTTTTCCTATGATGTTATACATACAACTAATCAACTTTATTAATAGTGTTCACTCCAAACCAACCCAGCTTGGATTCTAATTTTCTACTGACCACTAAGCGCAAAAAAGTGCGGGTAACGGTGATGGCCGAAAACATGGAGATCAAAATACCGATGCCCAAGGTGATGGCAAAGCCTTTGATAATCGAGGTGCCAAACCAGGCTAAAATAATACAGGTGATAATGGAAGAAATATTGGAATCACGAATCGAAGACCAGGCCCGGTGAAAACCATTTTCTACTGCCGTATACAAGCTCTTACCTTCGATTAATTCTTCCTTTGTCCTCTCAAAAATCAGCACGTTAGCATCGACTGCCATGCCGATAGAAAGGATAAAGCCGGCCACTCCCGCCATGGTCATAGTTACCGGTATCAGAATAAAAATAGCTAAAGCAATAGCAGTATAAATACCCAGAGCCAAGACTGAAATAAAGCCGGGTAAGCGATAATAAATAAGCATAAATAAAGCGGCGGCTAAAAAGCCAATAATACCGGCGATCAGCGATTTTTTGACGTAAATATCACCTAAAGTAGCGCCAACGGTTTGTTGGCTTATCAGCTGAATCGGCACCGGTAGAGCGCCGAGGTTCAGGTCCTTAACTAATTGTTTGGCTTCATTGACTGTAAACTTTCCCGAAATCTGGGCGCGTCCGTCGGTGATGGCCTCTTGCACAGTCGGGCTGGAAATCAGCTCGTTGTCTAAAAATATTCCGACAGGCTTGCCGATGTTAGCTGTGGTAATTTTTCCAAAAAGTGATTTTCCTTCATCATTAAACTCGACCATTACCAGCGGCTGTTGAGTATTGGGGTCAAAGTTCAGACTGGCTTTCTTGATATGACGTCCGGTCAGGCCGGCGGCTATCCAATTAACATCGGTCAAATCGGCATTGGGTTTGCTGAATAATATGTGGGCGGCATGAACTTCAATCTGACCCTGTTCATTTACCTGTTCCTCTATTTTTTTTATTATGTGGTAGCCAAATTGGGACTCCACCAATGTCTTGGATATTTGCCCAGGTTTGAGATCTTTAAAAATTGCCTGATCAAACTCCGGTACGAATTTACCTTCCGTTACCCAAGGTAAATCACCACCTTTGTCTTTAGATCCGGGATCTTCACTATATTGTTGGGCCAGTTTAGCAAAATCTTCTCCTGCTAAAACGCGCTTTAGGACTTCTTCGGCTTTCTTCCTGATTTCATCGGTAGATGTAGAGGTCGCACTAACCGGAGCGGCGGACTGTAGTCGGAAATCAAGCTGGGGAGTTTTATCAATAATAGCAATGGCATCATTAATATTTTTAACGCCGGCTAGTTCCACAATGATGCGGGCGTTATTGCCGCTATAGTTGGTTTGGACTATGGGTTCAGACACGCCATAAACATTAACCCGTCTTTCGATGACGTTGCGCAGGGCTTCGACGCTATCTTTCTGCTCAGAAGTCGGCACCTGGGAAACGTCCGCCTGATATACCAGATGTGTACCGCCCTGCAGATCCAATCCCAAATGAATTTTATACTTGTTAAACCAGCCCCAGGATTGTGGCAGATCGATCAGCACCGCCAAAAAAGTCAGTATAAATATAAATATAAAAGTAGCGCGTACAGTATTTTTTGAAATCTGCCCTCGCAAGGCGGGCTGGTTGTATTTATTCATAGTTTGATAAAAAATAAACAATGTGGCTATTTTAGCATATTTATTAATTTTGGCAAGCAGAAAACCTAACGCGTCGGATGTTCCATCCAGCCCTGAAAAAGCTCTAAAAAGTCAATATTAGCGGCTCGTAAAGACTTGGGGATCAGGGAGTTTTTAGTTAAACCCGGGATAGTGTTTATCTCCAGAAAATAAAGCCTATTTTTTGACACAATAAAATCCGAACGGCTCAGATGGCGCGCACCCAACGCCAGGTGCATGTCTAGTGCAGATCGCTGTAACTTCTGTGACAGTGTTTTATTAATCGATGCCGGACAAATTTCCTTGGCTAATGTCGGGTCATATTTGCTCTGGTAGTCAAAAAAAGATTTTTTGGAAATAATGGCTATGACCGGCAAAGCTATAGTTTTCCCTCGATATTCAACAACCGAGACGCTATATTCATCGCCTGGGATGTAATCCTCTACTACCACCGCCTGTTTATATTGGAGGGCTACCTTAATTGCTCTTTTTAATTCTGGAGCTGTGCGAGCCAAGCTAACCCCCAGAGAACTGCCACCGGCGATAGGTTTGACAATTACCGGATATCTGTATCTTATGGGTTTATTTTTTTTGAGCAGAATATAATCCGGGGTACTAATTTTTAGGCTACGCGCCAGCAATTTGCTCTGTATTTTATCAATACCGATAGCTTGAGAAACGGTATCAGAAAATACGAAAGGAATCTTCAGTGTCCGCAAAAATCCTTGAACAACGCCGTCCTCGCCTCCGCTACCGTGAAATATTGGTACGGCAATATCGTATTTTTTATAATTGCGCAAAAAAGCTGGTATTTGGCGGGGAAAATCATATAAACAAACTGAAAATTTACTCTTGAGCAAATTCAGGACAGTGCGGGCGGATAATAGGGCTATTTTTCTCTCGCTACTGGTGCCGCCGCTTAAAATTGCAATTTTTTTTGCAGGCATATTATTTTTTTATGGCAAAACACTGGATAGCCGCACCGCGGTTTTTTACAATCAAGGAGATGTTTTTATGCTCCCAGTCCAGGTAAGCCCGGTAGTGTTTCAACCACCACTTACTTTCGGAGCGGGTCAAATAATCATAAGTGTAAAATTTTACAACCTTAAAACCTACTGCCTCAATTATTTCTCTTAGCCTCGCGGGCACATAGGACTCGGCCTCTGGCTCAATATCTTCCGCTAATGATTTGTTTATTTTAAAAAAGGAAATTATATTCACAACAATGCGATTCAACAGCCAAATATAAAAAAAGATATTTGACAATTTTAAAAATTGGCTGTTGGGCTCGCCGAGCAATACAAAAAAACCGCCCGGTTTTAAGACTCGCCTAGATTCTTTCAATGTGCGTTCGACGGCAAAAAAATGATGTAACGAACCGTTGATGACCACTAAATCAAAAATATCATTGTCGTAAGGTAAATCAACTACCTGGCCGCAAGTTAATTTTAGGGCGGGATATTTTTGCTGAGCAATTTTGATTACTTCCTTTGAAAAATCTAAGCCGTAGACCTCGGCGGTGATGGATAGTAAAGAGTTAGCTAGACGACCGGTGCCACAACCCAAATCCAGAGCCCGGAATATCTTCCTTGCGCCGATAAATTTTTTGAGGTTGCTAAAATTCCAGCCGTCTACTATCTTGGCGCTGGCCGGTTCAATATGCCAGCGGTCATAGTTTTTAGCCGTCTGATCGTAATAATTTTTTTGGACCCGACTTTTTTCCGGGTATAAATCGTGAGAATTATTTGTTTTCACTCAGATCTAATTGACTTACTTTTGACCAATCACTTTCCTTGAGCACAAATAGTGATTTCGCACCGATGACATAGAGATTGTCGTTGATATAGAGGGCGCGTTTGGCTTGATTTATATCCAAGGCATGGGCAAGGGTCAATTTATCTTCTGTGTAAGAGAAAACATAGGCGCCGTTGTAGCCGGGAACAAAAAATACCCGATGTTTAGCGTCCTGTAGGAAAGCATGATGATCATAAAGGCTCTCCGAACCGTACTCATTCAAAGTGTATTTGTCGATCTCCCTGGGGTCTGCCGGATTGGATACGTCAAATAAGGAAAGTTTTAATTTTCCGCTCTCCTGCCCGATTCCTACCAGGCGTTTATCCGACAGCGGATGCAAATAGGAGGAATATCCGGGAATTTTAAGTTGGCCCTTTAGTTCCGGTTTTTTCGGATTAGACAAATCTAAAACATAAAAGGGGTCGGTTTGCCTAAAGGTGACCAGATAGGCCATATCTCCAATAAAACGGATAGAATAGATTTGTTCGGTCAAACCCAAATCAAGCACTGAACCTTGAATCTTTAACTTGTCGTTTAGAACATAAACGTCATTGGCACTTTGGGCGTTGCTACCGCCTATTGCGGCATTAAACCAACCGCCCACATTGGTCGCCACCCGCAAATAGCCCTGACTTTCATCCAGAGAGAATTGATTTAATAGAGTCCCGGGCACTAATCCGCTGGCCTGTAGCTTCAGATCTGGAACACTGATTTTTGTAATGTCGGTCTTGACTATATCTCGTTTATGATTATCAACGTATTTCTGCAAAAGATTTTGCAAATCGTTATCAAGTTTTAAGCGCTCATCACTATTCAAGGAGCTACGCCAGTTTTCCAATAGCGTCTGAAATTCGGTCATTTTACCGACCTGGCTCAGATCATAGCCGTTAACTTTTTGTAGCTTGGCCAGGATCTCGGCCGGCACCATAGTCTTGCCGTCAGTCTGAAAAAAATCCAGCATCATCGCGATATAATCCACCTCGTGTGCGTAAGTCAGATAAATAGACTTATCAGACATATAAACTATTGAGGACTGGGAATTAGCTACAAATGTCGTTTTGGTTTCTATCTCGCCGGTTTGTGGATCGAGGCGCCATACTGATAGATTAGTATCCACTAAAACGATGCTCCGGGGGTGATAAATCTCGCTACAGGGAACAGTTACAGACTGATCATTGAGAGACAGTGGCTTTAGCGGGCAAGGCGAATACTGGTTAATATAGGTGCTGGTTATGAGATAGAGTTTGCCATCGTAGAGCCGGCTGGCGGATAAAGACGTGTTATCTTCCAGTTTCAAGTGCCATTTTTCATTTGCTTTGGTTGTATCCGCAACATCATAGGCATAGATACTGTTTTGACTATTATCAAATACTAGCAAACTCTTATCCGCCAGCAATAAATTGCCGCTACGTTCAATTGTTGATTCAAGCTTAACAGATTCGGCGGGCAAGGCTCTGATTAGTTTTGTTTTAGCGGTATTATAGTATGGCGCTATTTCCTTGGCGACAATATCTGGGGCTACCGCGGGCATTGCTATAGCGCTGGAACCCATATTACTAGCCCGCATCTCGATCATGGGGTAATAGTAGTTTGATTCCCCTCCGTAATATATCTCTTGTCCGTCGGTTTTGATTATATCCGGTTCGTCAATATCAGCTACCTGGACATTGGTCGTAGACACGCGGTCCGGCGCCGCCACCTTGTTGTCCGCGGCGCTCGGTGCCATACTAACACCTTCCGATATCGTCCGGACCTGATCCTGAACGGCAAAATTGCCCAGTCCGGTGTTTAATACGCCCTGGCTGGCGTCAATATAACTCTTATAGTCGGCATCCGACTTAAACTTGGCAATTTCGGTAGCTTGACTATAATCAAAAATCTTATTTCCGGGAGTACCTGTGCTATCTGTGGGGCCGGGTCTTTCCTCGTCGGTGCCGCGGATGTTCGATAATATGTACATCAGCCCGAGTGATAGAAAAAGCACCACTAATAAGATCCAGGCAGCCGACCGACCGCTCTTGACGGATGCGACACGGAGCGTGTCCTCGGGTTTCATTATTTTTTTCATATGGTTGAGTTATTAATTTAGGTGAAATTTATTATAACACATAATCAGACAAAAAATAAACATCATTTTCCAAAGCGTCTTTGGCGCTCGCCATAATTTCTGATGGCCAGATCTAAATCACGAATATTGAAATCAGGCCAGAGTTTTGACGAAAAATATAATTCACTATATACACCCTGCCAGGTCAAAAAATTGGATAATCTTTGTTCGCCAGAAGTGCGGATAATCAAATCGGGGTCTGGCTGACCAACAGTATAAAGATGATTTTCAAGATCATCCTCAGTGATCGTCTCGGTACTTGGCCTGCTTTTAATAAATTTGTTGACGGCTGAAATGATTTCCTGACGGCCACCATAATTTAAACAAACATTTAATACCCCTTTGGTGTTTCTAGCTGTCAATTTTTGCGCGGCAATTATGTTGCGCTGTAAGTCGAGATCAAACCGGCTAATATCACCTAGGACCGATAGACGAATGCCGTCGCGGTGTAGCACATTAACCTCCTCGGCGACTAATCTTTTTATTAGCTTAAACAAAAAAATAATCTCTGTTTTTCTTCGTTTCCAATTCTCGGTTGAAAAAGCATAAATGGTCAGATAACAAACCCCCTTATCAAAGGCGCGACCAGCTATTTTTTTTAGGTTTTGATAGCCCTGCTCATGTCCTTGCCAGCTGGGCAGACCATTTTTTTGCGCCCAGCGGCGGTTACCGTCTACAATAATGCCGATATGTTTAGGAATGACTAATTTCATAGAAAATGCTTTATTTTTCAATATTATCACACTTTTTTAGGTTTATAAAGCACATTACTTGACAAGTTTTTAAATATGTGCTAGAATAATTAGTTGTAAGTTCATCAACCCAGTTAACTGGGAGGCCATAATGATCAGCAGGTCCCACCCTCCGTAGTGCTGCGCCTTGAGGTTTTTTTGCCTCAACGACTCATTTCCAGCCCAATGCTGGTGAAAGGAGTTATGGATGTCTTACGTCCAGTGTCGCCCTCCGTAGCATTGGCCTGTTGTTGAAGAATGCTCGTGTGAATTTTTTCGCCATGCTCCTGTCTGAGGTTCGAAGAACGCCCTCATCCCGGAGATCATCGTGCATCTCGGCCAACACCCCAACTAAGGGTAAAGCGTCTGACAGAATTGGGCCGCACGCAGAGATAACTTTGCGGAGACGGCCCTTTTTTTATCTAAAACGTTGACTTTGTGATTATTTTTTGTTATAATTCTGCCTTGTATGAATGATAATAGCCAAAAAATTAGAAATATTGCCATTATCGCTCATGTTGACCATGGCAAAACTACACTAGTGGATGCACTACTGAAGCAATCCAATACTTTTCGTGATGCCGAGGCTCAGGGCACCACTATTTTGGATAGCAATGAATTGGAGCGCGAGCGTGGAATAACCATCTTTAGTAAAAATGCCTCTATAGAATGGCAAGGTGTGAAGATCAATATTGTGGACACTCCCGGTCATGCTGACTTTGGCGGAGAAGTTGAACGCATTATGAACCTCGTTGATGCCTGTCTGTTATTGGTTGACGCCAAAGAAGGTCCGATGCCGCAAACCAAATTTGTTTTAAAAAAAGCCATTGACGCCGGCCATAAAATAATCGTCATTATAAACAAGGTTGACCGTAGCGACGCCCGGCCGGAGTGGGTACTCAACCACACTTTTGATTTATTTATTGAGCTCGGAGCCAGTGATGAGCAGGCCAATTTTCCGGTCCTATACGCTTCAGCCCTGCACGGCGTGGCCGGCCTTGAATCGGATTTTCATAAAATGAAAGATGTCCATCCCCTTCTTGATTTAATCGTAAAGGAAGCTCCGGCTCCGACTGGCGATCCAAATTTGCCTCTGCAGTTAGCGGTGGTCAATGTTCAATACGACAATTATAAAGGCAAAGTGGCGGTCGGCAGGATTATTAACGGACAGATCAGCGATGGACAGACCGTGGCTCATATCGATCATGCTGGCGTTATTAAGAATACCAAGATAACCGCGCTTTTGACTTTTCACGGTTTGGAAAAGATACCGGCCGCCGACGCTCAGGCCGGAGAGATAGTGGTGGTCGCCGGAATCGATGATGTTAAAATCGGTGATACTATAGCTGATACTCAGAATCCGATTGCTCTGCCACCCATGAAGGTGGAAGAACCAACCGTGAAGATGACTTTTGGTGTCAATACCTCGCCTTTCTCAGGTAAGGAAGGTAAATATTCTACCTCCCGCAATCTGGATGAACGTCTAATGCGTGAATTGCAAAATGACGTCGCGCTTAAAGTAGAACGCGCCGGTGAAGGTAGTTTTGTGGTTTCCGGCCGCGGCGAATTACATTTGGCAATTCTCATCGAAAAAATGCGACGGGAAGATTATGAACTCCAGGTTTCCCGGCCGCAGGTAATTTTTAAGGAAATAAATGGCGACAAACACGAACCGTTTGAACTCGTGTCTATAGAATGTCCAGAAGTATTTACCGGCATAGTTATAGAAAAAATGGGTAAGCGCAAGGGTGAAATGAAAGATATGCGCGTAGAAAATAGCATCGCTTATCTGGACTTTGAAATACCGACCCGCGGTTTGATCGGCTATCGTAACGAATTTATAACTGATACTAAAGGTCAAGGTATTGTTAATTCATTGCTCCTGGGCTATAAACCCTACGGCGGTGATATCGGCTCTGTGGCGCACGGCTCCATGGTTTCCATGGAAGCTGGGATTAGTATGAGCTATGCTTTGACTAATTTACAGGAACGCGGTTCATTGTTTATCGCACCCGGCATCAATGTTTATGAAGGAATGATTGTCGGTGAAAATGCCCGCCCGGAAGATATGGATGTCAATCCTTGTAAAGCCAAGCGACTTTCCAATATGCGGAGCAAGGGTGACGGAGCGGCCGAACAGCTGGATACCCCTCGGGACATGGGTCTGGAAAATGCATTGGAATATATCGGTGACGATGAATTGGTTGAGGTAACCCCGAAAAATATTCGGGTTCGAAAGGAAATTTTAACCACCCATCTTCGCAAACGGGCAAGTGCACAAAGTAATACATAATGAACATACCCCCCAGCTAA
>PQAE01000011.1 GCA_003104935.1 Parcubacteria group bacterium | reverse complement strand
TCTAAAAAAACGGTACCTTGCACCCACAAAATTGTTATAGGGAAGTTGTCTAACTAAGTTAGGTGTTAATTCCTTTTTGATCATATTAATCAACTAAAATTATACCACCGCTTTTTTAAATATAATTTTTACTTTTGCGGCAGTGTTAATCTTTACCTCGCCTCCATTTGGAATCGTAAACATAGGATCGGAGTGCCCGAAATCAGCGTTATACAGAATAGGAAAATCAATTTGATTGAAACGTTCCTTAAAAAGTGATAATAAAATGCTTTCAGTTATCTTTGTTTGTTCGGTAAAACGACCAAAAACTAAGCCCGATATTTTTTTAAACCAGCCCAACTGCTCGCATTGCACTAGGCACCTATCAAAATAAGCTATGTTTATAGATTCATCCTCTTCTAAAAAAAGGATTTTATTTTTAAAATCTCCAAGATACTCTGTGCCATTTAGTAGCAAGAGGGTTTGAAGATTGCCCACTATTATTTTTCCTTTTGCCCGACCATTTTTAAATATGCGCATTCCCTTGTTATGCTTTTTTATACGATGATTATCGTCTTTTCTTAAGTAATATGCATCATCAGAATATTGAAGAGAATCACTTATGGGACAAAAATCTTTAGGGTTAATGCAGGTTTTACAAAAATAGTCCCAAGTATACTGAAAAGGGGTTGGTTTGGCAAACGATATCACGCTTGGCCCTGAAAAGGTGACTAACCCGGTTTTAGTTGTTACCGCTGTGGTTAATGCTGTTATGTCAGAAAATCCAATAAAGATTTTTGGATATTGTTTTATTAGTTTGTAATCTAACTTATCCAGCAACTGATTACAGTTATACCCGCCCCAAAAAGCCATTATACAGCCCACGTCTGTTCTCTTTACAAAACTATGAATTTCTTCAACTCTCATGGAAACCGACCCAGCTGTGTGTTTTTTACTTAACCTTTTTACTGATTCACCTTCTATTATTTTATAGCCCCTTTCCCTTAGATAATCGTAGCCCCTTTTAATAGTCTCCCCTTTACAAACACCACTAACCGGGCTGGATGGAGCAATTACTGCTATTGCCTGCCCAGGTTTTAATGATGGCGGTAGAATATTTTTTATTTTCATAACTATGGGAATAGTTTATATGAAGCATTATATTCCAGAAATATCTCCTTGTAAAGCTACAATAAATCAAAAAAACATTCCGATTGGAATGATTCTCTGATGGGGTCGCATAGTCAGGGATGTTAGAATGATTATCCAACAGCAAGATGAATATATTTATATACCCGACTTTAGATAACCACTAACAGTATTTATTTTTTATCTGCTGATGATTGCCCACATAAGCTATTATTATAATTTTTTCACCGTGTGAAACGTAGAAGATACAACGATATTCTTTTCCGTTTATATAAAACTCCCATACTTCACTGACTCCCAATTTTATTAGTATTTTTTTGCTAACACCATACCTTTTAGTGTTCAAGCTTGGATAGGATGGATTTTTAGATAGATACTTTAGCTTTGATTCAAAAACCTCCTTAAGTTGTTGCGGGAGGTTGTTTTTTATACTTTTTTGAAGTTTCTGCTCCAATAAAATTTTATATCCATCAAAACTAAAATTCATATTCTACTAATTTTTTCCTATCAAGCTCGGGGAGCGTGTCTTCATCCTTATCATCATCCTCTCCTTCTGATTCTTGAAAAAATGTTTCAAGGAAAGCTAACTTTTTGTTTATGATGCCACCCATATCTTTCTCATTGTTGGTGGTAATTTTATAGGAATCAGTGGCGTGAGACAACGCAATAAGCTCGTCTTTATTAAAGGCAGAATACTTATCAATTATTCCGTTTATAAAAACTACGTCATTCTCCGTTAAATTAACTTCCGATGATTTAAGTGGCCGCAAAACATAACCATCTATTTTAATTTTGCCTTCGTTGGCCATAGATTTCAAAATTGTGTCGTAACCATCAATCACTGGGCCCTTATCAATGGCCGCGTAATTTGCTTCTGACAAAACTTTATTATTATAAAAAATATACGCAAACTCAACAAAGAAAGCGATTTTATTTAATCTAATCTTATCACTTTTTTGAGGTTCTAATCTATTAAGAATATAAAGGATATAGTCCTCTGTGTTCAATTTTTCTATTTTTTGGTTCTTGCCCATAAATATAGCTAAATACTATAAATTTATGATGGTTTGTCACCCTCATAAACGGGCTTTCCTTGATATTATAATTATATCATAAAAGACCAGATAGTTAAATGACTCAGTAGTTTAACTGATAAATACCAAGATGTCAACCCATCCAGCTTTTTTCCCTGATGCGTGATTATAAATCCAAGACCTTCCACGTTGATAAATCTTTCGGATTATAGTCGTATCTTACATTGTCGTTGTATCGCCAAGTGCCATTAACATAAATAGCAATGCCACCTACTAGCTTCCTACCGCTCTTGATTTGCCTCTTAATGAACTTCTGTAGTGCCTCGGCTCTGGGGGCGGCGTCTCCCGTCTCGGCTGTTCGCCCTGACTTTGTGTCAAATATGCCTACGCTCCCGTCCTTAAACTGAATTATGAAATCGGGATAAAATGCTTGGTCATCTGGTCTCAACACTGCAAAATACTTAATTTCTCCCTCGCCATTCTTAAACCACCACTTAACCTTTTTTGAGCTATTTAGAAAATCAATAAACATCCTCTCTGGCTCACTCTGTTTTGCCGTATAAAACGGCCTCATAACCGAGAGCGGCTGTTCTTCTTGATGATACCTGCTGTTGTAGGTTATCACAATCGGCACTTCCCATTCTGGGGTTTCGGTTAGCTCTCTTTTCTCGGCAAGTTTTTCAACAATCTCTTTTCTATACTTCTCTTTTGCCAAGTTAATTATATCTATAAACAACTGGATATTTTCTTTACCAAGAACAATTGTCTGCACTTTGGGGTCATATTTTGCAAACTTAAACTCCTGATTGAAAAATTGATAAATTGCCGTTTTCATTCTGTCGCTGGAGTCGGCGGGAGCGTAAGGAGTGCAGTTTTGAACGATAAACTTATCAAATCTTTCTTGCAGTTCTTTCTCATTTAAGGCGATGTTAATTGTGCCCTTCCGTTCAATCTCGCCAGATTTATCAATATCGACAATTCTCCCGTCAGCTATTATGGGGCTGATGATTTTTGACGGCCTGAGATTTACTTTCTGTCGCAAATCATTGCTTTTTGCTATTGCCATAAAAAACTTGCCGAACTCTCCAGATAAACGAGTTCGCTCCCTCTGCCGCCTTAAGAAGATTGACGGCAGAGCAATATTTTTATAAAGTTTATTGTCTCTTTTTGCTTCAAAAACCGTTACATAATCTTTGGCATAATCCTCGGTAATTTCTATATTTGCTAAATTCGTAAAAACAAAACCTTTATTAAGTTCTGACTCTTTTGAGTAATACTTCAATTCAGGCATACGCATTATCCTGCCGATTGTTTGAATGGTGAACGTAAAACTCTTTGACTCTCTAAAAATCACCAGAATTGAAGCTCTGGGGCAATCCCAACCTAAGGCGATTGCCTGCTTGAATATTAGAACTTCAACCTCATTATCGTTCTTTTCAATGTTTGGTAGGGTGTCTGATTTGTCCTCTGATAACCAGACGGCGAGCTTGCCGTTTTTTTCTGTTATGCCTTTTTTGTCCAATATCTTAATGACTTCTTCTTTTTTGCCTACAAGACCAGCTCTGTTGTCTGGAAGTTGGATAAGCATTAGTGGGTTTATCTTTGCTTTCTCTTTTTTATACATTTTGGCCAGCTCCTCTCGCTTTTTAAGGGCTTCCTCAATAACAACTTCATCCGAGCTTTTTATGCCAATTTTAATATCAAGAAATTCTGGGTTTACAGATATTTCGGATTTAATCATTTCTTCCGCCTTGACATCCGACAAGCGGACTTTCTCTTTTTCTGCGGCACTTTCTTCCAAGTGCGGCGTAGCAGAAACCTCTAAAGTTACCTTCGGGCCGATGACTTCAATAAGCTCTCTGGATTTCTCCGAGCCAGCCGTGTGATGGCTTTCGTCAATGATTAAAACGATTGTCCTTTCGTCATCTTTAGTCCTTTTTATAATGGTATTTAGGTTATTGTCCTGCTCGTTTTCTCGGACGAAAATATTTATGTCTTTTTTATTTATACTGTGCCAGTTAATAAATAGAATTTCGTTTTCGGCTATTTTTCGGTCTTCCAAATCTTCAAAATACGAACACTTTAGGGTTCTGTCGTCTTCGTAGTATTTTTCCAGTTTTTCTTTGCTTTGCTCGTGCAACATTCTCACCGAAATCCAGACAAAAGAAAACCTTTTATCGTCCTTTCTGTTTCTTGTAATTTCTTTCAGCATCTCTGAAACCATAACGGTTTTACCAGAACCCGTCGGAGCTTGAAAAACGACCACCTCATTTTCGGAAGACCTTAATGAGCTTTCAATTTTTCTGTGCAAATTTTCCGCCGCCTGTTGTTGGTAATCTTTTAGTTTAATCATTTGAATATACGTTTATAAACATTTAATATGACCGCAGGAATTGGCTTTAATTCAACGAGGTTTTTCATATCCTCAAACTCTTCTTCTCTCGCACTATCATCAAGCGAGAAAACATAAACAACAAAATTCTTGTTGAGCTTTTTTACCTCTTTCTTGAAGTTTTCAATTCCATTATCGTCATAAATTATTCCCAGATATTTCCCTTTGGGATTTTTGAACATATCAAAATGCCTGCCCGTTTTCACTTTCTCAAAACAATCCTCTTTCAGACAGAGCATTTCTGTTGACTTATCAACGAGCTTTTTCTTATTTTTATCGGTTGTTGCACCATCAACAAAATCCGTTCTGAAGTATTTTAGATTACTTGTTATGCCCGTAATATCTTTATATTCTTTATTTCCTTTAATAACCGCTTTAATTCTTGGATAACAAATATCTTGAGCAATTCCGTTTTCGTTGTTTGTGCAAAGAATGAATTGACGATTGCCGTTATCCTCTTTATTTAATAAAGCTACTGCGTGGCCAGTTGTGCCAGAACCAGCAAAATAATCTAGAACAACAGCTTTTTTTCTCTGTTTTACAACACACTCAAGACAATCTTTTGTGTTGTATAAGGATTTCGGGAATGGAAATAGAGTTCCTGTTAAGCCATTAACTATCTTTGAACCGAAAGTGCTTGCATCATATTTTTTTCCTATCCAAACAGTTCTTGGTTTTTGAGTATCCTTTCGGCGGAAAATATCAATCTGGCCATTTTTCTTTTTAGCAACAAATAACTTGTTTTTAATTTCTTCAACCGTATTGCGTGCAAATACCCACTTCCTTTCAACACCCCTCACATCAATAGGCCAAACTTCAATCGTTTTATCTTTTCTTTGAACATTTTTACCATTTGGATGAAAATTTTTAAGTGGGACATCGCCGAAACCAACAATGCTATCGTTTTTAACCAAAATTGGATAGAAGCAATTTTTGGCGTCAGTTCTTAATGACTCGCCGCCGTGGTCTCTCAACTCTTCTTCTAACACCTCCTCACGCTGTTTACTTCCAATAACTTCCACACCTTTTCTAAAAACAAAAAAGGTATACTCGTGAGAATATGAAAAGTTTTTGCCCTGCACTCCTCGTGGGTTATGCACGATTGTAATGCAATGTATTTCGTGGTTTTGGAATAGTTCTTCTAAAAGCACGCCAAGATGTGCCTGTTCATTTTCATCAATAGAACAGATAAGAACTCCATCTTGTTTAAGAAGTTTCTTTGCTAATACAAGGCGATTTTTCATCATTGAAAGCCATTTGCTGTGTCGCCATAAATCGTTTATATCTACAAAATTATTGTTGTATTTCCAATCCTTAGCACCCGTGTTATACGGTGGGTCAATATAAATTACATCAATCTTTTTTTCGTGGGTGTAATTCAAAACAGAGAGAGCGTGGTAATTATCTCCCTCAATAAGAATATTTACTGGCTTGTCGCCGTCAGATTTGATTTCTCTTTCTCTGTCCTCGGCTAAAACAGGCAACTTTTCTTTGCATAATTCAACTACCTGTTCTGGCTTTTCTTCCCAAACAAGCCCATATCGCTTTCGTGATTTGAGCTGTTTTATTTCATCTTTAAGATTTTCAACTTCCTTAAGTAGATTTTGTGTTGGTTGATTGTTTGACATTTTGTGGTTGGGATTTAGTGCTCGTGGAAACAGAAAGCCCCCCACGAGCGGCAACCCTTTCGGGCCACCCAATAACCTTTCGGCCACTGACCCAACCACGAGTGCTCAATGAGGAGCTTACTATCGTGGTTGGGAGTTTTATGCCATACCTCGGAATTTTACTTTACGAGGGTTAGGCAATTAAATTGTTAATTATTTATATCATCTTTTCTTTTGGTTTAGTAACTTCAAAATATCTTCTTTTCTATAACGCCTGTCTTTTCTTTCTCCAAAACGAACGGCAACTAAAATACCTTTTTTATCCCACTTCCGCAAAGTGTTTGGGTGGCATTTTAAAATTTCTGACGCCTCTTTTAGCGATAGAAGTTCTGGCATTTTTTGTTCGTTTTTAGCTTGTTTTGCCATTGATTTATTACTTAACATTTGCTAACATTATTATACAGCAAGTTAATTTTACTTGCAATATTATATGACAATTATCTAAAATTTAATGCCTCCACAAATTATAAGACCAAAATCTCTTGAATTGATTGCGATACAAATTAGCAACCTGTCCAGTGGCGAGGGTCTGGTAGAGTTTCTTGTGAACTGCGGTGTTGGGCGAGAAATTATTGAGTATCCTAATACAAAATGGAAAATGGTCTATGCCGTCTTATCAAAATTCGCTTCCTCACAAAACATAGAAGATGCAAAAACGCTATTTCAAATCATTGAGGAAGCTGTCCACCCCCTAATGCATAATGGAGATAAAGAAAAATCTCTTGAGATGCAAGATAATTTTAACGATTATTTACAATATGATGGTTACTGCCTATCCAATGGTAAGATTGTGGGGGCAACAAAAGAACTAATAGAGGCCAGTGAGGATAGACGAAAGAAGAGAGAGAAAGAGAGAGAAAATATGCCTGTTGGTGCAGAATTACAAAATTTAGTTTCTGAAATGTTCTCGCCCGCCACTATTCAACAACAGATTAAAAGACCGATACCTATTCAAATAGTTGGGGGACACATAGATAGTGATGTAAAGATTGTGCCCGATACGGCTAAATCTTCACCAGAAACTCCCATAAAAACTAACTTATTTAACAAAAAAATAAGTTTTGATGATGAAAAAATAACTATATTTGTTGAAGACCGCGCTGTTCCATTGCCACAATTCAAAAATGAGCACTATCTTTGTCGCGCAATGTATGAATATAAAATAAATGAACCTGTTGATTGGTCAATAATCTATGAAAAAATGACTGGATATTATGAGGCATACTATGGCAAACCATCACCAACCAGAGAAAATTGGCGCATAGTTTATGATGCTATGGATGCCCTAAATAAAAGAATAAAAGAAATCATAAATACCAACGACAACCTATTTACTTGGCAAGAAAAAACTATCAAACGAAATTATTGATATTTAGACCAATTGAGCCGTAATTGACTCACCCAATGTTTTAGTAAAGTCAAAGCAGAATACGCTTTGGCTTTTTTTATCAGCCAGTGCTACGGAGCTGGATAATTTAACCAATTAACTTACAAAATTAAATGACCAGAAAATTAAAAGGCCCGATAGATGACTTCACCAAATACCTACAAACCTTTGACTTGGGAGCGGCCGCTTCGTTAGTAACGGCTGGTTTTGAGCTTGTTTCTTTGGACAAGACCAACCCCAAAAAGGTTCAATTTATTTTTCGCCGAACCATCGGCATTGAAAAGGTCGTGGATGATTACTGGGCAGACCGCTTGGAAATTAAGGCGAGAGCGTTTTTTGACAATGTGAAAATGCTCAAAAACCGCATTTACTCGGAATAAACCTATGCTGTCTGATGAGCAAATAACAAAATACCAAACGCTTTATAAAACCCGCTTTGGCAAAGAAATCAGCCGAGAGGAAGCGTTTGAACAAGGTGTAAAACTCATTCGACTCATTGAGTTAATTTATAAACCAATGACGACTCTTGAATATCAACAGCTACAAAAAAAGTAGCAGGAAAATACTAAAAATTAACATTACAATTATGAAATCTATTGAGAGAAGATTTGCAAAAATTAGAGGCAGAAATCCCTACTGGAGCTCCTATGTCTGTTTTTTCTCTGCGATAGAAGGGCAAAATTTTAGCAAACAGGCCATTGCTCGCTGGTTTAATAAACTGGTGGAAAAAGGTTGCTTTTCCCCAAAGGACAAGAAAGGCATTTTAGCCCATCTCTATACCCCCGCAAGACCCCCTGAGGACAACCAAAAATAGAACCACAATAGCCCAAATTCAATTTTATTTTACAAACAGCTAATAAATTACTATGACAATTAACAAAGACGAAATTCTGGTCAAAATCAAGTTTATTGAATCCCAAAAATTAAAAGCCATTATCGGACTAAACTTTGGTGATTTTGTGATAAAAGGTTTTAGGGTTTCAGAGTCCGAATACGAAAATGATAGGGGTCAAAAACTATGGCTAACACCCCCCTCTTACAAAGATAGCGGTGGCCGTTATCATCCTATGTTTTTTATGCCCAATAAAGAGTTATGGAAAGAACTGGAAGCGAAAATCTGGGACGAGTATAAACTGCAATCCGAAGAACACCACAAAAAAAGATTTGATTTGGAATAGCTATATTAAACTTACAATTATATATAGTTAATAATATATAATTAACTTAACTATATTTAACTATAAGGTAACTTAATAGTTTTCCTATAAGATAAAGGTTATATATCTGGTAGGTAAATAATACTATAAAATATGGGCGAAGTATCACAAAAACAATTAGAGGCCAATAGAGAAAATGCTAAGCTTGGCGGCGTAAAAACAGAAGAAGGCAAAGAGGTGAGTAGGTATAATGCCATAAAGCACGGGCTATTGAGCAAAGAGGTTTTGCTTTCGGACGAGGACGAAAAAAATCTTGAGGAGCTTGGAAAACGTCTGCGAGCCGAGTTAATGCCCACGGGAGAAGTAGAGGTGTTGCTTGTTGATAGAATTATTGCCAATGTTTGGCGGCTAAGACGCTTGCTGGAAGTGGAAAGAGAAACAATGGAATGGCAAAAGGAAAACTGCCTTTCTGATACTCTTACCAGTTGCTACACCACACCAAAACAAATAGAACGAAGAGCAGTAAGTAATATGATTGTTAATAACGATACAGAAACTTTACTGCGGTATGAAACCGCCATTGAACGAAGTATTTACAAAGCTCTGCACGAATTACAGCGAATACAATCTGCCCGTGCGGGAGGCAGGCCGCCTGCGCCCATTGCAATAGATGTTAATATTTCCAAAGATTAAAATGGGTTCGTTTGGTAAAAAACATCAGAAAATATTGGATTTTATAAACACCTACCCCATCTAACCACTTTGCCAAAAATGAAAAATAATGTTATAATAATAACGTTGACCCAATTGCAGATAATCCACGAGATTTTTTATAAGCTTCTGCCCTTTAAGGGGCGGTCTGCCAGAAACTTATCCTCGTGGATAGCGACTGGGTCAACCAGACCGTCCCTTTAAGTTAAAAAAGCACCAAATGGCACTAAACAGCACTAAAATTAAATACTTTCTCTACGCCCGAAAAAGCTCCGAATCAGAAGACCGCCAAGTTCAAAGTATAGATGACCAAATAAATCGCCTCAAAAAATTCGCTAATGATTCTGGTCTGACTATAAAAAAAGTTTATACCGAGGCGAAGTCAGCCAAGAAGCCAAATAATCGTCCTATATTTGAGGAAATAATACAGCGAATTGAAAACAACGAGGCCGATGGTATTTTATGCTGGCAAATAAACCGCCTCTCCCGCAACCCGATTGATAGTGGCAAACTAAGCTGGCTATTACAGCAAGGGACACTTAAATCTATCCAAACTATTGACCGCCAATACCTCCCCGAAGACAATGTCCTGCTATTTAGTGTTGAGAGCGGCGTGGCCAACCAATTTATAATAGATTTAAGCAAAAATACTAAGAGAGGCCTGCAAAGTAAATTGGAAAAGGGTTGGATGCCAAACATAGCTCCCTTAGGTTATCTTAACGACACGATAAAGCACACCATAACCAAAGACCCAGAGCGTTTTAATCTTGTCCGTAGGATGTGGGACACAATGCTCACGGGAAATTACACCGCCCGCCAAATCCTAAAAATGGCCACTGACGACTGGGGCTTTAGAACAAGAAAAATAAGAAAAAGCACGGACAATAAGCTTTCTCAAAGTGGAATTTATAGAATTTTTACTAATCGTTTTTATACGGGCATCATCACCCGAAGTAGTGGCCTGCACTATCAAGGCAAGCACGAACCAATGATTACAAATGAAGAATATGATAGGGTTCAATCTGTTCTTGGCCGAAGGGGAAAAATAAGACCGCAAACGCATAAATTTGCTTTTACGGGAGCTATAGTATGCGGCGAGTGTGGATGCTTCCATACAGCCGAAAGTCATACTAAAGTTATAAAGAAAACTGGGGAGTTAAAAACCTTTACTTACTATCACTGCACACGCCGAAAAAAAGATGTCCCCTGCTCCCAAAGGAAAAACATAAGGGAGGAAGATTTGGAGCTCCTAATTGAAAAGGAAATAGATAAATATACTATACTACCTGAATTTTTAGAGTGGGCTTTAGAGGGACTAAATAAAAAGAACGACACCGAGATTGAAGACCGAGCCAAAATCTACGAAATGCAACACAAAACTTTGACGCAAACTCAAAATGAATTGGACGAACTAACTAAAATGAGATACCGCCAACTTATTGATGACCAAGCTTTCCTCAAGGAGAAACAAGAACTTCAAGCGGAAATAGATAAACTAAAAGGTGGTTTAAGGGAAACTGAAAACCGAGCGGAAAAATGGCTGGAGCTTACTGAAAAAACATTTACTTTCGCCACTTATGCCCGTAAGGCGTTTCTAACGGCAAAAGGCGACAAGGGGTTAGAACTAAAGCGAGAGATACTCTTGGCCTTAGGTAAAAGCCCTATAATCAGGGACGGAAAGCTAACTATTGAGCCCAATGAGTGGCTCGTGCCTATTAAAAATGGTTACCCTGCCTTAGAGGCGGAATACCTAAGGTTAGAACCGCATAAAACGCCTTTAAACAAAGCAAAAACAGAGGTTTTAACCTCCGTTCTCACACGATGGGGTGGCTACTGGGAGTCGAACCCAGGCCAGCGGGACCACAACCCGCTGTTCTACCGCTAAACTATAGCCACCACGAAATTAAACTTTACTCTAAACTATTGTGGCAAAGCCATCCGAAGCCCGCAGGCGCAGGATGGTGCCCCGGCCAGCCCCGGATCGTAGTCCGGGGGAACCTGAATCTAGAGCTTATCCCGCAAATGTGTACGAGCTATAGCGAGTACTTATATTTGCGAGGACCCCGCACATATTGCTATTTGGTGCGCCCAGCACGACTCGAACGTGCAGCCTACAGCTTAGAAGGCTGTTGCTCTATCCATTGAGCTATGGGCGCGTAAAATACTTTAGTGTTGCGGGACCCTCTTTTATAGGTTCTCGCTTCGCTCGTTTATTTTGCGGGGGAAGGCTCCTATTCTATCCATTGAACTACCGGGACGCAATATAATAAACACAGCATAGCATACTAAAAAACCGCGGGTAAGTCAATGACCAAAGTTTCATTTTAACCGATAAATATGCTAAAATATGGCTATAATAAACCTTTAACGCTAATACAAACTTATGCTTTATCTCGGCTCAGATCACAACGGCTATGCGGCCAAAGTAAATATTAAAGCTTTTTTGACAAAAAATAATATCGCGTGGAAAGATTTGGGTAATGCCAAATTTGATAAAAACGACGATTATACGGACTGGGCTAAAAAAGTGGCGCAAAAAATTAGTTTCAATCCGGCTAACCAGGGTTTGCTTTTTTGCGGTAGCGGCCAGGGCATGGCCATGATGGCTAATCGCTTTAAAAATGTCCGGGCCATAGTCGGTTATTCGACCATGACGGTCAAACACGGCCGTTTGGACGAGGACAGCAATGTGCTCTGTCTGCCGGTCTGGGACTTTAACCAGAGTCAGATGGAAAAAATAATCATGCTCTGGGTCAAAACCCCTTTTTCCGGGCTAGCCCGTCATTGCCGTCGCATCAAAAAACTGGCATGATAAAAAAAATAAAAATCATTCCCGCTGTTTTAGCTAAAAACGGCACAGACTTTAAAAAACGCTGGCAAAAAATAGCTCCCTATTTTAAATATGTTCAGATCGATATCATGGACGGATATTTGGTGCCGATCAAAAATAATATCCGGCCCAGTTGTGTCCGTCCGCTCGCCCAAAATCACCGCTTAGAGATCCATCTGATGGTCAAAGGTGTTTCCGCCCGTATCTTGCCCTGGTTAAAATTAAAAAATGTCCGCCAGATTATCTGGCACTATGAGGCCGAATCGGATGAGCGCTCCCAAATCTGCCTAGCTCAATACCTGCACCAAAAAAAAGTAAAAGTTGGTCTGGCGATCAACCCCGAAACTCCGGTCAATAAAATAAAAAAAATTGTCAAATATTTTGACGCCGTACAAATCATGGGTGTCATCCCCGGCCGGGAAAAACAAGCTTTTCAAAAGAGTGTTTTGACAAAAATAAAAAGTTTGCGCCGACTCTACCCCCGGCTAAACATCATCGTCGACGGCGGGGTCAATGAAAAAACCGCCCTAACCATAAAAAAGGCCGGGGCTTCAGCCCTGGCTATCGGGTCATATCTGCAAAAATCTGCCGATATTCCCCAGGCGATAAAAAAATTGAACTTATAAAGGCTGGCTGGGCGGCAAATTTTGTTTGCGCCTCAGAAAAAATATGGTCGGTATCAGCAACAGGGCTAATAAAACTATCCCGCCGACAATATAGTAAATTAATAAGCTGTCATTGGCGGCTTTTTTTGTTTCCCCAATATCAAAATATTCTGCCGGGCTGACCGCCTGCTTGTCTTTGATGAGTAGGGATAAGGGCGCGGACTGCCGGACGATATTTCCGCCGTTATCTATGTTGGCGACATACAGTCGATGGTTACCATCAGCTAGGGCTTGATTCAGGGTATATTGCCATTGGCCGCTGGCGTCCGCCGGCGTGGTCACCAGTAGCGGCATACTACTGTAGAAATAAATATTGACCCAAGAATTAACCGGTGCCTGTCCGCTGAGCTTGATGATACCAGGAGCAATGTTATCAATCGCACTCACTTTAATATCGCTACTTTGTTTATTGCTAAATACCTGCGGTTGTTCCAGAAGATGACTGTAGAATAAGGTCTGGTCCAGGGGCGTATTTTCTTTGCTCAGCGATCCCTCGCCCAAAGGATTAAATAAATTTTTTATTTCCGTGCTATCGCTATAACTGTCGTTGTCGCTGTCGGCTTTATTAGGATCGGTACCATAATATCTTTCCAAATCATCAGGCAATCCGTCACCGTCGCTGTCGGTAATCAGGATTACCTCGCCATTTACTGTCAACTGATCGGACTGTTCTAGGATAGTGATGCTTTGCGCCGGAGCTAATAAGACTCTTTCGGAGCCGTCGGGTCTGAGCGACCACTGCAGATTAACCGCTCCTTTGGCCGTCAATTGATTTTGTATTTGAGCTAAGTTCAGAGTTTGACCAAGTAACGATCCTATCGCTTCCTTTACCAGGACTGCGTCCTTTTGATTCAAAACCAAACGATTCAGATATTGTTCGCGCAAAATGCCATTGCAACTAGACTGATTCGGCAGACGGCAACCGACCTGTCCGCCGTACTTTTCCATCAGATAATCTTTACAGCGCTCACGGTCGACCAAACCCTGGGCCTGACACTCCAGATCCACTATTGTTCGGTTGAGATAATCTTCGCAAGCAACACCGGTAAAAATATTTTGTTGCCGGCAACGACTATCGACACTGTCCTCAAGCATAGCCTTCCAGGACTGACAGGATTGCTCTTTGGTTATGCCCATTTGTGCGCAGGTAGTAGTCAGACCGACTGCTAAATTATTTGGCAGGACGATATTGGCCTGAGCTATAGTGCTGGTGGATTCGACCGTGGGCTGGAGCAGAGCATTATCTTCCGGCGTGGCCGCATAAGTATCGGCTTCGGCCTGAATTTCATTGTTTTTTATGACAAACTTCTGACGGTTGCTCTGGGCTTTGATCTGACCGTCACTGTCTATATAAGCCAGGTTCAAGACCGGATTGGCGGAGAATTTCTTTACATCGCTGGCCAGCCATATACCGCGGTAAGCTTGTAGCGCCGGCCTATTGATGTTATCTAAAAAACCCAGTTTAAATGCCGTTTGCGCGCCGATAGTCTGAAAGGTTATCTGATCCAGGGTGTTGCTCTGTTCATCGCGCAAAGCCAGAGTTAATGCTTCCGGCCGCGGCCGCAGATTACTGAGAATATAAATAACTATTTTATTAAACTCCGTTTGCAACTTGTATGTTTTAAGCCACTGCAGAGAAACATCCTTATCATCCAGGGTCAAGCTGTCCTCTATGACAACCACATTATAGACCGAAATTAACTTCTGATCAGAAGTGGTAATTAATTTATTATTATAGTATATCTCTGCCGACAGATAATAATTTCCGTTGGCCACAGCGCTGGTATCAAAAATTGATCCGTATTTATAACTAACGGCATTATTGGCGCCGGTGACTTCTTGGATATTATTATGAACTAGCCGCAAAGCTTCATTTTTTTCTAAACTGTTTTTTAAGACAAAATAAACCTGCCCCGACCGGATATTAGACGTCGCCGACACATTTACCAAGCCGGTAAAACCAAAGTCCTGACCAGTGTTGGACTGGGCCTGAGGAGTGTCCAAAATTAAACTGACGCTCTTGGTATCCAGACTTTCTTTTTGGCGATTTAAAAACAACGAGTAGCGGGCCTGTAAACTGGGCGTAGTCGTGGCCTGTTGCTGGGGAGCGAGTTGGGTATTGATAATCACATTATATAAACCGTCTATAAAGGAATCGTCTAACCATAGTGTCTTATTCCAATTAGTCCCGTCGGTTTTCTCAATGGCGATCTCGCCGGTGCTGATAGCCGGACTCTCGGCGCTGATTAACTCCAGGTCCAAAGCATCGGCTAAAGCCGCGGTCCGGATACTAAAATATACGGAATTTTCCTTGATGGCCGATCCGCTCTCCGGAGAAGTCATGACGATTATTTGATTAGCGCTTAAAGCCGCTAATTTGATGCTGACCGAACCGATTAAAATCTCTTTAGCCGCCGTCAAATCATAAACCAAGAGACTATAATCTCCGGCCGGATATTTAACCGGTTCTAAAATCCCTTTATAATTTAAGGGCTTATCACTACTATTTGCCAAGGGAATTATTCTGTTTGTATATTTTGATAAAACCGGACTAGTAGCCAGATTTTTTTCAATCAGATAAGCCCGCAGACTATGGCCGGTGTCCAAAGCGCGAGATAATTCCAGGGTGATGCCGGTCGGACTGCTCAAAACTTGGGCTTCAAGTGGACTGCTGAACTTGGCCATCGGTAGTGACAGTGCCAACACATTTAATTTAAAATTTAAAGCGCTTAGTTCCAAAGATTGGGTAGTAGTAGCGCCGCTACCTACCACTTCGGCGCGGGAACGCAATTTATAATCTCCGGAGGCATATTGGCCGGCGTCCAGCAAGGTACTGTATAAATATTGCGTGCTGGTACTCTGGTTATCGGTCAGACTGAGGTTATCTACCAGCCGTGAAAATTCCTGGGCGCTACTGGCCCGATAATAAATGTCATAGGCCACCCGGTTAATAGTAAAATCCGAACTTTTATTAATCGACAATTCTATTTTTATATTTTTTTCCCCTTTATTTTTATCTAGACTAATAGTCTGACCTTCTTGGGGACTGCGCCAGCTGGAAACGGCGCTGATAGGCGCCGGGTTTCCGGCCGGAGGCAATCCGCTATCCGAAGAGGTGCTATTACCACCGGGATTGGCCACCGGCTCAATCAAAACCACGTTCTGCGCCGCCGAAACATAAGAATTTTGTAGCAAGCCAGCCGTATCATAGATGCTGGCCGACGCTTTTAAATTATAATTACCCGGGGCCAACAGACTAGTGTCCCAGACATTATTTGCTTTCCAACTGCCGTCGCTCTGCAAACTGCTTTCAAAATTTAAAGACGAACCCCCGATACTTGGCTGAACACTAAAAGTGACGGCCGAATAATTATTTACCGGCGATAGCTGAGCCTGAAAAGACACTAGCTGACCGATGGTGATAGTCTGGCCGGCTGTCGGCTGAATAAATATCGCTCGGAAAGTACTGCCCCGATTACTGCCCACTTCCATACTGTCCTGAGCCGTCACCGCCACATAAACTAAAGACTGTGTCAAAATCAAAGATAGGATAAAAAACAGGCCCAAATAATGATGGATTCTTTCGCTAATCATAACTATTTATCAGCTATATTATAACACAGTTGACTAAAAATAAAAAAATTCTCCTGAAGGGGAGAACTTTTTTAAATTATTATTATAACACCTCGTGCTCGCTGTCGCCTTTACCACCGCCAGAAATGTAGACACTACTGCTGATACAAGAACCGATCTGTAGGTTACCGCCGCTATCTTTCTTCATATAATACCCGGTGTTCGCTGTACTGGTCAGATCCGGATCAACCGGCAGGGTACCCAGATACCCTTGGAAAAAATCATTATCGCTGATAATCAGACAGGCCTCTGTTTCGCCGTCACAATCTATATTGGCCGCCGTGGAACATAAGACTTTTTTGGCAGTCGTCAATGTGGCCGAAAGAGGCAAGGAGCCGTTGTGATCGTTGGCATATTTGACCATAGCCAAATTTATGGTCAGCACGTCATTTTGTCTGACGGCATCCTTGGCGGCCCTGACCTTAGCAATAGGGTCAATCCAGATAAAAACCAGGGCGCTCAGTATTACCACTAGAGCGATGGTCACTACTAGCGATGCTAATGTAAAACCTTTTTTGTCCCGCATATATTTGATTAATTATTAGGCAAAAGATTTGACCAAACGATCAATATCGCGCACGGTCATTGGCCGTTTAACCAAGGCGGCGCCCCGGAGCTGGGGTAATTCATCACCGTAAGTCGGCCGGTTGTTTTGATAAAAAATACCATAAGGAATCTTAGCTCCCCAAATTAAACTTTCCTTAAACGCGCGACTGAGATCATTTTTATTATAGGTAGCGTCCTGATCAATATTATACAGCCGGTCAAAAAACCATTTAAAAGTATTGACTGTGTTAAAAGTTACGCATGGTTGAAAAACATCCACCACGGAAAATCCCCGATGTGTAATCGCCGCTTTGAAAATTTCTTTAAGATGTTCGGCATTGCCGGCAAAACCGCGTGCCACAAAAGAGGTGCCGGCGGCCAGAGCCAGACTGACCGGATTAGCCATTTCTTCGATCACTCCTTCGGGCGTAGTCTTGGCTTTAAAGCCCCGATCAGAAGTAGGCGCGGCCTGGCCGGTAGTCAGACTATAGGTTTTATTGTCGTGAATTACGTAGGTAACATCGGCATTTCCCCGAATAGCATGGATAAAATGTCCCATACCTTCGCCCAAGCCGTCACCATCACCGGCCATAGCGATGACCGTCAGATCTTTATTAGCCAGCTTGGCGCCGATAGCGGTCGGCACGGCCCGGCCATGCAGTGAGTGCCAGGCATAAGTCTTGGTAAAGTTAACACCGTTGCCGGAACAACCGATGCCGTAGACGATCAATACTTTGGCCGGATCCAAATTTAATTCCGCCAAAGCTTTACGCATGGCGATAGCCAAACCAAAATTTCCGCAACCCGGACACCAGGTGCTTTTATAAGTAGTAAGATAATCTTTTTCCGTCATAGAGTTTGTTTCTAAAAATTGTGCAGGGCCCGGCGGATATCTTCGCGGAAAAATGGCCGACCGTCATATTTTAAAATTTTGTTCTTTATCAATACACCGGTTTCCTGGGCGATCAATTGGCCCAATTGCGCATTACTATTATTTTCAATTAATAGCACATCCTTAGATTTTTTTAATGCCTCCTGAATAAAATTTTTGGCTAAAGGCCAGATATATTGCAGGTGCATTATTTTTATTTTCTTCTGCTGTTTTTCCGGCAATTCATTATAAGCATCCAAAACCACACCTTTAGTAGAACCCCAAATCACGATTAATTTTTTCGCTTTAAGATTGCCGTAGATTTTGGGGCGGGGTATTTTTTTGGCCAGAGTTTCTAGCTTACGCTGACGCTTATCTACTTGCGCCACGCGATTAGTCCCGCTTTCCGAAGAAAAACCATATTCATCATGTTCATCGCTATTGGCGATAAATAATCCCTGAGACATCCCCGGCACAGTGCGCGGGGAGATACCATCGGCCGTTAATTTATAACGTTGATATTTTTTTATATTGGTCAATTGAGAAGTAGTGAGTAATTTACCGCGGTTAATTTTTATCCCTTTTCTGGTTAATCTTTTATTAGTAGTGATCCCTTCAGCGATAAATTTGTCCGACAGGATAATCACCGGCAACTGATAGATCTCGGCCAGATTCATAGCTTCCGCTCCCAGTTCAAAAGCTTCTTGAGCGTCGCCCGGTGCCAAAACGATACGGGGGAAATCTCCCTGTGCCGCCCGCAGGACAAATTGCAAATCCCCCTGTTCAGTCCAGGTAGGTAAACCCGTGGCCGGTCCGGGCCGCTGGACATTGACGATAACTAGCGGCGTTTCCGTAATACCCGTCAGACCCAAACTCTCTACCATCAAAGCAAAACCGCCGCCCGAGGTGGCGATCATCGCTCTAGCACCGACATGAGCCGCGCCCAGAGCCATATTGATCACGGAGATTTCATCTTCGGCATGCTTAACTACTATTCCTACCTGCTGAGCTACCGTAGCCAGATACTGCAAGATCGTGCTCGATGGCGTCATGGGATAGCCAGCATAAAAATTTAGCCCGGCGGCCAAGGCGCCCAGCGCCAAAGATTCATTAGCGGCAATCAAAATATTATCTTTGGGTGGGCGGGTAGGCAGAACGCAAATAAAATTAACCGGGTGATTTTTTAAGACATAATCATAGCCGGCTTTGAGCGCTTTGATATTATTCGCTACTACCGCCCCTCCTTTTCTCTGAAAATTTTCCCTGACGATCCGTCCGGCGATATCTAGTTTTTGACCGACTAGAGCCAAAGTGGCGCCGATGGCGGCGACATTGCGCATGAGCTCATTACCGGCCTCTTTAGCTATTGTGGACAACGGAATACCAAAGGAATGTTCCTGATACTTGGCTGGCATCTTAAATTTGTCGCTATCATAGATGATCAGTCCGCCGCTAGATAGTTCATCAGCGTTCTGATTAATAGTATTTATATTTAACGCTACCAAAACATCGACCTCTCTCGACACGCTATTAACTGGACGAGTGTCTACAATTAATTGGTAAGTATTGTGTCCGCCGCGAATCAGCGACGGGTATTCGGTATAATCAAAAATCTCGTAGCCCGCCTTCATAAAAATCTGGGCAAACATCAGGCCGGCGGACTTGATACCAAACCCGGCCTCACCGCCTATTTTCCAACTCAAATTATTCTTTTGCATCATAACTATTTTTGTTTCGCTAAGATAGTAGTATTATAGCAAAAACGACTAATATTATCTAATACAAAATTTGCCCGACAAAATAGCATTAAATCCTGAGAAATCAGCGTTCGTCTGGCTTGGCCAGACGATCCAACGAATATATATTGTTTAATCCATTAATTATTTAATGAGCAAAGTGGCTGGACTCCCGATCAAGTCGGGAGACGACGTTTGAATAAATACAAAAAGGGCTTAAACTCATCAGAGCTTAAACCCTTATTGCAGTGGATTAACCTGGCTGGTTAATCTCAAATTATCAAATTGGCGAACCCCTTATTTTGAGTGAGGCTTGTTTTAACGCCAGCCAATTATTTATTAGTGCTTGCTCACGCGCCACTTGGCTCACTAAAGCATGGTTAGGAGCCAATATTATTTCTCTTTTTTTATGAAATAATTTTGATATTTGGCCTTTGATATTCATCCTGTTAGAGATTAATTATTAATTATTCCCCCGAATCCTGTCAGTTAATAAATCTCTCACAGGATTCACACGATTTTTCTTTAGCAATATAATGTATAGGTTGCCCAGCTAAATAACAATAGGACGAAAATTATTTTTTTCATATTATTGTTATTTAGTTTTCTAGGCCGCTAACACCATGATACTAAAAAGAAAAAGTGTCAGAATGGACCAATACTGATGGCTTTCCACTGTGGGATTAGCCATCCAACCACAATGATGAAATGATCTGATTTTTAACTCAGTCACCTTACCTTGGGCGTTAACTACTTGTTCCATATTTTTGTTTTTCAGCCAAAGGCTGATCCGCCTCTGGCGGATATTTTTTCCGGCCACAAGACGATTGCCTGTTAGCGTTATTAATTAATTGGATTTTTTGACTAATGTAGTTATGATTTGAGTGCCGGGCCTATACAAAGGGCCTAGGGTCTATCATAATCAACATAGTCATTAGCTTTTTTTACTCATTTTTAGCCCACATTTAAGTGCGCTTTGGTCTCTTATTTATTCAATTGTCAAACAACAGTTAATAGCTTTGGGGCTAACCCCGTAAAGAGGCTATAGCCTCTGACGGGATGAAAACTTGCTAATAAAAAATTGGCCACCGCGTCAAACGCGGTTAAGCCAATTTCAACTTACATCTACAGTATATCACAAAAAAAGGCTTTTGTCAATATAAAAATGGCCAGCCGCATTTGTTCATAGTCATTGCGGGGAGCTCTTTGCGACGAAGCAATCTACAAGCCTTTAGATTGCCACGCCCTGACGGGCTCGCAATGACGGCTACTCAGGCGGCTGGCCGCGATTTTTAATTAAAAAGAAGGAAGCCCCACACATTTCTGTATGAGGCCTCTCGTGTTTGTATAGCTACAAAGTCTAAGGTCAAAGGACTTAAGGGTAAGTCCTAAGAACCAAAGCACTAAGTGCTATATGTTACTTGCAGACCGCCGCGGGGACGTCGCTGAAGTAGTAGTCCAGGTAGTGGCAGCGCCAGTCCCACTGCTGGCCACCCCAGGAGAGACAGCGGACGTACAAGTCGCCGCTGGAGTTGCGGTAGATGGTACCCCAGAAGTAGGTGTACTTTCCTTTCCACTCCTCGGGGATGAGGTTCGGGTGGGTCAGATAGAACTCCAGCAGGTTGGCGTTGTAGACCGACCGGTTCTTGAGCTTCTTGCGAAGCTCGTTGCCGACGACCCAGCGGCCATTCTGCTGTCCCTCGTCCAGATGGAGGGCAACCTTCTTGGGGTCGAACTCCAACTTCCCACCACGGATGTGCTCCTCGACCTTCCAGCCGTCAGGCACGAAGGGGTTGGCGTCGAGATCGACGATGTGTTTGATGACGACGATCTGGGCCAGACCGTTCAGCACAGCTTTGAAGCTGGAAAGTTCCGGGTAGTTGCGCAACTTGGTCACTTCATCGGGAGTGTACTCGGCGGCTTCCAGAGCATCGCCGAGCTGGTTCATCTGACCGATGGAATACAGGCTAGACATGGTCTATCCTTTTTGTTTGGACTCGTTCACGGTGAACACGTCCTTTGGTCCGCCAGAGGGCTCCGCTTTGGTAGCCATAGCTATAAAAGTCCAATATTACTCTATCAATATGAAGTGAATCAACAAACCCTTAATAAATTTGGGGTAATAGGTTATTAGGCTTTTATAGCTATGGCTAGCCAAAATATGCAAGTATTATGTAGCTTTAAAGGTACTTTGTTTTAATATATAATGATAGTATATTTTTGATATTTTGTCAATATTTGACCTTATTTATAAAATACTATACTATTGATAATGATTATCAATAAGAAATGAACTCAGCCTACCATCTTTTTCCCGCTCAAACCCGCTTGACCAGACCTCGCCAGATCGTCTTGACGGTCTTGCGGCATGATTTTAGTCACCCCACAGCTGAAGATATCTATAAAGATGTCCGAAAGACTCTACCACGCGTTTCTCTGGCCACGATCTACCGCAACCTAAATTTTTTAGTAAAAAATAATTTGGCCGAAGAAATAAATGTGCCCGACGGCCCTAGTCGTTTTGATGGCCACCTCAAAGACCACGATCATTTTATCTGCCATAGTTGCAAAAAAATTTATAACCTGCCCAAATATCCGCTACGTAAAAATTATCTGCCCAATAAAAATTATAAGATCGGCGGATTTAAACTGGATCTCTTCGGCATCTGCGCCACCTGCCAAAATCGGGAGCCATGTCTAAATCATTTCAAAAACATTCATTAAGATAAATTACTCCCGTCTTCCTCGGGTTTAACCCGAGGAACCACAAATAATATTGTAGATTCCCGCTTTCGCGGGAATGACGGGCAAATAACAATTAACTAAAAAAATATGCGTATTGAAGTAGATCGCGAGCTTTGTATCAGCGTGGCCTCTTGCGTGGCCGTGGCCCCTAACACCTTTGAGCTGGACTCCGAGGGCATCGCTATTATAAAAAATCCTACCGGCGATACCAAGGAAACTATTTTGCAGGCCGCCCAGAGCTGTCCGGTCAACGCCATTAGGATCTTTGAAGATGACGGCACACAGATTCATCCGCCAATAGCTAAATAATAACTAATAATGAAAGGAAAGGGCAGGCAAATTTATTTAGATCATGCCGCCACTACTCCCACGGATCCGGCGGTGGTGCGGGCAATGGCGCCATATTGGACAGAATATTTTGGTAATCCGTCCAGTCTTTATCGTTTAGGTCAAACCAGTAAAAAAGCCATAAACCAAAGTCGACAAATTGTCGCCAATAATTTATCTGGCCAACCGGATGAAATTTTTTTCACCGCTGGCGGCACGGAAAGCATTAATCTGGCGATAAAGGGTCTGCTGTCGGCTGTAAAAATCGCCGAAAAGACTAATCATTTTATCACTTCCGCTATTGAACATCATGCTGTATTACATACGGCCGAAAGTATAAAAAAGCAAAATCAAGAAGTGTCTATCTTACCGGTAGACGACCAGGGAATCGTGATGATGCCCGCTCTCAAGGATGCGATCCGAGATAATACTGTGCTAGTTTCTATAATGATGGCTAATAATGAGATCGGCACCATCCAACCTATCCGGGAAATAGGCGCTTATTTGCAAAAATTAAACACCGAAAGACTGGCTAGAAAATTGCCGCGGATTTTCTTTCATACGGATGCTTGCCAGGGTGCCGGCGCTCTGGACCTTAATGTCCATAAATTGCACGTGGACTTGCTCAGCTTAAATGGCAGTAAGATCTACGGACCAAAAGGCGTCGGCGTGCTCTATGTCCGGCGCGGCACACCGCTGACTCCGCTTATTGACGGCGGCGGTCAGGAAAATAATCTGCGCTCGGGCACGGAAAATGTACCCGACATCGTCGGCCTTGGTAAAGCCTTAGAATTAATCAACAAAAATAAAGTTAAAGAAAACGCCCGGCTGATAAAATTACGCGATTGGCTGATAAAGGAAATCCTAAGTAAAATACCTAAAACTCGGCTCAATGGTCATCCCTCTACTCGCCTGCCCAACAACGTCAATGTTTCTATTTTAGATGTAGAGGGCGAGGCTATGCTTCTCTATCTGGATGAAGTCGGCATCCAGGCTTCGACCGGCTCGGCTTGTACCTCCACCACTCTGGAACCCTCCCATGTGATTCGCGCCCTGGGCTGTCCCTATGAAGTAGCTCACGGGTCTATGCGCTTTACACTTGGCAAAAGCACTGCTAAAAAAGATTTAGAATATCTAATGTCCAAGTTGCCCGGCATTGTGAAGCGCCTGCGCCAAGCCTCGCCGGTGAAGATCGATCCGGATGAAGTGAACCGCGCTATTAAAAATGCTCCCCGGAAAATAATTAATCTAAGCTAATTTATTTATGCGCGTCAAAGTCAAACAAAAAAAGAGTGTGGCTCAAGATATAGATATCGTACCCCAAGACTGCAAAGAATCCTGGGTCTATACTAATATCGTCAAAGATCATTTTTTCCATCCCCAAAATTTAGTCACTGACGCCAATAAAATATCCGGCTACAGCGGCCTGGGCATGGTCGGTTCACCGGCCTGCGGCGACATGATGAAGATCTGGGTCTGGATAGATCAGAAAACTGACCGCCTAAAAAAAATGAAGTGGCAGACTTTTGGTTGTGGCAGTGCTATCGCCGCCACTTCTATGCTTTCGGTGATGGTGACAGAAAAAGGCGGTATGAAAGTAGATCAAGCCCTGAAAATACGACCGCAAGATATTACTCAGCGCCTAGGAACATTACCGGTCAGAAAAATACACTGCTCAGTACTGGGAGATAAGGCTCTGCGTAGTGCTATTAATAATTATTTTGTGCGCACCAAACAAAAATCGCGGATAATCGAGGAATCTGCCAGAATGGTCGATAAGTTTGCCAGGGTTACTGACCGCGATATTGAAGAAGCGGTGCTGGAGGGGGCTAAAGACCTTGATGCGGTGCAGAAAAAGACTAAAGTCGGTATCGGCCATCCGGAACTAATACCAGAAGTAGAGCAGCTGATCCGCTTTTACTCGGAAAAATATTTTGGTTAACCTGTTTTCTTCGAACAAATCCCGCTGCGCGGGATGAGTCGAGAAGTTTAAAATAGCAGTTCTCGACTACGCCGCGTCCGACGCGGCGGCGCTCGAACAAATTAATAATAATTAACGATAAACCTATGAATCCCGTTAGAAATTTTAACGGACCTCAAACATTAAATAAAAATATATGAATAACAAAATTTCTAACGGGCTGAAACAATTTATTACCCCCGATTTGCCCTATGCCTATGATGCCCTGGAACCCTACATCGATGAGACTACTATGCATATCCACCATGATAAGCATCACGCCACTTACACTACCAATCTAAACAAAGCCATAGAAGCTCAGCCGGATCTTTTAGAGAAAAACATTGAGGAGATTCTCTCTGACCTTAGCCAGGTCAAGGAAGAAATTCGCCCGGCGGTACGTAATCATGGAGGCGGACACTATCATCACGGCTTTTTCTGGGAAATCATGCGCGCGCCTCGGGATAATAATCGGCCCGAAGGCGAATTGGCTCAGGCCATAGACAGCACCTTTGGATCTTTTGAAAAATTTAAAGAGGACTTTTCTAAAATGGCCGTGAGTGTCTTTGGCTCAGGTTGGTGCTGGCTGTCCTGGGATGGTCAAAAATTAATAATTGAAAAAACTCCTAATCAAGATAGTCCGCTTAGTCTGGGACATCGGCCGATAATGACTCTGGACATCTGGGAACACGCTTACTATCTAAAATATCAAAATAGAAGAGTGGAGTTTGTCGAAGCTTTCTGGCCGATTATAAATTGGGCCAAGGCCAATGACAATTATACAAAAAATAAATAATTAATATCCGCTATTGCGAGCCCATAAGGGCGCGGCAATCTCAATGAGACTGCTCCGTCCAGTCACGCTGGACTCGCAGAAGCGTTATTTAAAAGAAAGGAATAATAATATGAATGACCATACAAAACATGAGGGTTGCGGCGGTGATTGTGATTGCAATGGCAACAACTGCGGCTGCAATCTTTGGCACAATCACACGCCGACTATAAATGAAATGGCCCCTGCTTTTGAGACCACGGCCTATCACGAAGACCAGGAGAAGAAAATCAAACTCTCCGACTATAAAGGTAAGTGGGTAGTGTTGTTTTTCTATCCGGCGGACTTTACTTTTGTCTGTCCCACCGAGCTCGGTGATTTGGCTGACAAATATGAGGAGTTTAAAAAACTAAATACGGAAATTTTGTCCGTATCTACCGATTCGCACTTTGTACACAAGGCCTGGCACGACTCTTCGGAACAAATCAAAAAAATAAAATTCCCCATGCTGGCTGATCCTACAGCGGAGATTAGTTTTTCTTATGGAGTCTACATCAAGGACGAAGGCATGGCTCTGCGCGGTACTTTTATCATTGATCCGGAAGGAAAATTAATGACTATGGAAGTGAATGCTAACGGCATCGGCCGTAACTCTGAGGAACTTCTCAGAAAACTGCAGGCCGCCCAATTTGTCCATAGATATGGCGATCAGGTTTGTCCGGCCAATTGGCACCCGGGAGAAAAAACCCTAAAGCCGGGAATGGACCTGGTGGGAAAAATTTAGGCTTAAAAAACAGAAGCCACTAACCCTCTGTTTTTTGACAACACAAAAAAATAAGATTAAAATTATTTCTACTAATTAACTAATTTAAGCTTATGAAGAAAAGCCTAAAAATTCACCAGAATAATCAACCTCTCTCCGCCCAGCTAGCCCGGGTGGAAACTTCGGTGTCGCTATTAAAAAATGAAGTTGGCGCTTTGCGCAAACACGTTGATGTTTCCCTGGCCTCTACAAAAAACGATCTCAAGGACTACGCTGATCAGCGCTTAGTCCAGTTGGAAAATAGATTGGATAAAAAAATTGAAAGAAAAATGGAGGATATGCTGGCCAGCCATCACAATAGTTTACTAGACGCCATCAGCGAAGTGGTTATCAATGATCGTATCAAACCTCTGGAGCTACGAGTTGGCATTCTGGAAAGTCGAAAAATTTAACATTAAAAAAGTCCCGTACAAAATAGTATGGGCTTTTTTATTTTAATCCGGAAAAATGATATAATAGTGCCATGCAGATAGAATACGAAGCTACTTTTACCAAGGTAAATAAAAATGACGTGCGCCGCCGTTTGCGCCATGCGGGTGCCAAACTAATCTATCCGGAATTTTTACAAAAAAGAAATGTTTTTTTGTTGCCCAAAGAAAAAGACCGGCGGGGTCACTGGCTCCGAGTCCGGCAAGAGGCCAAAAAAATCACGCTCAGTCTCAAGGCGGTCATTGGCCAACGGCTAACTGATCAAAAAGAAATTTGTCTGACGGTCGATAATTTTGAGCAAGCTAGTGAACTACTGAAACTCATCGGTTGTCAGCCCAAAGCCTACCAAGAATCTAAAAGGGAGTTGTGGAAAATCGCTGCCGTAGAAATAACTATTGACGAATGGCCATTTTTGGAACCCTTTGTGGAGATAGAAGGACGGTCGGAAAAGGCGATCCGCAATGTAGCCAGAAAATTGGGATTTGATTATCGCCAGGCGATGTTTGGCTCGGTTGATTATCAATATGCCGCCAAATACAAAATACCTTTAAAGAAAATTAATCGTCAGACTCCTCTGATTGTTTTCAAAATGAAAAATCCTTTTCTAAATAGATTAATGAAAAATTTATGAAATTAAAAAGGAGTTTAAAAATTGCGGTAGTTCTTGGAGGTCTAGCGCTTTATTCGCCATACTTTTATTACAGTATAAAATACCATTACTTTATTGCAACGCTTGTAATAGCACTACTTTTAATCGGCGTAGTCATGGTACCTATGTGGCTAGTGAAACTCATAATTGGCCGTGGTTCAAAAAAGGCCACCACCTCACCCGAATATCGGCAGTCTACTTTCAGTATTTGGGTGTTTATAGCCATACCTGTAATTTATGCCGTAATAGCCGTCATTTCAATGATGTTTAGCGGGGGCTTTGATCGATAAGTTCTGCTGAGCCTCCCATAAAAACAAAAATCTAAAACAAAAAATGCCCGCTCTCAAGCTCACATCCTACGGCGCGGCCGGTGAAGTTACCGGTTCTTGCCATCTCCTGCAAATAGGCGACTTTAAACTGCTGATTGATTGCGGATTTTTTCAAGGTTCACCGGAAAATTATCAGAAAAACGGCGAGAAGTTTGGCTTTAATCCGGCCCAGCTTAACGCCGTGATTCTCACTCATGCCCACCTGGATCATTGTGGCCGCCTGCCCCTGCTTTACGCTCGAGGTTATACCGGCTCAGTTTATACTACCGAGGCTACTAGCCAACTGTCCCAGGTTGTCCTGGATGACAATTTTTTTATCATGAAAGAGCGGGCCCAGAAATATAAACTGCCGGTGATTTATACTTTGAGCGATTTAAAAAAATTGTATAGCCATTGGCAGGCCATTGATTATTATCAAAATCAAAAATTAAACAATAATATCAATTTTACTCTGCACGATGCCGGCCACATATTGGGTTCCGCAATTATCGAGGTCAAGGCGGCCGGCAAGACCATTATCTTTTCCGGAGACCTAGGCGCTAAAAATATGCCCCTGGTCAAAGATGTTGATTATCTGAGTGAAGCTGACTATGTCATCTGCGAAGCGACTTACGGCAACCGCCGACACGAGGGAGCTCCCCAAAGAAATGAAAAATTATTATCAGTTGTAAAAAAAACTGTCTTGAAAAATTCAACTTTACTTATTTCCGTTTTTGCCGTTGAGCGCACCCAGGACGTTTTACAAGTGCTCAATGATTATTATGAAACCCACCTGGATTGGCGAGTGCCGGTCTATCTGGATAGTCCCATGGCGGTGAGCGCCACGCGTATCTATAATCATCACCGCGAGTTGCTTAACTATTCGGCTCAGCAAGATCTGGCTCGAGACAATGATATTTTTAATTTTCCACACCTCAAGATAACCAACCAACTCGAGCAATCCCAAGCCATTAACTCCGCGCCCACGCCAAAAATTATTTTGGCCGGCTCGGGTATGGCCGAGGGCGGACGCATCCTACATCATTTGGCTCGCTATGCCCCGGATAGCCGCAACAATATTTTATTTATGGGTTACCAGGTGGCCGGTACACTTGGTCATCATCTCACGCACGGCGCCTTTGACTTTCATTACTTCGATAATATTATCCCCGTCAAAGCCAATGTAGAACAGATTGACGCCTTTTCCGCTCACGCTGATCAAAACGATCTTTTAGAATGGTTGAGACATTTCAAAAAACCGCGCCTGGTCTTACTCGGCCATGGCGATAAAAATATTTTGCCGATTTTTAAAGATAAAATATCCCGTGAATTAAAATTTGATTGCCAAATACTGACTAGCGGCTCGGCTTTAGATTTAATTTAAAAAACATCCAGCAAAATTATGCCGAAGATGTTTTTTTATTCTCCAAAAAAATTATCTTTTGTTCAGGGGATTTTCCGGTTCTTCCTCTGGTTTATGTTCTTTTTCAATCGGCAAAATCGGAAACTTGGCAAGATCTAAACCGCCACTATATAGGATCGGATCCATCAGATCCTCAGCTTTAGTCGTGCGTGCCGGTTTTTTTGGCGCATAATTACCCGCCCGTCTCCTGTTTTTGAAAAAATTAGCCATAATTCTTAGTATTTATAATCAGCTACAGCATAGCAAAAACATCAGCGACTGACAACAGCTAAAATATGGGCTAATTTTAGAGCCGATTATGGCGGGGTTGGACATTTCCAAAGAAAGACTTTATAATATTTAGACCCCTGGTAACCGGCTAAAAAGCACCGGGGCGAAGACAAAAAGCAAAAATTTGCTCCCTCTACATCTTGTGTGTTATAATGTTTTTAAACACTACATATAGTGTTTAAACCTCGTTCCCGGCTTTGGTAAATTTTTGCCTTTTTTTATCGCTTAAAAATCCTCCCTTTAAATAAAGACTGCCATGCAAGTCATCAAAAGAAACGGACAAATTGAGCAATTTGATCCGCACAAGATTAAGGCCTCTTTGCGACAGGCGATCATTAACTCCGGACTCAAGGATAATCCCCTGTCCGACAAATTTACCTTACAGGTCGAGGCCTACTTGCAGACTAACTATCAGGGACGAGAACACATCACTTCCGACGACATCCGCAGTGCGGTCAACATCGTGCTTTTAGACAATGATCTACCCCAAGTAGCCAAGATTTATTCTAAAACACGCGGCCAAAAAATAAACGCTCAACAAAAAATATTTCCCGAAGCTAGAAAAATTATCAAGCGCGATGGCACCATCGCTGATTTTGATAAAAACCGGATCTGGCAGGCTATCCGTAAAGCCGGGGAAGCCGCCGGCGAATTTAACGGCGATGAATCTAAAGTCCTGACGGAAAAAGTCGTCGATATTTTGGAACACAAATATAGCGAAACTAATATTCCTACAGTGGAACAGGTCCAGGATGTCATCGAGATCGTCTTGATCCAAAACAACTGGCCCAAGACCGTCAAAGCTTTTATTCTCTACCGCGAAGAACGGCGCCGTCTGCGCCTGGAACAGGGCAAAGCCGTCACTTCACCCGAAGTTCGGGATTTGGAACAAAAGAATATCAAGCTTAGCAAACAGGCCAAGCATATTTTAAATACCTCTCAGCAGTTTGACGAATTGGGTCGGATTATTTTTCTGGACCGCTACTCCATCAAGGATAAAAAAGAAACTATCGAGCTCGGTGACTTAGTCATCGTCATCACCAAAGAAGACCGTAAATACCCCAAAAAAGATTTGGGTATAGTCAAACAAATAATCGGCCAAGATGAAGTGTTACTGCATATGATCACCGGCCTTTATGCCGACGTTAAAAATAATTTTGACTTTCGCCAGGACCTCTATAAATGCGATAAGCCCCGCGAGTCCATCGATGATGCCCACCGCCGCATTGCCAAGGCCGTGGCTTCTGTGGAACCTCTGGAAGAAAACCGCAGTAAATATCTGGAGCTTTTCCTGGAAGAATTAAACAAAAAGCATATTCAACCGGGCGGCCGCATCATGACCGGGGCCAACGTGGATCAGCATGGCAACTATACTTCTAACCTGACTTTATTTAACTGCTATGTCGTACCCAGCCCGCGCGACTCCCGCAAAGGAATTATCCGCGATTCTCTGTATCAGATGGTAGAAATCATGTCCCGCGGCGGCGGCGTGGGCATGTCTTTATCTGCTTTGCGCCCGCACTACGCCTATGTAAAAGGGGTGCACGGCAAATCCTCAGGTTCGGTTTCCTGGGGCGGCCTATTTTCCTTTGTTACCGGACTAATCGAACAAGGCGGCAGTCGACGCGGGGCACTGATGCTGATGCAATGGGACTGGCATCCAGATGTGCTGGAGTTTATCACTTCTAAAAATACTTCCGGCCGCATTGAAAACGCCAATATTTCCGTCATGGTTTCCGACACCTTTATGGAGGCCCTAAAAAAAGATGATTACTGGAATCTGGAGTTTCCCGACTACGAGCATCCGGCCTACAACGATATCTATGACAATATCTGGGACGGTGACTTACAGGCCTGGAAAGCCATGGGTTATCCCACTAAAATTTATAAAACGATCAAAGCGCGAGACCTCTGGGAAAAAATCGTTTCTTCCGCGCATGCTTCGGCCGAACCCGGCGTGGTCTTTATGGAGCGCTATAATAAGATGAGTAACTCTTATTATTTCAATAAGATCATCAGCACCAATCCCTGCGGCGAACAGGGTTTGCCCGGCTGGGGCGTATGTAATCTGGGTCATCTTTATCTGGCTTCTTTTGCTAAACCCATGGGCGAAGATGAGCTCGGACCGGTCTATGAGATGAATTGGGAAGAGCTTAAACAATCTTCCCGCGTTCTCACCAGGTTTTTAGACAATGTGATTGACCTCACCCCTTACCACTTTGAGGAAAATGAAGAAAATCAAAAAAACGAACGCCGTGTCGGTGGCGGCACCTTGGGTCTGGGCGAATTACTGATCAAACTGCGCCTGCGCTATGGCTCGGACGAAGCTCTGGATTTTATCGACAGCATCTATAAGACTATCACCACCGAGATGTACAAAGAATCGTCCCGCTTGGCCAAAGAAAAAGGGCCTTTTCCCAAATTTGAAGCTAATAAATTTTTAGAGTCCGGCTTTACCCAGACTTTGCCGGAAGACGTCCGCGAGATGATCAGGGAAAATGGCATCAGAAACGTTACGCTGACCACCCAGGCTCCTACCGGTACCGTCGGCTCCATGCTCGGTACTTCTACCGGCATCGAACCCTATTATGCTTTTAAATTTTTCCGCCAAAGCCGCCTCGGTTTTCATGAGGTCTTTATTCCCTTGGCTGATAAATACAAGCACAACGGTTCTCTGCCTTTGTTTTTCGCCAGCGCCCTGGATCTAACACCCCTGGAGCACATCAAAGTCCAAGCCGCTGTGCAAAAATGGACTGATTCCTCTATTTCCAAAACGGCCAACGCCCCTACTAACTTTAGCGTGGAACAAACCGCCGAGCTCTATGAACAGGCCTATGAATTGGGTTGTAAAGGCGTGACCATTTACCGCGACAATAGTCGCAACGAGCAGGTGCTTTCCACTGACGCTAATACGGAAAAGAAAAATCTGGCTTATAACGGCCATAAAAGCGAGGAAGAAAAAATACAAGAACAGGCTAAAGATATTAATCCGGATAAAATAGAAATGATGGAAATGCAAAACCCGCTCAAACACCTGGAATTAATGGAAGAAGAAAAAGAAGAACAAAAATATGGCCCCGGCGTCGGTCAGATCTGCCCCCAGTGCAAACTGGGCGTGATGGTCAAGATGGGTGGTTGTACTGAATGCTCTAAAATGTGCGGATTCAAAGGTGCTTGCGACATGAAATAATCGCTTGTTCTTAATTATTCTAATGTGGTTTATTAAACAACTGTACCCGCCGTCCGCCGAAGCCTGGGCGAAGGCGGGCAAGGGTGCTTGCGACATGAAATGACCGGAGGTTATCTCCGCACCATGCAGGCAATAATCTAAAAATAAAAACCAACCAGAGTGTCAGTCCCGCGAAAGCGGGAATCTCAAAACCACGAAGCCTTGAGATTCCGGCTCCCCGTACACCTCGCTTAGGCTCGGTTACGGGGCAGGCTCGGCCGGAATGACAGTAGAACTGGACTCCCGCCATAGTTTATCCCGCATTTATTGCGGGACGGGAGACGCTAAATAATATGAAAACAGAAAGTGGCCAAATCCAAGTCTATACCGGCGACGGTAAGGGTAAAACCACTGCCGCTTTAGGGCTGGCTATGCGCGCTATCGGCAATGGCTTAAAAGTAGGGATGATTTTCTTTGACAAAGGCGGCGCCTATTACGGCGAAAGGAAAATTTTAGATGATTTGAAAAAAGACGGACTGCAGTATCAGGTCTTTGGCTTGCCAAGAATGACCGCCGGAAAGGGTTTCCGCTTTAAAAATGAACCGGGAGATTTAGCCGAAGCCCAAAAAGCCCTGGCGCTGGCAAAAAAGTGGATAAAAAGTGATCTCAGCCTGCTGATCTTAGACGAAGTCAATACCACTATTAAGACGGGTTTGCTAAAACTGGAAAATGTATTAGAATTGATAGGCCTCAAACCGGAAAAATTAGAGCTAGTGCTTACCGGCCGCTATGCTCCTCCGGAAATAATCGAACTAGCTGATCTGGTCACGGAGATGAAACCGCTGAAGCACTACATCAATAAAGGATTAGGTGCCCGGCCGGGAATAGAATATTAAATTTAATTTATAAAATAAAACTATGAAAAAAATCATTAACATTTTGGCGCTAGTAGTAATCGTGCTGGGCATCGGTTATATTTGGCAGACCAATTCCAAACAAAATAAGTCGGTGGAGGGCGGAGAAATCTCTAATGAAATAAATCAGGTAGTCAACGAGCAGATAGCTAAAGAGCCCACGGCTACAATTAACATAGATTTTGTCTTTAATGACCAGCGCACAGAGACGGTCGCATATGAATATCCAGCTAATGCCAGTTATAGTCTCTTTGCCATCACTAAGGGCGCGCTGGAACAAAAAAGTTGGGCTTTTGAATGGAAAGACTACGGCGAACTGGGAATTTTGGTGACCAAGATAGACAATACAGCCAATGGCACGGATAATAAATACTGGCAATACTATATCAACGGCCAGATGCCACAGCTAAGTGCAATCAAATATTTTCCCCAGGCCAGCGACAAGGTTAAGTGGGTTTTCCAGGAATCTAAATACTAATAATCATGTCTAGGAGTAATTTATTATTAACTCTATTTATCATCGTCGCTGTCTTAGCGGCCCGGCTCTGGCCCCATGCCCCTAATTTTTCCCCGCTAGCCAGCCTACTGCTCTTTAGCGGCGCTTATCATTCTAAAAGAGTTTTTTTATTTTTCCCGCTGCTAGCCTTGTTGATTTCCGACTTTATAATCGGCTTTTATGCCTGGCCAATCATGCTCTCCGTCTATGGCTCCTTGGCTTTGACCGGCCTGATCGGACTTTGCTTAAAAAATAAGGTGAGTTTTATCGGCGTCGCTAATGCCAGTCTGGGCTCGGCCGTACTTTTCTTTCTACTGACCAATGGCGCGGTCTGGTTTTTTGGCACTTGGTACAGCCACGACTTAGGCGGCCTACTCCAATGCTTTACTCTGGCCGTACCTTTTTTTAGAAACACCGTCCTCAGTAATCTATTTTACAGCATTATTTTATTCACGGCCTATGATTATGTCCGGCACTGGCATGACCGCAGGTATAAAAAATTGGCCCTAAGTAAATAATTAAGTCCTCGGTTAATAGCCGAGGATTTTTTAATTTTATACGCAAATGTGCTATAATGAAGATGAAAAATTAAACAAACAAAAATGTTAATTAACGATTTATTTAAAGCCGCCACTAAGGAAGGCGCCTCCGACCTACATATTATCGTGGGCAAACCCCCGATCTTGAGGATTGATGGCGAACTCAAAATCATGGCCAATAAAATAGTGGTTAATAAAGAGCTGGCTAAGAAATTAATTTTCGGTATCCTCACCGACCGCCAACGCGACCAGTTTATCCGCGACCGCGAACTAGATATCTCCTATGAAATTCCTGAGTACTCTCGTTACCGCGTTAATCTTCACTGGGAAAAAGACAATGTCGGTCTGGTAGCCCGCGTTATATCCACTACTCTCCCCACGATGGACGATTTGGGACTGCCAAAAATTGTTCATGACATGGTAGCCCGCACCAGCGGACTGATCTTGGTCACCGGTCCGACCGGTTGCGGTAAATCTACTACCCTAGCCGCTATGGTGGAAAAAATCAACCAAACCCGTTTTTCCCAAATCATAACTTTGGAAGACCCTATAGAGTTTGTGCACACGCCCGCCAAGAGCATTATCATGCAACGACAACTGGGCACGGATATGCTCAGCTTTCATGCCGCGCTCAAACACGTCCTGCGCCAGGATCCTAATGTGATTATGGTTGGCGAGATGCGCGACCTGGAAACCATGGGCGCTACTATTACCCTGGCGGAAACCGGACACTTGGTGCTAGCAACTTTGCATACCCATAATGCCTCCCAGACTATCGACCGTATCATTGATGTCTTTCCGCCCCACCAGCAATCTCAGGTGCGACTGCAATTATCCATTTCCCTGAGCGGTATTATTTCCCAACAGCTTTTGCCCAAACGCGGCGGCGGCCGGATAGCCGTCCGGGAAATCTTGGTCAATACTCCGGCCATAGCCAATATCATTCGGGAAAATAAAATACCTCAAATAAAAACCGTGATTCAAACCAGCTCTGATGAAGGCATGTTTACGATGGAACAAGACATTAAATCGCTCTTAGACAGCGGGCAAATTGAAGAAAATGTAGCCATGGCTTATCTCACTAATATTTAGCCGGGGACTTGAAAATATAAAAATATTGTGTTATATTTGGCGATGCTGTATAGCTAAATTAAGCTATATTTTTGTTTATAAATTCGCGCCCATAGCTTCCCTCGACTGCGCTCGGGACAGGCGGTTGGTCAATTTAGCCAAAGGCCATGTTGATTGGGGGAGAAAATAACTTGCTATAATTCGCGCCCATAGCTCAGTTGGTAGAGCAGTTGCCTCTTAAGCAAACGGTCGTAGGTTCGAATCCTACTGGGCGCACCACGTAAAGCCAAGCTGAGCTTGGCCACGTGGCGCGCCAGTCAAAATTAATACACTTAGCGCGTGGCGCGCCGGAAAATTGAATTTCGCCCTCGTAGTGAAATGGATATCACGCTTGGCTTCGGACCAAGAAATGTGGGTTCGACTCCTGCCGAGGGCACCATGATGACCAGACCAAAAAGGTCTTTTTTATTTTCCTTTATTTATCCTCCTATTTCTGTTAAAATTAAACCGTAAAATATCCATGTTCAACTACTTAAAAAAATTCGGACACAGAAATTATTGGCCTTATTATCTTACTTTTTTAGTCGGCGTCTTTACTATAGCTATATTTGGCAAAGAGATAGTAGTGCGCGGTTTTTTTATACATCTGGCTGCCGGAGACAACGCTAGCCGGCCGCAGGCGATTATCGGTACTCCGACTATTGAAAGTATTGGTGTAGAAATAATCAATGCAGGAGACGACAACCTCAATGCCAGCTTTACTTTGGAGTATAAAAAAACAGGCGATAGCACCTGGAAATTAGCTTATACTCCCCCGCGCAGCTATAACCGCCTGATCGGAACAACTAATTACACCTATTATAACGGAAGTTTAATGTTTTTAAGCCCCGGCACCGCCTATGATTTTAGAGCCACGGTCACTGATGCGGATGGCGGTAGCGGGACTGTAAAAACCGGCAGTGCTACCACCCGGCCCGATTTTGTGGGCGGTTCGACCAGCCGCACTCTTTATGTTGACCCCGGCGGCAACGATGCTAATCTGGGCACTGATCCGGCGTCGCCGCTAAAAACCATCCAGCATGCCGCCAATATTTCTCAGGCCGGCGACCGGATTTTGGTCCAGTCCGGCACCTACAATGAAAATATTATTATTTCCCGTTCCGGCACCAGTAATAGCCCAATCATATTTGAATCCGCTCAACAGGCCACTAATCCCGGCGCTAATCCTGCAAAAATAGAGGGCGGAGAAGCTGAGTTGGCCGTCATCGACACCAAGGACAACTGGCTACCCGACGATCACATTCCGGCCAATGCCGGCGTGTATTATACCACCCTAGATTCCTGGACGGCCGGAGCAGATAATCCGATCTATGTGGCTATGGCAAACGAAAAAATTTACGCCTACTGGTATTATCCCTACAATAGTTCCGTCCAAACTTTTAGCAATTTTATCAACGGCCTATATTGTTCTTCAAACTGCGCTACCGGTTGTTGCGCTTCAAATGTTAGCGGTGGTTACTGGTACGATAGTTCTAAAAAACGCCTATACATCAAGCTGCCCAACAGCGATGACCCGGATAGTCACGTCATGCATGTTGTCAAACGCAACAGTTCGGGAATTAAGATGACTGACGTTAGCAATGTTGTCATTCGCGGTTTTGATATCGCCTTTAATCATATTGGTATACATTTTTTCGGTACCAATGTCGGTAGTCATGATAATACGGTAGAAAAAAATATACTACACCATAACGGTTCTGGTGTAATGCTAGGCGAAAATACTGCCAACGGCGCTATGGTTTACGGCAACCTGATACAGAATAATAAAATTTACGACTCCAAGGTGTCGGAGTGGCCCTGGTCTTCGGTGAAACTCAATGATGTAGAAAGTGACGGCATAACCCTGTTTGCCGGACGCAGTAATATCGTTCGCCGTAATACTATTAATGATGTTTTTAACGGTATTATGATGAGTATTTTTTGGGATTTAGCTAATGTGAATTTTAATAAGGAAAGCGATATTAATGATAACAACCTCTATGACATCGGCGATGATGCGATCGAGCCGGAGGGAGCAAATATCAATCTACGCATATTTAATAATAAAGTATATCGGGTGGCCCGCGCCACTGCCGCCCAGTCCGGAATATCTTTAGCTCCGGTAAGCATCGGCCCGACCTGGGTAGTGCGTAATATTTTATCCGATATTTTTCAGAGTGCCTTAAAATACAATGTGGATATCCAAACCTCGATCGGTCAAACCCTAGTTTTCCATAATACCGTCTATAATCGCACCGCTGACTTTATGGCCCTGTTTCGCATCTGGAGAACGTCCTTTGGTCTCAAAGCCATATTACGCAACAACGTTTTTTATTCTAGCGGTAACGAGAGCTCTGGCTGGGGCGAGGGCTATGTTTTTGAAGATATCAACACTAGCCACAGCAACCCGCCGATAACTTTAGACATGGATTACGACAGTTTATTTACCGACCGCCAGAGTCTCTGCGGCCAAAATTGCCGTTTTACTGTCTGGACAAATACGCCTTATACCACTCTGGCTTTATTTAAGTCGGCTAGCAATCAGGAGAGCCATGGCCAATCGCTTAATCCCAAACTGGCTAATCCCGGCGCTAATGATTTTACTCCTATAAACGGAAGTCCTCTGATTGATAGTGGGGTGCTTTTACCCGGAATAAACGATAATTTTATCGGTAATGGTCCGGATATCGGCGCTATCGAGTCAACCGCCTTGCCTTGTATTGAAAACTGGTCCTGCTCAGATTGGTCAGCTTGCGCCAATAATACCCAGTCCCGGACCTGCACTGACCTCAACAACTGCGGCACTACCAATAATCGCCCGGCTCTGACGCAGGCCTGCGTCGTGCTTTGTACACCTAATTGGCAATGTGGTGATTGGAGCGCTTGCGTCAATAATACCCAAACTAAAACCTGCGCCGATAGTAATAACTGCGGCACTACTAGTGGGCGACCGCCTTTGACACAAAGCTGTAGTGCGGTCACGCCACCGCCGCCAAATTGTACACCAAATTGGATTTGCTCCGCTTGGTCAGCTTGCGTCAATAATACCCAAACTAAAACCTGCGCCGATAGTAATAACTGCGGCACTACTAGTGGGCGACCGCCTTTGACACAAAGCTGTAGTGCGGTCACGCCACCGCCGCCAACCCAGGGAATTGACAACCTTGATACCGGTGCCCTTTTGGCTCTGCAAGGAGTGAAAGGAGCGGCTGTATACTACATTGCTAATAACGGAAAGAAGTATGTTTTTCCTGATTCTAAGACTTACTCTACCTGGTACAGTGATTTTAATAAGGTGCAAAGAGTGAGTCTGACAAAATTAGATACTTATGCTAACGGCGGGGTCATGCCCTACCGAGCCGGCACCAAGCTGATTACGCACCCCGATACTTCCAAAATATATGCTGTGGAGCCGGGTGGCGTTTTAAGGCATGTATTGACGGCCGCGCTGGCCGGTAGTCTGTATGGCAACAACTGGATGTCTCAAGTACAGGATGTAATCCCGGGATTTTTCTCTACTTCTTACCTAATTGGCGCCCCCCTAGATAGAACTTGGCCCAACGGTGTTTTGGCTAAATATAATAACAATTACTTTTATCTGGTGGCTAATAAAAAAAGAAAGTTTACTAGCATTAGTGTTTTAAAACTGAACCGGTTTGATCCCAACAATGCTATCGCCCTGAATAATCTCGACAATTACACTGATGGTTATGATATTATCAGTCTGGAAAAACCCTTAGCTAGCTTTCGACCTGGTGTCACGGAGGCAGAATTATTAGGAGCTAGTCCTGGTAGCCTGGGAGATCTGACGGATAGCGACGGTGATGGCCTATCCAATTACGAAGAAACTAAGGTCTGGCTGACTAACCCCAACAACCCAGATACTGACGGCGATCACTATAGCGATGGCTTAGAGATTAGGAGTGGTTATAACCCCTCGGGCAATGGGACTATTGAGGCGTGGATAAATCGATGAAAAAAATATTTATCTATCAAAATACCGGAAAAGAAAGATTGGATAAATTTTTGCAATCCCAAATTTCTACTCTTAGCCGCAGTCAGATACAAAAAAAAATCTTAAGCGGACAAGTTCTGCTTAATGGACAGATTTCTTCCGTCCACCACTGGCTTAAACCGGGAGATAAGATCAGCTTTCACAACACGGTTAATAAAGAAAAAATTAGCGAGCATATTATCGAGCCGAAAATTATTGGCCAGACTAAAGATTATCTAATAATTAATAAGCCCTCCGGCCTCCTGGTCCATCCGACCGACAAAAAAGAAACCAATACCCTGGTACAATGGCTACTAAAAAAATTCCCCGACTTAAAAAAAGTCGGTGATGACCACAGTCGTCCGGGAATCGTTCACCGTCTGGATCGTGAGGCTTCGGGACTGATGGTCGTAGCCCTGAACCAAAAATCTTTTACTAATATCAAAAAACAATTCCAGGATAGAAAGGTAAAAAAAGAGTATACCGTACTGGTCCATGGACGGATGCTAAACGATGACGGGGAGATAAAAACCGGTTTGGTACGCAACAAAAAAACCGGCCTGATGAAGGTAGTCGCTAGTGATCCGCTGGCGCGGGAGGCCTACACTACTTACCAGATTGAACAAAGATTTTTCAACTTTAGCTTGCTCAAGGTACAGATTATGACCGGCCGCACCCACCAAATCCGCGCCCACCTCTTTAGCATCGGACACTCGGTAGTCGGCGATAAACTTTATCAGACCAGGGACCTGCGCAAGAAGAAAAAAACTCTGGATCAGAGGATATTTCTGCATTCCGCTACCTTGGAATTTTGTGACTTGCAGGGAAAAAAAATGCGCTATCATTCGGCCCTACCTCTTGAATTAAAAAAATTCCTTTTGACCCTAAAATAATATTTTATGATTGCCAAAATATACCGGCCATTTATAATCACCGGCCCTTCGGCTGTGGGTAAAAGCTCTCTGGCTAAAGCAATTTTAAAAAAACTAAAAAACTTCCGGCCCAGCACTACCTACACTACCCGGCCCAAAAGAACCAAAATGTCGGAGGATAAAATAATGCACTACGTCACCCGAACTGAGTTTAAAAAACTGATCCTGAACGGGAAATTATTAGAATGGGCTGAGGTTTACAATAACTACTACGGCACTGACGCCGCTACCCTGAAACGTCATCTGAAGAAACACCATGTTTTGATAAATATTGACGTCCAAGGCGCTAATCTCATCCGTAAAAAACTAGCTAATACTGTTAGTATCTTCATCCTGCCCGATAGTCTGACGTTTTTAGCCCGCCGTTTGGAACAGCGTGGCACTCCTCGCAGAGTAAAAAATATTCGTTTGCGCACTGCGGCTAAAGAAATAAGCCAAGCCCCATATTTTGATTACCAAATTAAAAACTATAATGGCCGCTTTGAGCAGACCCTGGCAAGGTTGCTGAAAATAATCAAAAAAGAGGTTAAATAGAGATGTAATTGAACTATTTAACAGGGTTGACCCCGTTAGAGGCATTGTCTCTAACGGGGTTGACAAAAGGCACAAATAACGTTAGAATATGGTAGTCATTATTGCTATAATGGCTTTTTTTATAAGATATAATAAACAAAGAAATGAGCGAGGATAAAAAACATTCTGAAAAAGAAGTAAAGGCTAAGACCGCTAAAAAGGATACGGCTTACCCGGTGAATGATCTTAAACCAGGAATGACTGTTCGCGTGCACGAAAAAATCAAGGAAAAAGGGTCTAAAGGCGAAGACAAGGAAAGAATCCAGGTCTATGAAGGCATGATTTTGACCAAAAGACACAGTCGCGAGATAGGTGCTACTATTACTGTCCGCAAAATATCTGACGGTATTGGGGTAGAAAAAATATTTCCTCTACACTCTCCCTCAATAGCTAAGATTGAGGCCGTCAAAAAGGCAGAGGTCCGTCGGGCAAATCTGGGTTATCTCCGTCATTTTTCCAAAAAACTCAAGGAAGTCAAAATATAAAACCAAGAGGGCGAATGGCGAAACTTGGTAGACGCGTCCCGCCTTTGGCGGGATGACCGCTTCCAAAAAAATGATGACAAATAATAAAATTGGTATCTACGCCGCGCCTTTGGCGGGCGTGTAGTTACGGGCGGGTGGTGAAATGGTATACACGCAGGCTTGAGGTGCCTGTGGGAGCAATCCTGTGAGGGTTCAAGTCCCTCTCCGCCCACCATTTATTCGGGGCTTGTCCCGCCCGCGGGCGGGGCAGGTCAAATCGTGGGCTGTTAGCTTAGTTGGTACCTGCCTGCCGGTAGGCAGGGAGCGCCGCGTTTGCCCGCCTGCCATCGCCTGTCGGGGATATAGCTCAATTGGTAGAGCACCTGCTTTGCAAGCAGAAGGTCGCCGGTTCAAGTCCGGCTATCTCCACCAGCCGATGACAATGGCGGGCAGGCAACGCGGAGGTCATCCCGCCGTGGCGGGATATAGTCCACCATGGGCGCTTAGCTCAGCTGGTTAGAGCGTCTCGTTTACACCGAGAAGGTCTAGGGTTCGAATCCCCAAGCGCCCACCAGAATAACATATTTACATTTGCCCCATAAACACTAGGCGTCTTTACAGAGTCGAGGAGTTAGGCGTTCAAATCCCTTGCTGTCCACTATCCTTCGCTCACTGCCTGAGCTACGGATGGCTAAGCCACAAATATTATTTCCAAAGACAATTTCCCAAAATTGTTTTTTTGTTTTCCAAAAATACTATTAAACAGATAATAAATTGATATTTTTTTACAAATAATTGCCGACCTACCTCACTCAGACAAAAAATTTACCGAAAAATCATTCCACTAGAGCCTTGCCTTGCAAAATTTTCACAAAAATTTGTTCGGGGTATTCTCAACATTTTAAAAATGTGCTATAATTCTAGCTAGAGATTGTCAGACTATGCTAGGAAGAATAATCGTCGGAACTATATTTACATTAATCGGCTTTGTCTTCGTTTGGAAAACAGAATGGTTCTTATACAACTTCGGTCGTATCGGATTTGCCGAACAGCATTTGGGTGGAGAAGGCGGTAGTCGCCTGGCCTACAAGCTAATCGGCACGATCATTATTATCGGTGCCCTCTTATACATGACGAATCAGACCGAACCCATACTACGCTGGTTTTTTAAGACCGTTTTTAGAATCCAGCCAACATAAATAATTAAAATAAAAAATAGGAATTTGAAAGGAGGTGGAGAACGTGGCAAAAAAGAGAAAGAAAGCTAAAAAGGTTAAAAAGGTAGCTAAAAGAAAGACTCATAAGAGAAAAAAGAGTAGGAAATAAGCTATTTTTGAAGCATTAGAGATCCCTTTACACCCAGTGGAGTAAGGGGGTCTTTTTTTATTTATTAAATAAAGCTCGCGGCCGCGCTGAGCGCGGCCGCGGGCCAAACAAATAATGATTAAAACAAACTCTCCTGTTTATTTAGCTTCGCCTCTTTCTTCTCCGTCGGGGAAAATATTTCCGCCCGGCCGTATTGACCGTCAAATCCCGGGATGAGCTTGATCTTATTTTCTCGACTACGGATAAGCCCGACGGCCAGACTTTCGGGCATCAGTTTCCTTAGATCCTCCGCGCCCAAGTCCAAAAGTACTTTGAACTCATTGCCCGCTCGTGAGATAATATCTTGAAATAGTGCGTCCACTTTCTTACTACTGCGATTGATATTATAAAAATCGGCGATAATGTCCGGCAAAGGGATAATACTTTTGTAGGGAATGTGTTTAGAGGTCTTTTCAGACCCCAGCGGTCGGTCCGCTAATTTATCGACTTGATTTAAAACACCGATGGTCAATGGCTTTTTACACTGGGGGCAAATTCCCTTGTATTTTTTCTTGGTGTCGGCCGGGCTGCAGCTAAAATTGCAGAGCCGATGGCCGTCCCAGTGATACATCCCTTCTTCCGGATAGAACTCAATAGTGTATAAAAATTTTTTCCGGTCTTTTTTGGTAATAATATCCGCTATTTCCTGATATGTAACCTCCTCCAGATCCATCACGTTGGCTTCCCGGCCGATGTGGGGGCCGGAGTGGGCATCAGAGTTGGAAATCAGGGTGATATTATCCAGATCAGACCACTGCCAATTCATCGCCGGATCGGATGATAGGCCGGTCTCTATGGCTCGGATGTGCGACGTCAGTTCTTCAAAACATTCCGTCAGAGAATTAAAGCCGGACTTGGATCCAAACACGGCAAACCACGGTGTCCAGGCATGAGCCGGTATCATCAGGCTCCGCGGATCGGCTTCCAGCATAATGCGCAAAACTTGTTTGGCACTCATTCCTAAAATCGGTCGGCCATCTGAGCCGAGTTTACCGCCGGCCACAGTAAGTAATTTATTAAACTTTGCCACTGCTTCCAGGGATGGCATCAAGACGCAAAGATGTAATCTCCTGGTCTGTCCGCCCTGGCTGTAAATACAAGAAACTTCTGTGGCTAATAAAAATCTTACTGCAGTCTGACTATTTCTTAATTTATAAATCCCGCTACCCGGTTGATCTTCTATTAAATTATCCTGCAAAACCTTAGACCAAACCGGGTGTGTAAAATCAGCGCAGGAGATAATATCTACGCCTTTGATCTCGGCCCACTTGACCATATTAGCTAAGTCAAAATGTTTGGATGTAGCCCGGGAATACTTGGAATGTATATGCAGGTCTATGATTTTTCGCATGTTTTAAGCTTAGCAAAAAGACTGCCTAAAAACAACTCCTCAATGCCAATTTTATGCTTTACTTTTTGTCTAAAAAGTGCCAAAATGTTTATAGTTTTATGAAAATTAAACCATACTATTGAAGATTAAATGCATCTATCTTTCAAAACAAGCCTAGCAGAAAGGTATGCTAGCCCTTCTCAAAAAATTAGAGTATTAACTGAACATTGGGTAGATAATCAAGTCTACTGTCCTAGTTGTGGGCACGCAGAACTTGATAAATACGGCAACAATAGGCCAGTCGCCGACTTTTTTTGTTCAAGTTGCAAAGAAGATTATGAATTAAAAAGCAAAAAAGAATCCATTGGTAAAAAAATTGCTGACGGCGCATTTCGGACAATGATTGAAAGACTGCGGGAAAGCCACAACCCAAACCTTTTTATACTTAACTATGATTTACAAAATTTCAACGTACAAAACCTTCTGGTTATTCCAAAACATTTTTTTATACCGGAAATAATAGAAAAACGAATACCCTTAGCCTCGACGGCCCGCCGTGCGGGTTGGGTTGGTTGTAACATATTGCTCAACAGTATACCGACAATTGGAAAAATATTCCTTATTAAAAATAGGCGAGCAGAGCCAAAAAATAAAGTTTTGTCTGAATGGAAAAAAACACTATTTTTGAGGGAGGAAAAAGAGTTTTCCGCTAAAGGATGGCTGTTAGACACAATGCTCTGTATTGATAGATTGGCTATGAAAAAATTTACTCTAAACGATTTGTATAAGTTTGAAAAGGATTTAGACAAATTACATCCAAATAATAAACACATTAAAGATAAAATCAGGCAACAATTACAAATTTTAAGAGATAAAGGATATTTAGATTTTATTGCTAAAGGAAAATATAGATTGATTAATTAACAAGTTTATGAAACTCAAATATTTTATCGAAAAACTGACAAAAATATCAAAAACCAGCAAAAAAATGAGCAACATTGAAGTTGTCATGGCAGACAATGCAACCATTGTTAATCCAATTCTCAAAAAAAACAAAGTATTTATAACTGATAAAAAAATTAATTATAAATAGTCGAAACCTAGTAGAAAAAACTCTTTAAAAAAATCCGACTATACTATAATACTTACGTCAAACGTATCATCCCCAGTAGCCACTGCCAGTCAAGGAGCGTGTAATGAACACTTATACCCGAGTGAATTTCACTCCCCAGGAGTTGCGGCGCTACATATTGCGCCGTTTCTCCAACATGGAGAAAATTCTCCGGCGCCTGAAAAAGGAACAGCTTTGCCGCACGACGCGCGGCCGCAAGAACTTTAAACCCCTCTAGACGAGCTCGCCCGGAAAAGAAAAGGAGACAGATCACAATCTGCCTCCTTTTTTATGAAACAAAAAAACAGCGCTACTTTTCAGGAACAGGGCATAGTTCTCGCGACGACCTACTCTCGCATCCCCTTAAGGAATACTACCATCGGCGCTGGACTGCTTAACTGCTGAGTTCGGAATGGGATCAGGTGTGACCAGTCCGCTAGCATCACGAGAACAATGCCCTCTTACCGAGTAAGCACTGTTTTTATGTTAATTTACTTAGAGGAGTCAGTGCGAACACCAATCCTAAAAATAAAATTAGTACAATGAAGACCAAAACGATTTTCACCGTTCCGGTCATCGACTTTTTAATGTCCATGAACAAATTCATTTAAATCACTTGCGTGAAAAAATTTCAAAGTTTTTAGTGGTTGCTTTGGCTTATTAGTACCCCTCTGCTAAAGACATTACTGTCATTACACATAGGGCCTATCAACCTGGTAGTCTCCCAGGAGCCTATAACGAATTCTAATCTTAGGGACGGCTTCGCGCTTATATGCTTTCAGCGCTTATCCGCACTAAACGTAGCTACCCAGCTATGCCTTTGGTAAGACAACTGGTACACTAGAGGTTTATCCATCTCGGTCCTCTCGTACTAGAGACGAATCCCTTCAAAATTCTACGCCCGTAGCGGATAGGAGACCGAACTGTCTCACGACGTTCTGAACCCA
>PQAE01000010.1 GCA_003104935.1 Parcubacteria group bacterium | reverse complement strand
TTAGCTGGGGGGTATGTTCATTTGGTGGTCGTCTAGCTCTGGATGAGCTTGATACCGTTGGTGAGATAGGCCACTTGGCTGCCAATCTTGATTAGCGCCAGGTCGGCAGCCGCCACAGCGGACCAATCGGCAATGGCGAAGGATTCATTGATGCGGACAATCAAGGAGACCCGCGTCATAGTCTTGTCTTTGGCGGTGCCGGTTTTGTTGGGAATTTCCAACAGGGCTACGACCGGACCGCTTTGGCCCAGCTTGAGCTTAGGCATGCTCTTGCGGTTGGCCTGGTCTTGCCCGACCGAATGGGAGATGCCCGACATGATGAGCAGGCAGATGATAGAGAAGAAGAGATACCAGCCGCTGGCCGAACTGATTCTGGCCAGGAAAATAGCGAGCACCCCAAAGAGTAGCCAAGGCAGGAAGTGTTTCATAATCTAACCTCCAGGAAAGAACGGCACACTAACGCGAATAACACTGTATTATAATGCAGTGTTGGCATCTGTCAAGCTTCGTTTTTTGGGATTTATTTTTTTAATTGTCCTTTGATTTTACTCTTGGCCATGCCGGTTTTGACCATATGGATCCAGTCGGGGTTAGGATATTTCCGGCTTTTGTTGGTTAGTATTTCCACGACGTCACCGGATTTGAGGGCCGTGTCTAAGGTACTCATGTGATCATTGATTTTGGCGCCGATGCACTGGTTGCCGACGTCGGTATGGATATAATAGGCAAAATCCAGTGGAGTAGATCCTTCCGGTAGTTCCACCACATCGCCCATGGGTGTAAAGACAAAGATTTGGTTGGCAAAGAGATCATGTTTGACGTGCTTGATAAACTCGGCATTGTCGGTAATGGTTTTTTGGATTTCCACCAGATGCTGGAGCCAGCGCGGATTTTTTTTATGTTTGCCAAACATACCCATTTCTTTGTATTGGCTGTGGGCGGCGATGCCGTACTCGGCTTCATCATCCATTTTTTTGGTGCGGATCTGAAACTCTACGACCTTACCAAAATCGGTAAAGACCGAGGTGTGCAGGGATTGATAACCGTTGGGCTTGGGCTGAGCGATAAAATCTTTGACCCGGCCTTTGAGCGGGGTCCATCTTTTATGGATGAGTCCCAAAATACTATAGCAGTCGGCCACATCATCCACGATTATCCGTACGGCGATCAGGTCATAGATTTTATTGATGTCTTTGCCTTTGCGTAGCAGTTTTTTGTAAGTGCTGTAGAGTGTTTTGACCCGGCCGGTGATGTGGGCGTCATGGATATCATTTTTGGCCAGCATTTTTTGAGTTTCCTTTTGGATTTTTTCGATATATTTTGTTTCCGACTTGAGCCGGTCTTTCATCAGGCCGGTCACCCAGGCATATTCTTTAGGATAGACATAGGGAAAAGCCAAGTCTTCCAACTCAGTTTTCATCCTAAACATGCCCAAGCGGTTGGCGATGGGGGCAAATATTTCCAGAGTTTCCTGGGCGATGCGTAGACGTTTTTCTTCCCGCACGCCGTCCAGCGTCTCCATATTGTGCCGACGGTCGGCTAACTTGATGATGATCACTCGCAGATCTTGGCTCATGGCCAAAAACATCTTGCGTAGATTTTCAGCATACCTCTCCAAGCCACGATACTTGAGATGACCTAGCTTAGTTACGCCTTTGACCAGAGTATAGACTTCCGAGCCAAAGTTTTTCTTTATATCATCAAAAGTAAAATCCGTATCTTCAGGCACGTCGTGTAGTAGTCCGGCGGCGATAGTAGGCAAGTCCATTTTCATCAGCGCCAGATTGTAGGCCGTGGCCAGAGCGTGATAGATATAGTCCTCGCCGGTGCGGCGCAACTGGCCGCGGTGGGCCTCAGTGGCAAAATGAAAAGCTTTGATCACCAGATTAATATCACGGTCACCATAATTTATGGCTAGTTCTCTTTTTAAGTCTTCAAAAGTTATCATAGGCTCACTATCATCTTAGTATTTGGGCCTCAAAATGGCAAGCGTAAAATAAAAAGCAGCCACCATATCGGTCGCTGCTTGGGTTTTATTCATCTTTGGGTTCAGCCATTTTACTAAAGCGGCATTTTTCACACTTGATTTTATTTTTAGCCGCATAGAGCAGGAGCTGGCCGCAGTCCGGGCAGAGTTCGCCGGTCGGTTTGGACCAGACCGCATGCTGGCAGTCGGGATATTTATTGCAGGCATAAAAAGGTTTGCCGCGCTTAGTTTTCTTTTCTACCATATCACCTACCTGGCAGACCGGACATTTGACGCCCAGACTTTTTTGCACATTTTTTGTCGTTTTGCAGGTCGGATAATTGGAGCAGGCTAAGAAGCGGCCAAAGCGACCTTGTTTGAAAATCATCGGCTGGCCGCAATTGGGGCATTTTTCATCCGTCACTTCCGGAGCGGCCACTTCGCCATTTTCATCCAGGGGCTTGGTATTTTTACACTCCGGATAATTAGAGCAGGCTAAGAAGCGGCCAAAGCGTCCCAATTTTTCCACCATGGGCTGACCGCACTTGTCGCAAATCTCGTCGGATTTTTTTTCGGTAATTTCTTTTTTGTCCAGTTCTTTTTCTTTGGTAGCCAGATTTTTGGCAAAAGGTTTGTAAAAATCAGCGATAATCGGTTGCCAGGGCTTGCCCTTGTCAGCGATTTCATCCAAATCATCTTCCATCTTGGCGGTAAAATTATAATCCACGATTTCGGCAAAATGTTCTACTAACAAATTGGTGACGATAGTGCCGATCTCGGTTGGCTTTAATCTTTTTTCTTCTTTTTCCACATATTTTCTCTCGATGATGGTAGCGATCGTCGGCGCATAGGTTGATGGCCGGCCGATTCCTAGCGCTTCCAGGGCTTTGACTAATCCGGCCTCGCTATAGCGGGCGGGCGGAGTAGTAAAATGTTGCAGTGGGTCAATATTGATAAGCCTCGGTTCATCGCCGACTTTTAGGACTGGCAATTCTTCTTCTTCGCCGTTGCTCTGGTAGATAGTCTGCCAGCCGGCAAATTTTATCACCGAACCCACGGCTTTGAGTTGCCAGGGAGTATTCACGGCATCGATAGCCACCGTGGTGGTTTCGGTTTTGCTGTCCGCCATTTGCGAAGCCACAGCTCTCTGCCAGATCAAACTATAGATTTTATGTTGGCGGCTGTCCAAAAAAGCTTTGACGCTATCCGGATCATTGGTTACTTCGGTCGGGCGAATGGCCTCGTGCGCTTCCTGGGCTAGCTTGGATTTTTTCTTAAAAACCCGGCCGCCGGAGATGGCATAATCGGCCCCAAATTTATTTTTAACAAAATCATAAACACCGGTTTTAAAATCATCGGACAGATTAACCGAGTCCGTACGCATATAGGTGATCAAACCGACCGGTCCCTCTTCGCCGAGGGTGATGCCTTCATAGAGCTGTTGGGCGATCATCATAGTTTGTTTGGCGCTATAGCCAAAGCGGCGGTTAGCATCTTGCTGTAAGGTAGAAGTGATAAACGGTGGCAGAGGCGATTTGATATTTTCTTTAGCCTTGACATCGGCTACCAGTAGTTTAGCTTTGGTGATTTCGCCGGCGGCTTTTTTAGCTTTGGCTTCGTCAATATCAAATTTCCCCAGAATTTTTTCGCCTTCTTTATGTAAGGCTATTTTAAAATTTTTGTGATCTTTTTTTGCTAGTCCTTCAACCGTCCAATATTCCTGGGTTTTAAAATCGGCCCGTTCCTTTTCTCTTTCCACGATCAGGCGCAGCGCCACGGACTGCACGCGGCCGGCGGATAATCCTTTAGCTACTTTTTTCCAGAGGAGCGGGGAAAGCTTATAACCCACTAGGCGGTCCAGGATACGGCGGGCTTGTTGGGCGTCCACTAATTTTAAATCTAAATCTCGGGGGTTAGCCAAGGCGGCTTCAATGGCTTTTTTTGTAATCTCGTGGAAAACAATTCTTTTTTGCTTTTTTTTGGCTACATCCAAAAGTTGCTCCAAATGCCAGCTGATGGCTTCTCCTTCGCGGTCTTCGTCAGTGGCAAAGTAAACTACTTCGGCGTCTTTGGCCAGGTCTTTTAGTTTTTCCACCACCTTTTTAGCCTTGGTCGGTACGGTATAGGTCGGCTCAAAGTTATTATCGATATCTACACCGATTTTTTTTACCGGCAGGTCGCGGACATGACCATAAGAAGACTCTACTTTATAATCCCGGCCCAAAAAACCCTTGATGGTTTTGGCTTTAGTCGGTGATTCGACGATTACAAGTTTGGACATAAGTTGTTTTTATTTAATTCGTAGTTGCGAATATAATTGAAATAACTATTATTGTCAAGTATTACGTATTTACTAAATTTTTAATTCTTTGATAATTTGTTCTTCGCTGACCCATTTTTTGCGCAATTCTCCGCACAGAAAGAAAGAGCCGGTAATTAGTATCAGGTCCCGGCGGCAGGCATTTTTCAAAGCCGTGGCTAGCGCTTGCCAGGGGTCGCTAAATATTTGTTTTGGCAGGCGCGGAGCCAGCTGGTCAGTAGTTTTATAGAGGCGATGCAAGTTGGCCGATTTTCTAGTGGTAATCAAAAAATGAGTCAGATAAACTTTGTCGGCTAGTTTAAGCATTTTTTTTAAAGGGTTTGACCAATTTTTACTAAAAGCAAAGCCGGTGATCAGATGCAATTTTTGGTATTTTTGTCTGCGAACAAATTCAATTAGATTGGAGATTTTGTCATTATTATGCGCTCCATCAAGGATGACCAGGGGATTTTTTTGGATGATTTCCTGGCGGCAACTAAGTTTAAAATTATTGATTATTTTAGTCTGATGTCGCGGATGTAGATTGAGCGCGGCGATAGCGTTGAGAGCCAGGTTCAGATTGGACTGTTGTTTTTTTGTAGAAAAATATAGACTTTTTTTATAAGGTGCGGTCAGATTTTTTAGCAACAGCATTTTGGCTTTTCGCTCACGGCAACGCTGAGCAAATATCCTTAGCAAAGTTGGTGATTTTTCCGCGGTTAAAAATTTACAACCGGGTTTGATAATGCCAGCTTTATCACGGGCAATGTGTTTTTTGGTCGGGCCGAGTATTTCGGTATGATCCAGACCGACATTTGTTATCAGTGCCAGCTTGGGTGGAGCGATGACGTTGGTCGCATCATGAGTGCCGCCTAGACCAGCCTCCAGTATGACCCAGTCGCATTTATTTTCTCTAAAGTAAAGCAGAGCCAGGGCCAAAAAAATCTCAAAATAAGACGGCGGATCAAAACGGTACAATCTCAGGTATCTGTCCAGGGCGGGTTTTATTTTCTGATTTAATATCCGATGGAGATCAGCCGGAGAAAGCAGATGATTATTTATCTGGATTTTTTCCAGGCTGGTTGTGGAAAAAGGAGAGGTATAAGTACCGACCCGGTGTCCGCTATCAGCGATTAGCTGGTGCAGGAGATTGGCGGTAGTACCCTTACCGCTGGTACCGGTGATATGGATGAAATTTTGATTATTTTCCGGGTGCCCGAGTAGCCCTAAAAATTTCCTTAATCTTTCCAGTAAAATTTGCCGGTCGCCGACACCGAGCAAATATTCCTGGCGCGGCATGTTGATCAGTCCTTCCAGGTAGGCGATATCAGTCCGGTAGGTTTCCAATATTTTTTTATTTAACTTATTTCCCATTGATTATACAAATTGACCTTGATCAGATTCTTTAATTCCAGTTGCCCCAAGATACTTTGCACCGCCGGCAGAGTCAATTCCAGTTGCCGGGATAGTTCTTCGGAGCTGAGCGGTTCTAATTTGATTTTTTTAAAAAGTTTTATTTCCAGCGAATCAGTTAGATTCGGTTCAGCTTGATCAATTCTGGTCTTATTTAAATTAAAAATTTTTAAAATATCTTCCCCGTCGCTGATTAGAGCGGCGCCGTTTTTGATCAGATTATTTGGTCCCCAGCAAAGATTCATATTTGCCTGGCCGGGCAAAGCCAGTACTTCCCGGCCTTCTTCCAGGGCCACTTGGGCGGTGATCAGGGTGCCGGATTTTTTTGCGCCGGAGATAACCAGGGTAGCGCGTGACAGACCGGCCAGCAGGCGATTGCGCAAAGGAAAGTTATAAGGCATTACTGCTGAGCCGCTGGGGTATTCGGAGAGCAACAGTCCGCCACTGTTGATTATTTCTCTGGCCAAGCCCCGATGCTCGCAAGGATAGATATCGGCGTCAGCTAGCCCGGAGCCCAGTACGGCTACCGTGGCTAATTTGTTTTCCAGAGCCGCTCGGTGGCTCAGGGCATCGATGCCATAGGCCAGACCACTGACGATAATCAGCGGCGTTTGAGCCAGGTGACTTACAATTTGTCGGAGCATAGTCTGGTGATAAGTAGTCAAGGTACGGGAGCCGACGATAGTCAGGCAGTGGCCTTCCTGTAATATGGCCGGATTGCCCCGATAGTATAGTAGCGGCGGCGGATCAAAGATATTCTTTAATAAAGGAGGGTAGAGCTCATCAACGATAGTCAGATATTTGTCCTGGATCTGGGCAAATTCTCCTTGACAACGGCGGACAAAGATATTGTCAGCCAGATAGCGAGCAATTAAATTAATTTTTTTATTGTCCGTTTCATCAGGGCTGGTTGTTTTTTGATACAGAGCATAGAGATCAGGGTGTTCGTTTAGCAGATTACTGAGACGGTGCGGACTCAGGCCCGGTATTTTAGATAAAAAGAACAAAAAATAATTCCAGTTCCAATCGCTTTTTCCGCCCGCGCCGTAGCGAGGTGCGGACCCGCCTCGGGCGGGCTTCTTTTCTTCCATTGTATTGAGCGTTAATGTTTATTTACATAGTGTAATATTTGCATAATTTTAGGAGCTTTGATTTTAAATTGTAAATTAAGATAATCATAATACAGCCGCCATTTTTTGTAAAATTGACCGATGGGTTTACTAACTTATTTTAAATTGCTATGATGTAGAGGCTAATAATTTTTAAAAGAATTATTTTATGCCTAAAGTTAATCCTGTGATCGCTGGCAAAAACACAACTCCCAAGGCCAAACCGGCTAAAACAGCCGATAATCTTTGGGAGTTTGAACAATTTGTCAGTCAGTCACCCCAGCCAATTAGCCGTCGCAATTCCGGCCCCGTAGTATTGCTGATGCTGATTATTATTTTGATTCTGGGTGCCCTAGTGATTTATACCTTCAAATTTAAAAGCTCTTCCGTGAATTCCACACAGTTTAAAGCCGTCTATTTGGACAACGGACAGATCTATTATGCTAAAGTAGCCAAGGAAGACAATCTCAATATTTACTTGGACGATGTCTACTATGTGGAGACCAGGGAACAGACAGTCACCTCGACGGTGTCGGGACAGGAGGTCCAGCAAGTGAGTGTTCCGGTTCTAATCAAGCGGACCGACGCCCCCTATAAGCCCGAGGGCTATTTGCAGATTAACCGGCAAAAAGTGGTGGCGATCGAGGGATTAAATAGCGACTCCCTGATTCTCAAAGAAATAGACCGTTTAAATAAGAATTAAGAACCAGAATTATAAATTAGACCCGCCACCCTAGGCTAAAGCTTCGAGTGGCGTTTTTTAATTGTCTAGTAAACTATAACGTAATAAGTACCACTTTACACTTTATACTTTATACTTTATAATTAAGGCGCATCTTTGCCTCGTTAGAGAGCGGGGAGAGGCATTTTTAGTGGTTAGATTTATTTTTACGCAATCTCTAAAGGTTTTATGCAAAAGAGGAGGCCGAAATCTATACCCGAAGGGCTACTCAAGATTGGTCAGTTGGCCAAGCGATTTTCGGTTTTGCCGTCCACGATAAATTATTATACCCGCGAAGGCATCCTGCCCTCGGCCGGACGGAGTCAGGGCGGCTACCGGTTATACCGGCCGGAACAGGCCTTGGCCATTTTGCGCAAGATCGAATATCTCCAGCGGCAAAAGAGGTTAAGCATCGCAGAGATAAAAAAGAAAATATAAACACCCTCCGCCTGCCGGCGGTTTTGGCCCCACCATGCTAAGGACCAAGACATCGGTCGGGCAGGCGGCGGGATTTATAGATAAAAACACTAAATCGAGTTTTATGCGGAAGAAAACAGACACCTTGCACCTGATTACTTATCAACGTGATAAGGTCTATCGGGCCAGACCGCCCAAGCGGATAAAAAAAAGATGGTGGCAATATATTTATTCCCTGTTTTTTTAAAGATTGTCAAAGCCGCTATTTTGGGTTAAAATAACTTTTCATTAATCAATTTTAGAAATGTTAGATTTCAAAAAACAAGAGCCGGAAATCTTAGATTTTTGGGAGCAAGATCAGACTTTTCAAAAATCTCTACAGCAAAAAGCGCCCCAGGGAGATTATTTATTTTATGACGGCCCGCCTTTTGCTACCGGTTTGCCGCACTATGGTCATCTGGTGGCCAGCATCATGAAAGATGTGGTGCCGCGTTTTTGGACTATGAGAGGTTACCGAGTGGAGCGGCGCTGGGGTTGGGACTGTCACGGTTTGCCCATCGAAAACATCGTGGAAAAAGAACTGGGCTTTAAAAATAAAAAAGATATTGTAAAATTGGGCGTAGCCAAGTTTAATGAAATTTGCCGTTCCAAAGTTTTGGAGTTTGCCGATGCCTGGGTGGGTACGATCCGTCGTCTAGGTCGCTGGGTGGACATGGAACACTCTTATCGCACTATGGATCCGGAATTTATGGAATCTGTCTGGTGGGTTTTCAAGCAACTTTGGGACCGGGAATTAATTTATAAAGATTATCGCTCCATGCACATTTGTCCGCGTTGTGAAACTACTCTCTCGCAATCAGAAGTAGCCGAGGGTTATCGGGACATAAAAGATTTGTCGCTGGTAGCGAAGTTTGAGTTGGTAGAAGAGCCGGGCACTTTTTTCCTGGCTTGGACGACCACACCTTGGACTCTGATCGGCAATGTAGCCCTGGCCGTGGGGGCGGATTTAGATTATGTCAAGATAATCTGCGGCCAGCAGAAATATATACTAGCCAAGGCGCTCTGGGAAAATTATGCCCGGGAGTTAGGCGATGATCCGGAAATATTGGCCGAATTCAAGGGTCGGACGCTGGTCGGTAAAAAATATAAACCGTTGTTTGATTATTATGCCGCTGATGCGAAATTAGCCAACCGAAAAAATGGCTGGCAGATCTATAACGCCGATTTTGTGTCTACTGAAGAGGGTACGGGCATCGTCCATATTGCTCCGGCCTTTGGTGAAGATGATATGAGGTTGGGCAGGGAAAAATCACTGCCTTTTGTCCAACATGTTAATATGGATGGAACCATCAGAGCCGAGGCTAGCGATTTTGCCGAGCTCAATGTTAAGCCGAAAGACGATGTTCAATCTACTGACATTTTGATTATAAAATATTTGGCGAACAAAGGGCTTTTATTTGCCAAGGAAAAATACGAGCACTCTTATCCGCATTGTTGGCGCTGTGATACGCCGTTATTGAACTATGCGACCACTTCTTGGTTTGTGGCGGTGACTAAAATAAAAGACAAATTATTAAGCACCGCTGAAAAAATAGATTGGACGCCGGAACATATCAAAGACGGCCGTTTCGGTAAATGGTTGGAAGGCGCCCGGGACTGGTCTATTTCCCGACAACGTTTTTGGGCTTCGGTCATTCCTATCTGGCAATGCGATAAATGCGAACAGTTGCGAGTTTTTGGTTCGGTCGCGGAATTATCACAGGCCAGCGGTCAGGAGATAAATGATTTGCATAAAAATGTAGTGGATGAGATCACTATACCTTGCCATTGCGGCGCTACAATGCATCGTATTCCTGATGTTTTGGACACTTGGTTTGACAGCGGTTCTATGCCTTATGCTCAGGCACACTATCCCTTTGAGAATAAAGATTCTTTTGATAACAAATTTCCGGCCCGTTTTATCGCCGAAGGTACTGACCAAACTCGGGCCTGGTTTTATTATCTACATGTGATTGCCGGCGCCATTAAAGATAGTCCGGCTTATCAGAATGTTATCGTCAACGGCATTGTTTTGGCCGAAGACGGCAAAAAGATGAGCAAAAAGCTTAGCAATTATCCGGAACCGGATATTGTTATGGAAAAATATGGAGCCGATGCCCTGCGCTTGTATCTCTTGTCTTCCCCGGTCATGTTGGCGGAAAATCTGTCCTTTGTGGAAAAAGATTTGAGTACGGTCTTTCGTCGTTTTACCGTGATCCTGCAAAATGTCCTGAATTTTTATTTGATGTTCGGGGATAAAAAGCTACCGACATTGCCGGAAACGTTAAACAATCATCTGGACAAATGGATTATAGCCAAATATTTTCTACTCTGGCGGGAAGTGACACAGGCGATGGAAGATTATAATCTACCCAAGGCCACTCGGCCGCTGATTGATTTTGTTGATGCCCTATCTACTTGGTATGTCCGTCGTAGCCGCGACCGTTTTAAGAGCGAAGATCAGGCCGACAAGGAACAAGCGGCCAGTACCCTAGCTTATGTGTTGGTAGAATTTTCCAAAGTCATCGCTCCTTTTGCGCCACTGAGTGCGGAAATTATCTATCAGCAGTTTGCCGGTGTCAATACTTCGGTGCATTTGCAGTCCTGGCCGCAATATCAGGAAAGTATGGTTGATGAAAAAGTATTAAATCAAATGAATGTGATAAGAGACATCGCGGAAAGGGGGCACGCTTTAAGGGCTAAAGCGGGTATTAAATTAAGACAGCCGTTAGCAACATTGCAGATTACACTTCAGGGTATAAATTTGGAAAATGAATATAAAGATATTTTGAAGGAGGAGGTCAATGTAGAAAGTATTGAATTAGTGGAAAACCTCACCGCTACAGATGGTTGGGTCGTAGATGAGAGTGGATATGTCATGGCGAAAATAGCCATTGACACTAATATAAATGAAGAGCTCAAAGACAAGGGTGTGGTGCGGGAGATAATCCGCCAGATTAACAGTTTGCGCAAAGAAGCCGGACTGCAGCCGAGCGATAGTCCGACGGAAACGTATCAGACTCATTCAACGTATTTAAAAAAGGTGATCAGTAAGTATAAGGCCGAAATTGTCAGTAATACTTCGGCTGGTGATTTTATAGAATCCGGCCAGTTTACCCATTGCAAAGAAGCGAAAATAGAAGCGGAAGAAATAATTTTAGGAATCCAGTCTTAAATCAGAAAATCCATGTCTTTTAAGACCGAAGCATTTGTACTGCGTTCCCGAACCTGGCGCGAAGCGGATAGGCTCTATGATTTATTTACGCCGCAGGAAGGAGTGATCAGCGCTGTGCTGAAGTCAGCCGCTAAAGCCGGCAATAAATTATCGGGGCATCTATTACCCTTTGCCAAAGTAAGGGTGATGATCGGGCGGGGGCGGATGGATCATCTGGCCGGCGTGGATATCCTAAAAAATCATGAAAATATCCGCACTAATTTGCGCAATTTATTTTTAGCCTCGCTGGTAGCCGAACTTTTTCTGGAACAGGATCACGGCGGCCGCAAAGAAGATGAGTTTAAACTCTTGGAGGATGTCCTGACCATGATCGATGATGACAAATTATCGCCGGATACCAAGCTACTCATGGTCCGTATATTTTTATGGAAGTTTTTGGCCGTCGCCGGCTGGCGGCCGGAGCTGGAGGAGTGTCTGATCTGCCGTACCAAGATCACTAACTCTGGCAAATATGTGCCCGGACGCGGTATAATATGTGTGACTCACCAGGATCAGGCCGCGGTTCACCTTAGTGCGGAAATGTTGGACTTTCTCCGATTGATTCTACGCGCCGACTGGCAGGCCTTTGGCCAGATAGCAGTTGAAAAAAATTTAAATAAAGAATGGCTCCGGTTGTCCCAGCTGTTTTATCAGACGGTGTATGATCGGCCATCGCAAGCTTTAAAATTATTTACTTATGGCTAAAATATCCAAAAAAAGTTTAGACGGGGTCAGTCGCGCTCCGGTGCGCCAGAGTTCTTACGAAGCTCCGGTTTTTACTCACGGGTCGCGTCCGGTACCTAAGGAGTATCAGACCTTTGAACGCGCTTCCAAAAGAGGGGGCGGCCTGATCTGGCTGGTTTTCTTTTTATTTTTAGCCTCGGTCGCCGGTTTTGTTTTTTGGACCAACCGCCAGGCCCCGGAAGTAAAAAAAAGTTTAGAGCTTAGCGTAGCCGGACCCAATCAGCTGGTCTCTGGTGATGTGGCGACTTATACAGTGCGTTATAAAAATTTGGATAAGGTTCCTCTGGAAAAAGTAGAGTTAGGCGTGCGCTGGCCCAGCGGATTTTATTTTGACGAGGCTACGATCAAACCGAGCGACAGTAATGCCACAACCTGGTTTTTAGACGACTTACCGGTGGGCGGCTCGATAGAAATAAAAATCAGCGGACAATTGGTCGGGCAGAAAGATGAAAATTTATCCGCTTTGTTTAATTTAAAATATCAGCCGCAAAATTTTCATTCCGACTTTAAAGAAAAAAACGAGGTGACCACTAAGATAACGGACAATAAACTAGAGCTGTCCATCGAATCTTTTGATAAGACCCTGGTTTCTACTCCCAACGAGATTAAGTTTCACTATAAAAATATTTCCAGTGAGAAATTAACTGATCTTAATTTAAACATTCTTTATCCGCAAGACCTGGAAATAACTTCGGTCGATCCCAAGAAAGAAGGCGATTACTGGGTAGTTAGTTTGGAGTCGGGCGAAGAAAAAACAATAACTATGAAAGGGTCGTTTATACCGGAGAGTCAGAGTAGCCAGCTCCTGGTCGGCGAGATTGGTAATATGGTAGAGGGCAAGTTCCGCCGCCTGGCTCGTCTGGAAAAATCATTTTCCGTACTCAATCCTCAATTTACTATTAATTTACAGATTAACGGCCAGACCGATAACCAATCCGTAGATTGGGGGCAGGTCCTCCGCTATCAGATGGAGGTGACCAATGATAGCGGCACTGATCTGACCGGCGTACAGGTAACGGCGCTACTAGACGGTGCGGCGTTGGACTGGTCATCTCTGGATACTATCGGCAATCGCCAAGAATCAAAAATAGTCTGGACCCAGAAGGAAAACCAGGACCTGGCGGTTTGGCCGACCGGGCAGGCTCGCACTTTTACCTGGCAACTAAAAGTCGGCGACAATAAAATCAGCGATCGCAACATTGAAAATATCATTCAAATTAATCTTGAGGGATTAGCCGACTGGCAACAGGTTTCCAGCCCGGTAGTTTTGACCGTGGGTAAGGGTCTGGTCTTTAACAACGGAGTGTATTGGCATCTCGGCGGACGCCGGGTGGGTTCTGGCATCTTGCCGCCCAAGGTGGGAGAAGAAACCCAGTATTTGGCTGTCTGGTCTCTGGCCGAGGCGACCGGCAAGTTTAATAATGTGGTAGTGCAGACTAATTTGCCGCCGGGAGTGAGTTTTGTGTCGGAAACTGATGTGCAAGCCGGAGAACTGGCCTGGGATGAAACCAAAAGAACATTAACTTGGCAGATCGGCGATTTTAATAGTCAGATTTTGCCTTTGACGGCGTCTTTTATGATAACGGTCAATCCTAGCGAGGATAATCGCGGTTCGGCCATGACTTTATTTAATGAAACTAGCATAGCGGCTAAAGGCGACGAAGATTTATTCTTGCGTTCTAAAGCAATAAAGACCACCGACGTGGTGGCTAATAGTACGGAGCCGATTGGGATAGTGCAGTAAACCCCCTAAATCCCCCTTGTCAGGGGGAATTTCCCTATGTTCAAGATATTAAAAAAATCAAAAAAATCAAAAGCCAGATTAGGAGTGTTGACTACGGCTCATGGCCGGGTGGATACTCCTTTTTTTATGCCTATCGCCACCAAGGGGGCGGTGAAAAGTTTAACTTCAGGGGAATTAAAAAAATTAGGGGCACAAATAATATTATCCAATACCTATCACAACTATATTCGTCCCGGCGTAGAAGTTTTTAAAAAATTTGGCGGCTTGCATAATTTTATGCAAACTGATTTGCCCATACTCACCGACTCCGGAGGGTACCAGGTTTTTTCTTTGTCTAATCTGCGGAAAATTATCGGGGATAGCGTGCGTTTTCGTTCTTATCTGGATGGCGCCTATCATACTTTAGATCCCAAGAAAGTGATTGATATCCAAGTGGTCTTAGGGTCGGATATAATGATGGTCTTGGACGAATGTGTGGAATTACCCACGACCAGAGCCAAGGCTTTGCGAGCAGTAGAGCGCACTAGCCGTTGGGCTCAGCTGGCTTTTGATTACAAAAATAAATTAAATAAGAAATCTACTAAGATAAAAAAGCAATTACTTTTCGGCATAGTGCAGGGCGGTGATTATAGAGATCTTCGTTTACGTTCCGCTCAAGAACTGACCAGCATTCCTTTTGATGGCTATGCTGTAGGAGGATTGGCGGTGGGCGAGCCAAATGAAACGATGTATAAAGTCCTGGATTATACTGTGCCGGAACTGCCGGAGAACAAACCGCGTTATCTGATGGGTGTCGGCTATCCGGAAAATATTATTGAGTCTGTCAAAAGGGGAATAGATATGTTTGATTGCGTGATTCCGACTCGGGAAGCCAGACACGGTAAGCTATACAATTTTTCTTCGAGCCAAGACCGTGGGTCAAAGTCGAGAAGTTTAACTAGAGGTAAATTTAGTTCTCGACAAGCTCGAGCAAATAGTTTTTATGAAACTATTCAAATTACGCGGGGTAAATTTAAAGCCGACAAAACACCGATTAATCAGGGCAGTTTAAAAAATTACTCTCGCGCTTACCTACACCATTTATTTAAATCCGAAGATCCACTGGCTTTGCGACTGGCCACTATCAATAATTTGGAATTTTATTTACAATTAATGAAAGAAATTGGAGTGGCCATCAAAACTGAGAAATTATAATGATTCTAAAATGAATTTTGAGCGGGTAAATACAAGACAAGAAAATTTTGATGCTAGGACGCGTTTGGCCGAGTTAGAAGCTAGCGGCCTTTATGTATTTCACGGTTCGCCGTATAAAATTGAAACATTGGAGCCGCGTCAAGCATACAATGCCCCAGAGCCCGAAGGCAAAGCGATTCCCCACGGCGAACCTTCTGTGGCGGCGTCGCCTTATGCGGACGTGGCAATATTTAGAGCCATTATAAATGGAGAAAATATTAAGATGCCACATTCCAGCTCTTTTGGAGCTGATATTGATGAAGAAAACAAAAAAGTATCACTACATTTTGAAGTATCTGAAGATGCTCGTCCCAAGATTGAAACAGCCAAGGGCTATGTTTATGTTTTGGCAAGAGATAAATTTAAGCCATTTGAAAACGAGCAGGGCATGGAATGGCGCTCGGCTGAGTCCGCACAACCTGTCGAAATAATAGAAGTAAGTGGTCAAGATATGCCAGACAAAGTGGACTATTTAGCTAATTAATTGATAAAATATATGAAAAAATTAATTATCACCGAATTTTTCATCCTGCTTGCCGGGACTTTGTTTGCCTGGACCAATTTTGGCATTGAGCTCAATGATTGGTTGAACAAGCGCGCCTGCACCACCGGTTGTGCCCAGGGCCTAGTCAATCCATTTCTCACCCCTTGCTTTTACGGCGCCTGTTTCTTTTTACTGGCTTTTATCATTAGCACCAGTATCTTGAGAAAATTTAATCAAGCCAATATCGCTGCTCCCCGGGTGTAAGCCGGGTTAACACGGGATTATTTTTTTATTTGTATGTTATAATTATCTTATGTTTAAGTTACGTGAAAACAGAGGAGTAACCCTGATTGAACTGATCGTAGCGGTGGCCGTCATATCTTTATTATCCATCGCCGCCCTTACTTTTATAGAAAACGGGCAGGATAAAGTAAATAAAGCCATGGATGCCAAGCGTTGGGCCACTGTCCGCGCTTTAGCCAGCTCTTTGGATATGTATGTTTTGGACAATGCCGCCATTCCTTCGGATTTTAGTATCACCACCAATAATTATAATGATAAACTGGTGCTGACCGCCGCCGCCGGCGGCGAGCTCACCTGTGCTGGCGTCAGTAAGCCGCGCGTGCCCTTGGATGATGGCACTTTTGTGGGTAAGTATTTTGCCAGTCTACCGCAGGACGAGCAGAGCACCAGTCCCAATACCGGTTTTTACACTACCCGGTTGACAAACGATATTATTGCTTTTGGATCTTGCACCAGTTACTCCGGGAATTCTATCGAAGCGCCGTCTAAAGCCAAGTTTCCAACCTACGCCCCCTAATTGTCGGGGTATTGGCACTTTGACAGAAGCGGTCGAAACTGCTTTTTTTGTTTCTTTTTTTTAAATCAAAAAAATGTTATAATTTATAGCGATGACGCAGAATATAGTAGTTCAGGCTTTTAAGACCCTGATCATCGACCTGATCGGAGAGGTTTTGTATTTTCCTATCTGGTGGTATTCCGCCGGGTTGTTTAAAATTATCCTGTTTTTTATCCGTTCGGTAAAAAATACCAATCGCGATCTGGCTCTCGGGTTATTGCTTAGAAATTTTTTTAAACCTATGTTCGGAGTGCAGGACCGGACCGGGCGACTGATTAGCTTGTTCATGCGTTTTATTTTAGTACTCGGCCGGCTAATACTGTTTTTACTGCTGGTGATTTTCTACCTGCTGGTAGTATTGTTTTGGGTCGTTTTGCCGGTGATCGTGGCCGCCGGCCTTTATTATAATTTTAGAATTTTTTATGGCCAGTATAAAGTTTGACCAATGTCGGGCTTGTGATGAACAGGGTCGCTCCGGCGGCAAGCAGTGTGATGTTTGTTTTGGCCAAAAAGAATATTTTGTCAGCAATAATAATTTTTTGTATTGGCAAAAGGAGCTCAGCTACGGCAGTATCTTTGTAGCCTCATTTAAGCGCACAGCCAATCTGATTATCAACGGTTTTTTGATCGTGGCGGTGATCCTGACTATTATTGTGGGCTACGTTATTTTAAACAGCGCTAGTTTTGATCCGCACGCCTTATGGATTTATCTCAACAGTCCCAGCAACATAAATTTTTATCTGTGGTTACTAGTTCTCTTAGACATGTATCTGTATTACCGTCTAAGTAGTGCCGCCAGCCGGGCAAAAAAATTAACGGCCAATCTGCGGGACAGAAATGTCTTTGTCAAACATAACATCGCCGACAGTCTGACGGAAGAAGTTGCAGAGATCTTAGACAAAGCCTGGCTGTACGCTAAATTTAAAAGAGTTTTTCCGGTCGGCGTTTGGCATCTATTGTACATCTTATTAAATGATCGGGATGTGCGCATGGTTTTGGCCCGTTTGGGAGTGGGCACCGAAAATCTGCGCGACCGCATCGATGATCATCTGTCCGTCTGGGTTAAGGATGAGGCGGATATCGGCGGACTGACCAAGAACGTGCGCGATGCTTTGCTCAATGCCTACATGCATATGACCGAACGACAGGGCCGGCAGATGACCGAGGTAGATTTGTTGGGCGGCCTAGTCGTGGCCAGTGAAGAAATAAAAAACTTTTTTTATGATTTTAGTATAGACGAAAACAAGATTGATAACGTCATCACCTGGGTCAATATAAACAAGGAACTTATAGAACGCTATCGTCACTTTCGGGCTCGGGCCAGTTTCAAACCCAAGTCGGGGATGAACCGGGCCTATACCGCCATCGCCACTCCGCTTTTAAATACTTTTTCGGAAGACCTGACCTTGTTGGCTAAAAAGGGCTATTTTCCCCCGATGGTGGCTCGGGATAAAGAATTGGCCGAGTTAGTCACTACTATTGAGAGCGACTTGTCCAGCGTGATATTGATCGGTGAGCCGGGCGTGGGCAAGGATAGTATAGTTGACGGCCTAGCCAATAAGATGATGGCTGAAGAAGTGCCGGATCTTTTTCAGGATAAACGACTGGTCAGCGTGTCGGTGCCGGCTTTGATTTCCGGAGCCACCGGCAGTGGCGTACTGGAAGAGAGGTTTTTGGGGATTTTACGCGAGTCGGCCATTTCCGGAAATATTATTCTCTATATTGATAATATCCATCACCTGGTTGGAGTTTCATCGGACAGTAGTCAGGGTATAGATCTGGCGGCGGTACTGGCCGGTGAAATCCGGCAGGGCAATATCATCGTTATCGCCAGTATACCAAATAAGGAATATACTGCTTTTATCGAAGGCACGGAACTGGGCCATACTTTGAAAAAAATCATGGTGGACGAGCCGGATAAAAATCAGGCCATCAAGATGATGGAAGCTCATGTCGGCACTGTGGAAGCCAAGCACGGAGTATATTTTACCTACGATGCGCTGGAAAAAATATACGATCTATCTGATCGCTATATGCCGGACCAGCAATTACCCAAGAAAGCCATTGATCTGATGGACGAAGTAGGTATCATGGTGGCCAAGACCAAGCGCCAAGATCCTCTGGTCCGAGCCGAGGACGTTGCGGTCCTGGTCAGTCATAAGACCAATATACCACTGACCCAGGTGACAGCGGCCGAGTCCACTAAACTATTAAATCTAGAAGAAGAAATCCATAAGCGCATAGTCGGGCAGGATGAGGCGGTTAAACAAGTGGCCACGGCTTTGCGTCGGGCGCGGGCGGAACTGCGCGACAAAAAACGTCCCATTGCCAATCTTTTATTTTTAGGTCCGACCGGCGTGGGCAAAACCGAACTGGCCAAGACCGTAGCGGAAAAATATTTTGGCGCCGAGGAAAATATGATCCGCTTAGATATGAGCGAATATCAGACTCAGGAAAATCTGGATCGGCTGATCGGTTCGGTAGCCAGCGGCAAGGCCGGACAACTGACCGAAGCAGTACGGCATCAGCCCTTTGCTCTCTTGCTCTTAGATGAAATAGAAAAAGCCCATCCCGACATATTAAATATATTTTTACAGGTGATGGAAGACGGCCGCTTGACTGATGCCCTGGGTCGCACGGTAGATTTTACCAATTTAATTATTGTGGCGACATCAAATGCCGGCACGGCCTATATCCAAGATCAAATCAGAGCCGGCAAAACCATCGAAGAATTTAAAGACGCTTTAATCCGTGATGAAATCAGAAATATTTTCCGTCCGGAATTTTTAAACCGTTTTGACGCGACGATTATTTTCCGGCCGCTCACTCCTGAGGAGATATTACAAATAACTGGATTACTACTAAAGAAGGTGGCACAAAGATTGGAAGAAAAAGGTATTTTCTTTGAAGCTACGGAGGCGGCTGTGAAGGAGCTGGCAAGGGCCGGTTTTGATCCAATCTTTGGCGCTCGGCCCCTGCGTCGTCTGGTGCAGGAAAAAGTGGATAATTCTCTGGCCGAATTTTTACTCAAAGGTAAACTTGGCCGGCGCGATACTGTGGTCTATGATGTGGGGGGAGAAATCAAAGTCAGGAAGGCGGAGGGATTTTAGTCTCTTGATACTTTTTTTGTGCGGCCAGCCGCGTGGTCTCCGTCATTGCGAGCCCGTCAGGGCGTGGCAATCTAAAAGCTTGTAGATTGCTTCGTCCCCTTCGACTTTGCTCAGGGTCCTCGCAATGACCATGAACAAATGCGGCTGGCCGCGACCCCCACCTTCTCCCTCTTAGTACCTGTCCGCCTCTAGCGGTAGGGGGAGGGGGTTTTATTAATACTCTAACTTGATTTTTACCCTTATTTTAGTTATAATTCGTAGTGTTTATAAAGCATAAGCAATATTTTTTATATGGAAAATGATCGCAAAATAGACAGAATAGTGAATCTGGCCAAACGGCGAGGTTTTATTTTTCCGTCTTCGGAGATTTACGGCGGTTTAAACTCTATTTATGACTACGGCCCGCTTGGCGTCGCCATGAAAAATAACCTAAAAAAGGCCTGGTGGGACTTTATGACTTCGCGGAATGATGTCGTCGGTCTGGATTCAGCCATACTGATGCATCCCCAGATCTGGCGTGCTTCCGGACACGTGGAGGGCTTTAGCGATCCTTTAGTGGACTGCAAAAAATGCAAGATGCGCTGGCGAGCCGATCATCTACTGGAACAAAAGGGCATTAAGCCAGATTTTGGAAAAAACAAACCCTTGGATGTAAGAGAGGTGAAGTGCCCGAATTGCGGCGGGGAGCTGACTGACATTCGACAGTTTAATCTGATGTTTAAGACTTTTATGGGTCCCTTGGAAGAAGAGGCTAATCAGATTTATCTGCGGCCGGAAACTGCGCAGGGTATCTATGTCAATTTTCTCAATGTGATAGATAGTATGCGCATGAAGATACCCTTTGGTATCGCTCAGATCGGCAAAGCTTTTCGCAACGAAATTACGCCGGGCAATTTTATTTTCCGCATGCGCGAGTTTGAGCAGATGGAAATGCAATATTTTGTGGAGCCGAAAACAGCGGACAAATATTATGATCAGTGGAAAAAACTGAGAATGGATTGGTATCTATCACTGGGCATAAAGAAAGACCATATCAAATTTAGAGACCACGAAAAAGATGAGCTAGCGCACTATGCTAAAAAAGCTACGGATATTGAATACAAATTTGAATTTAGCGAAAACGAAACTTTCAAAGAGATGGAGGGTATTCATAATCGCGGCGATTGGGATCTGTCTCGCCATCAAGAATTTTCTAAGCAAAAATTAACCATTAAGGACGCTGATAATAAAGATTATATTCCTTATATTGTGGAAACCTCAGTAGGCGTGGACCGCAGTATGTTGGCCTTTTTAATAGAAGCTTATGAAGAAGTCAAAGGCGGACGGACCACGACCACGGAAAGTACCAAAGAGTCGGAAGTAGTTTTGCACCTGCACCACAAATTAGCTCCGGTGCAGATCGCCATCTTGCCTCTGTCCAAAAAAGAAGAATTAAACAGCAAATCAAAGGAAGTTTATAGCGCGTTGGCCGGCCAGTACCGTTTGATGTATGACGAGACACAGGCTATCGGCCGTCGCTATCGCCGCCAAGATGAAATCGGTACACCCTATTGCGTGACCATAGACTTTGATACTTTAGGGGACAAGAAAGTAACTGTCCGCGATCGCGACACGATGAAACAGGATCGTGTAGCCATAGTAGAATTGGACAATTATTTTCGGGAAAAACTTAATTAATTATTTTGTTATTTTAGATATACATGTTTAAACGAATTGTCAGAAAAGACGGTAGCGTGATTTTACTGGCCCCGCGCCAGGACACCCAAGCTGTGACCGTGCAAGTGCTTTTTAAAGTCGGCAGTCGCCAGGAAAGTAATGCCGTCAACGGCGTTTCTCATTTTGTGGAGCACCTGATGTTTAAGGGTACGACCCAGCGTCCCAACACCGTAGATATCTCCAAAGAATTAGACGCCGTCGGAGCGGAGTATAATGCTTTTACCGGTAAGGAAGCCACCGGCTACTATATCACCGCGGCTAGCACAAATATCAAGATGGCTTTTGATGTCTTGTCCGATATGTTACATAATTCCAAGTTTGATAAATCGGAAATGGACAGGGAGCGTGGCGTGATTATTGAAGAGATAAACATGTATGAAGATAATCCGCGCATGCATATTGAAGATGTATTTGAAGATTTGATATTTCGGAACACGGTTTTGGGTCGCGATATTGCCGGACCCCGGGAAAATATCCGCCGTCTCAGCCGTCAGGCGCTTTATAATTATTACAAAAAGTATTATTACAACGGCAATGTGATCATCGCGGTGGCCGGACGTTTTGACCAGAGCAAAATATTAAAATTACTCAGCCGTTATTTTCCGGTCACTCGCCGAGCCAGCCGGGTGAAAATAAAGAAGGTTAATTTAGTCCGGCAAAGCCGGCCGGTCGTCGATATCCGCTTTAAAAAGTCGGAGCAGGTCCAGCTGATGCTGGGTTTCCCCAATGTGTCTGCCATAGATAAAAAATATCTGGCCTATCAGGTGCTGGCCAATATTTTGGGCGGCAATATGAGTTCGCGTTTGTTCTTAGAGATTCGTGAAAGAAGAGGGCTGTGCTATTCTATCCACTGTAGCGCTCAGGGCTACGAAGATATTGGTGCCTTGGTAGTGGCGGCGGGTTTAAATAAAGAAAAAATTTACGAAGCCCTGAACACTATCAAAGCCGAGTTGAATAAAATAAAAAATAAAGGCATCAGTTCGGACGAACTAAAAAAGGCCAAGGAAAATATCCGCGGCCGGGTAATATTGCGTATGGAGGATGCTCACTCTCACGTAAATTTTTTAAGCGAACAGGAGCTTTACGGCCAAAAAATTAAAGACGTGCGCGCCAAACTGGCCGAGCTGGATAAAATAACAACCAGTCAGACAAATGTTTTGGCAAAGCAGGTCGTTAACTGGTCGCAGGCCAATCTGGCCATCATCGGACCTTTTGTCAACAAAAATAAATTTATAAAAATATTAACAAAATAGCTATGTCCAACAAAGGCGTGTCTATCACCAGCGGAACCATCATCAGATTTATTTTGATTTTGCTTCTACTGGGTTTTATTTATCTAATAAAAAATGTTTTGATTTTGTTTTTTATCGCCGTGATTATTGCCGCCACCTTTGATCCTTTGGTGGACCGATTGCACCGGTTAAAAATACCGCGGGCCTTGTCCATCATTGCCGCCTACTTGTTCTTTTTTACCTTAATTGGTTCATGCGTCTTTCTGCTGTACGGGCCTATTGTCGAGCAGATTATGGATATGGCTCGGGCCTTTCCCGAATTTTATAATCATGTGACGAGTAGCTGGCGCAATATTAGCGGATTGGAAAATCTGACTACACCTCAGACTATCGGCAATACCATCGGCTCCAGCATCGGCGGTATCACCAAGGGATTGACCGTGGCGACCTCGTCTATCATCGGTATAGTGACTTCTGTCTTCGGTGGAATTGTCGGTTTTTTTCTGCTACTGATGATGACTTTTTATCTGACTGTGGAGGAGCGGGGAGTGACTAAATTTATCTGTTCCTTTGTGCCCGGTGAAAAGCGGGCTTTAGTAGCTCAGATTATCACCCAGATTCAGACGCGCTTAGGCAGCTGGTTGCGCGGCCAGATCGCTTTGTCGGTGATTATTTTTGTTATGTCTTATGCCGCTTTGAGTTTGCTCGGCATTAAATACGCTCTGGTTTTGGCGCTACTGGCCGGCCTGTTTGAAATAGTGCCTTTTTTAGGACCGATTATTTCGGCCGTGCCAGCCATATTTTTTGGGCTGGCGGAGAGCTGGAATATGGCTATGATCGTGGCCGTAGTTTACGTCGTTATCCAACAGTTGGAAAATCAGTTGATTGTGCCGCGCGTGATGGGTAAGGCCACGGGACTAAATCCGCTTCTGGTTCTGCTGGTGCTACTGGCCGGCGCCCGAGTTTTTGGAATAGTAGGTGCGCTCTTAGCCGTGCCGTTAACCATCACCATCTCGGTTTTAGTGGAAAATTGGCGGGAATATAAACCCAGTAAGTAGTTTATTAAATGTTGTATATTGTAGCGACACCAATCGGTAATCTGGCGGACTTGACTCTGCGGGCTTTGGATACTTTGCGAAGCGCGGATTATATTTTAGCGGAAGACAAGCGGGTCAGTGCTAAGCTCTTGGCCCACTATGATATCAGAAAACCGCTTCTGGTCTGGCAACAACATAGTAGCGACCGCGATTGGCAAAAGATAAAGCTCTTACTGCAGACGGATAAAAAGGTAGCCCTGATCACCGATGCCGGTACGCCCGGAGTTTCCGATCCCGGCGGAAAACTAATAGAATTAGTTTTACAGCAATTGCCCGAGCAAAAAATAGTGCCGATTCCCGGCGTCTCGGCTCTGACTGCTTTGATCTCGGTAGCGGGCATTGCCCTGGATCATTTTTCTTTTTTAGGGTTTTTACCGCATAAAAAAGGACGCCAGACATTGATGACAAAAATAAAAAACTCCGATCAGCCGATTATATTTTTTGAATCAGTGCATCGGATCATGAAAACCCTGGAGCAACTTAGAGATTGTCCGAAAAAATTAATCATCGGACGCGAACTGACCAAACAATTTGAAACTATTTATCGCGGTACGGCCCGGGAAATCGCGGATATTTTAAATAAAGATCCCAAACAAATCAAAGGAGAGTTTACCCTAATAGTAACAAGTAAAAAGTAGAAAGTAGAAATTTATATTTAGAGAAACCTTTCACTCGTAACTTTATACTTTTAACTAAAATTATATGGCTTTAAAAAAACATTTAGCTACAATTACAATTTTAGTGAAGGATCGTCAATCTCACGCCGTGGAAGTACAAAAGATCCTGACGGAGCACGGTCATATCATCATGGCTCGTCTGGGCGTAAATCCCAGCCGGCTCTGCATCAAGCACTGCACCGGAGTGATGGCGCTTATTGTGGAGGGTACGACTAAGGAAATTAATGCTCTCAGTAAAGAGTTGGACGACTTTTACGGGATTGTAGCCAAAACTACAATTATTGCTTAAGATAATGTACTGGACTCCCGCGGGAGTTTACCCCGTATTTATTACGGGGCAGGAGATTCAAAAGAGTGTGTTCGTGTCACGAATTCCTCCCGCCTCGGCGGGACGATCCAGGAAGATATTTAATTTAATAATATAAATGTCAGAAAAAAAGAAAAAATTTTATATTACCGCGCCACTTTATTACGTAAATGGCGAGCCGCACATCGGTCATGCCTACACCACTATCGTCGCGGATGTTTTGGCTAGATTTTATCGTCATGAATTAGGCGATAATAATGTTTATTTTCTGACCGGCACGGACGAACACGGTGCTAAAGTAGCCGAGGCCGCGGCTAAGCGGGGAATGGAGCCGCAGGCTTTTGTGGATAAAATCAGCGCGCAATTTAAAGCTGTTTGGCAGGAGTTAGAGGTGACGCCAAATGACTTTTGGCGCACTACTGATCCGGCGCACATCAAGATTGTTGTCGATATTATAAATACTTTGAAGCAGGCGCAGACACCGGCAGGCAACGATGTTTTATATGAGGCTGACTATGAGGGTCTCTATTGCGTGGGTTGTGAAAAATTTATCTTTGCCAGCGAGCTGGTGGACGGCAAATGTCCCCTACATAATAAAGTTCCGGAGCAGGTCAAAGAAAAAAATTGGTTTTTCCGGTTGCAGGATTTTTTACCAACCATTAAAAAATTCATTGAGTCCGATCAACTTTTGATTTATCCGGTTTCGCGTAAAAATGAAGTCTTGGGACTAATCGATAAGCAAACGCTCCCGGATTTTTCCATTTCTCGTTCGATAAAATCCGTACCCTGGGGCATAGACCTGCCTTGGGACAAAACCCAGAAAGTGTATGTCTGGGTGGATGCCTTGAGTAATTATATTACTGCCCTGGGCTATCCGAACGGCAAATTATATAAAAAGTTTTGGCCGGCCGAGGCCCAAATCATGGCTTTAGATATCTTAAAATTTCATGCCTTGTACTGGCCGGCCATACTCTTAGCCCTAAAATTGCCTTTACCCAAGGCACTTTACATCCATGGTTTCTTTACTATCGACGGTCAAAAAATGAGTAAGACTATCGGCAATGTTATCCGCCCGGATGAATTAGTTCAGACTTATGGTCCGGATGTGACCAAATATCTGATCTTATCCCAATTTTCATTCGGCGCGGAGAGTGATATCAAAGTAGAGGATTTTCCTAAAAAGTATAACGCCGATTTGGTCAATGGTCTGGGAAACTTAGTTAGTCGCGTGACCAATATGATCGCCAGCTATCTTGACGGCCATGTTTCTGTGGATAAGAAAAAAATAAAGCCGGTTGGTGCGGCAGAAATAATTAATTTTAAATTCCGCGAAGCATTACTCTCCATCTGGCAATTAATCCAGCAGGCTAATTCTCAAATCGATCAGACCAAGCCTTGGGAGCTGGCCAAATCCATCGTGCCGGCAGATAAAAAGAAGTTAAAACAAATTTTAGAATATTTGGCCCAAGATTTGTACCAAATCGCGGCAGCGCTGGAGCCATTTATGCCCGATACCAGCGCCAAGATCATCCGGATCATCACTGCTAAAAAAATCAGCAAGCCCGCCGAGCCGCTTTTTCCCCGCAAGCAATAAATTTTTAAAATAATAAATAAAAACTATGAACGTTTTAGACATTATTTTAGTGGTCATCATCCTGCTCTTTGTCTGGAAGGGCTTTCGATCCGGACTAGTGGGATCGATCGGTGGTTTCTTGGGCGTGCTTTTTTCTATTTGGCTGGGCACGCATTATATGGAGATGGCCGGCCGCTGGCTGATGGGCGCCTTAAATTTTGATAACACTGCTTTGGCCAATATTCTGGGTTTTATCGGACTGTTTGTAGCCGTCAACATCGTGGTCAGCATATTAGTGATGATTATCAATAGGATTTTCCATATTATCCCTTTTATTGATTTGATTAATAAGTTGATGGGGGCGATTGTCGGGGTGTTAGCCGGGGTTTTAGCGGTGGTTGCCTTTGTCTATCTCCTATCGCTTTTGCCGATTAGTGACGGCATATCTAATGTTTTGATTAGTTCTCAGTTAGCTCACTGGGCGGCGACAGCCGCCGCGGTGATCAAGCCCTTTGTGCCCCAGACTATCAATAACCTTCATTCTATATTATAAATTATGCTAGTTGACAGTCACGCCCATTTAAATTTTAAGGCCTATAACGACGATCGGGAAGAAGTGGTCGGCCGTTGCCGTCAGATCGGCATGAAAGTCATTAACATCGGTGCGGCTTTAGCCAGTAGCCAAAGCGCAGTAGATTTAGCCCTGTCCGAACCGGAGATGTATGCCGCCGTCGGCTTGCACCCTATCCATGTCTTTGACGAGCAGTTCAAAATCAGTGATTATCAGGGATTGATAAAAAAAGGCGGAGCAAAGGTGGTGGCCGCGGGTGAATCCGGTTTTGATTATCATCATCTGCCGGAAATATTAGCCAAAGGAGCCGCTTCTGTAGATGATGTAAAGAAAAAACAGGAAGAAGTTTTTCGCCAACATATCGCCCTGGCCCGGGAAAATAATTTAGCCCTGGTAGTACACGGCCGCAACGGTAAAGATGAACCCGCGGCTTATCAGGATATTTACCGGGTATTAAAAGATGAAAGTTGGACCAGCGGCGTGATGCATTGTTTTGGCGGCAGCGAGAGTGAAGCCAAGCAGTTTGTGGAGCACGGATTTTATCTGGGTTTTACCGGCATTATCACCTTTGACAAAATCGGAGTTTTGGAAGAGATTGTAAAGTGGATACCTTTGGAGAAGATGCTTATCGAAACGGACGCACCCTATCTGACGCCCGAGCCTCATCGCGGAAAGAGAAATGAACCGGCGCATGTCAGATACGTGGCCGAAAAGATCGCCCAGATTAGGGGTAAAACTACAGAGGAAATTATTGCCATTACCGGTCAAAATGCTATTAATTTATTTAAACTATAAAATTTATGGAAGCAACAAAAGCAAATATGATTTCATTAGGAGAACTTTTTTCCCAGTCATGGGCGATTTATAAGAAAGTATTTAAACGTGCCACCGCTCTACAATTTTTTCCCTTTCTAGGGCTAATACCTTTTGTTTTAATACTAAGTGTTTTCGCGATTTTGTCGATACTAAAAATCTCCGGCCCGGCAATAGGTATCATTAGTATCGTCCTGGGTCTCCTGGGCTTAGCTAGTATATTACTACTGATTTTTATCGGCTGTATCGCTCAATTTGGTACCTATCGGTTGATCGCTAACCATCAAGATCAAATTACTATTAAGCAAGTTCTTCAAGAGGGGAAGAAAAATTTTTGGTCTTACTTGGGTTTGGTTATTACCGTGGGAGTGCTGACTCTACTTTGGACCTTACTTTTGTTTATACCCGGACTGATCATGGGGATATTTTATAGCATGGCTATCTGGCTTTTAGTGGATCAAAATATGCAGGGCATGGCCGCGGTGCGCCAGAGCAAGGAATTGGTCAGGGGTTATTGGTGGCCGGTCTTTTGGCGTTTTATCCTAATATTTATTATTGCTGGCATACTGAGCGGGATAGTGGACAATATTTTTAAAGTGCAGGTGACTGAAAAACAGACAATCAATTATATGGGCTGGCTTTTTAACGCTCTTACCACCCCGTTTTTTGTCAGTTACTACTACTTGCTCTATAAGAGTTTGCGTGATCTTAAAAATAGTTCTAATATTACCCCTACTAATCCCAATGCTAATGAATCTAAATAACATACTATTTATAGTTATTGTCCTGGCGCTGGCCATCGTCATTTATCTCCTGACCAAAAAAGATAAAAAAGAGGATAGCCAATCTATGTTGCTGTTACAGCAGCAGATTTCTGATCTGACCAAACAGCTTAGTGAAAAGATAGATACTTCTACCCACCATTCTTCCAAGATGCTCCAGGATCAGTTTATGGAAACATCGCGCCTCTCCAAAGATGTCACGGAAAAATTATTAAAATTGGAAGAAACTAATAAGCAGGTGGTGAGCTTTACCGATCAACTGCAAAATCTGGAAAAAGTGCTGACCAACTCCAAAAATCGCGGATCCCTGGGGGAAGCCAGTTTGGAAATGATTTTGTCCAATATCTTACCGCCGCAGAGTTATCAGATGCAGTATCGTTTTAAAAACGGCGAGGCCGTGGACGCTGCGGTGATTATTAAAGATAAGGTTTTACCGGTGGACGCCAAATTTTCTCTGGAAAATTATCGGCGTATCCTGGGTGAGAGTAATGCTGATAAAAAAGCCGAACTGGAAAAAGAATTTAAAAACGATCTGAAAAAACGCATCGACGAAACCGCCAAGTATATCCGACCCCAGGAAAAAACTCTGGATTTTGCCTTTATGTTTATTCCGGCCGAAGGTATTTATTATGATTTATTAATCAATGAAGTGGGTGCGGTAAAGGTGAACACCAGAAGCCTGATTGATTATGCTTTTAATGAAAAAAAAGTGATTATTGTTTCACCCACGACTTTTGCCGCTTATCTACAGACAGTGCTACAGGGACTGCGCGCTTTACAAATAGAGGAGTCGGCCAAGGAAATTCGCCAAAATGTAGAAAAACTGCAAAAGCATATGCTGGCCTATGCCGAATATCATAAAAAGCTCGGTTCTCAACTTTCTACCGTAGCCAACACTTATAATTTTAGCAATAAGGAGTTTAATAAAATTGATAAGGATATACTTAAGATCAGCGGTAAAGGCGGGGAAATAGAGCTGGAAGACGTGGAAAGGCCTAGGTTGGAGTAAAATTAGGTTGTATGGACACACTTGTAGGTCCTCGCCTGCGCGAGGACAACCCCTAAATTTTTAAAAAATTTAGGGGTTGACTTATACGGGTTTTTGGGATACAATGAGCCCGTATTTTTTTCCAAAAAATGACTGAACCTGAAAAAAAGAAAGAACAAAATTATTGGTGGAGCCAAGGCCTACGGATGTTTGGCGAGGCCACCGGCTGGATTGCTTTTCCGGTAATAGCCGCTCTTTTTGTCGGCCGCTGGTTGGACAGCAGGTATGATAGCGCCCCCTTGTATTTTTTGAGCCTAACCGTCTTTGCTTTTATCATCTCCAGCATCGGCCTGGGCCTGACCGGAGTAAAATATATGAAGCAGATTGAAAAAGAAGAAGCGGCTAAAAAACATATATTAAGCAAGGAAAAATTGATGGATAATAAAAAATAATGTCAGCTAGCGCGACCGAGCAAAACAGACAAAACGATAACATGGCCTTAACGGAGCAAAACGAGGCCGGCTTAGTCGAGCATACCGAAGCGGAAAATTCGCACGAGGGGGGTCACACTCTTTTTGCCGAACCAATTTTTCACATAGCTGATTTTCCAGTGACCAATTCACTGCTGACTTCCTGGATAGCAGTGTTTTTTATTATTATTTTGTCCCTGGTTATCCGCACCCGCCTAAAAAAAATTCCCTCGGGTTTCCAGAGTTTTATGGAAAGAGTGATTGAGGGTGCCTGGGACATGATGGATATGGTTACCGGTAGCCGCCGGAAAAGCGAACAGGCCTTCCCGATTGTCTTTTCTATTTTTATTTTTATTTTAGTTAATAACTGGTTGGGCCTATTGCCGGGAGTGGGGGCGATTACTTACGATGGTTATCCGTTACTTCGCGGCGGCACAGCTGACCTCAACACTACCTTGGCTTTGGGATTATTTTCTGTCGTTGCCGCCAATATTTTTGGTATTGTGGTCGTCGGCACCTGGAGCCATCTGAATAAATTTATCAATCTCAAAGCGCTGATAGAAATTCCCAAGAAAATTATTAAGGAACCGACCATAGTCTTGATCAACCCCATTCATTTTTTTGTAGGGCTGATTGAAATCGTTTCCGAAATCGCCAAGATTGCCTCGCTGTCCTTTCGTTTGTTTGGAAATATTTTTGCTGGCGAGGTCTTATTGGCTTCTATTTCCGCGATGATGGCCTTTGGTGTGCCCTTGCCCTTTATGTTTTTGGAAATTATTGTCGGCATTATCCAGGCTTTGATTTTCGCCGTTTTAACTTTAGTATATTTTACGATTGCCTCTACGGAACACGAGGCCCATGCTTAATGATTAGATACTGGCCGTTATTTTTTTAGCGGTCAGTACATAATTATTAAACTAGGAGAACCTACGACTTTAAAAATCCAAAAATAGTCGATGGGTCTGCTAGAGGAGAAATTTTATGGATCTAACATTATTTGCCAAGGCCTTTGCCATCGCCATCGGCGGTTTAGCGCCCGGTCTGGCTATCGGCAAAATCGGCGCCAAGGCTATGGAATCAATCGGCCGCAACCCCGAAGCCGCCGGCAAGATCTTAGTGCCGATGCTTTTGGTCTCTGCTTTTGCTGAAGCTATTGCCATTTACGCCTTGATCATTGCTTTTTCCATCAGTTAAACTTTTCCTTTGCCCCAATGATTTTGGGGCAGGGCTAAGAGCTTAAATTATTATCCCGCTTTGTTCCGCTCGGCGGGACTTCGGGGATGAAATATTAATTAAATAGGTTTCATGGAAATATTAAAATTATTTGGAGTAGATTGGAGACTAATGATTGCCCAGCTGATTAATTTTGCTGTAGTGGTGGTAGTTTTGTGGTGGTTTGCTATCAAGCCGTTGACCAGGACTATGCAGGAGCGTAGCCGCGAGATAGGTAAAGGTTTGGATGACGCCAAGCATGCGGCGGAGCGTCTGGACGAAGTGGAGCAGGAGATCAAGGGTAAATTGCAGGAAACAAAAAAAACCGCGGCCCAGATTTTGGAAGAAGCTAAAAAAAACAGTGAAATTACCCGTCAGCAAAGTACGGAAAAGACCAAACAGGAGGTGGAGCTCATCATCGCCAAGGCCAAACTACAGATCAACTCGGAAAAAGAAGCTATGGTAGTCAGCGCCCGGCAGGCTGTAGCCGCTCTGGTAGTGGATGCTTTGCATAAAATACTTTCCCAGGGCGTGAGCAAGGATTTGGATCAGAAATATATAGAAAAGGTTTTGAAAGAATTCAAAAAATAATTAGCAATGAAAGATAAGAACAAAGTAAAAATACTGGCGCGAAGTATTTATCTGGCCAGCCAAAATAAAACCCACCGGGATTTAGAAACGGTCGCGGCTAATTTTTCCGGTTATTTGAAAAAACATCACCTGGAAAAATTAATTCCGGAAATTTTGACAGAGTTGGAGAATATTTATTTAGCCGAGCAAGGGATCGTCGCCGCCCAAGTTAGTTCGACCCAAAAATTATCCGACACTACCCTGAAGCACATAGAAACTTTATTGCATAGCCGTAGCGGCAAGAAAGTGCAGATAAAATCAGTCCTAGACCAGGAATTACTCGGCGGCGTGAGTATCAGGTATAATGATAAAATTATTGACTTGAGTTTAAAAAATCAATTACATAATTTAACCAAACAATTAAATAACTAATGGCCTTTAGCTTATTTTATTTATTATAAAAGAGTTGTAAGCTATTAGCCGCCAACCACAAACCATAAGCAACAAAAATATGTCTTACGAGTATTTAGTGAAGAGTCTCCAGAAACAACTGTCTTCTTTTGAATCTAAAGGTCAGGAAGAGAGTGTGGGAGAAATTATCGAAATCGGCGACGGTATCGCCAAGATTTCCGGTCTCTCTGATGTGATGTCTTCGGAAATGTTGGAATTTGAAACCGGACATGGCCAGATGGTCTACGGTTTAGCCCTCAACCTGGAAGAATATAGTGTCGGCGCCATTATCTTGGGCGAATACGGCGATCTTAAAGAAGGCGACAGAGTGCGCCGTACTAAAAGAATATTAAGCGTGCCGGTAGGAGAGGCCATCATCGGCCGGGTAGTAAATGCTTTGGGCGAGCCGGTAGACGGCAAAGGTCCGATCAAGACCAATGATTTTTATCCGGTGGAAAAGATTGCTTCCGGAGTAATTGACCGTCAGTCCGTGCGCCAGCCGCTACAGACCGGGATTAAGGTTATTGACTCTATCATACCTATCGGTAAGGGGCAGCGCGAATTGATTATTGGCGACCGCCAGACTGGAAAAACTGCTCTGGCTATTGATACGATCATTAACCAAAAAGGCAAAGACGTAAAATGTATTTATGTCGCTATCGGCCAAAAAGAATCAAAAATCGCCCGCATCGTAGCTAAATTGGAAGAAACCGGCGCTATGGAATATACCACCGTGGTTTTAGCCGGCGCTTCCGGTTCGGCGCCTCTGGCTTATCTAGCTCCATATGCCGGCGTGGCTATGGGCGAATATTTTATGGATAAAGGACAACACGTTTTAGTGGTTTATGATGATTTATCAAAACACGCCGTTGCCTATCGTCAAATTTCATTATTACTCAAGAGACCGCCGGGACGCGAAGCTTATCCCGGAGATGTTTTTTATCTGCATTCTCGTTTGTTGGAACGCGCCGCTAAACTCAGTGATAAATTGGGCGGCGGGTCCCTCACCGCTTTACCGATTATTGAAACTCAAGCCGGAGATATTTCCGCCTACATCCCCACCAACGTTATTTCCATTACTGACGGACAGATATTTTTGGAAACAGATTTATTTTACAAAGGCATCCGTCCGGCCCTCAATGCCGGATTATCGGTCTCCCGCGTCGGTTCAGCCGCTCAGATCAAGGCCATGAAAAAAGTAGCCGGCAAATTAAAATTAGACTTAGCCCAATTCCGCGAGCTGGAAGCCTTTGCTCAATTTGGTTCAGATTTGGATGAAGGCACAAAACAGCAGTTGGAAAGGGGTGTGCGCGTGACCGAGATTTTAAAGCAAGGTCAATTTCGCCCCTTAGCCCAGTCTCTGCAGGTGGCGATTATCTATGCGGTGAGCAATGGTTATCTGGACAAAGTGCCGGTAGCCAATCTGGCCGCATTTGAAAGTTCATTATTTACCAAACTGGAGGCCGAAGCCGCCGAGATTTTAGCGAATATTGAAAAAACCGGCGAGCTGTCGGCGGACGACGAAACAAAATTGAAAAAGATGATTATTGAACTGGTTGATTTAGAACCTAAAGTGGAGGAAGAGAAGAAAAAATAGTTTTATGAGACTTTGTATTTTTTCACTTTTTACTTTTAACTAAGTATGCCCCAAGCAACCCGAGACATCAGAAGAAGGATAAAATCCGTGACCAGTACGCGCAAGATTACCAAGGCCATGGAGCTGGTGGCGGCCGCCAAGATGCGCAAGGCGGTAGCCAATGTTTTGGCTACTCGCGCTTATTCGGATTTGACTTGGGAAACAGTGCTACGTCTTGTTGGTATTGTCGGTCCGGAAAAGCATCCTTTTTTTAAGGAAAAAAAGAAAGTGAAAAAAGTATTGGTGGTGATGATCAGTACTAATCGGGGTCTGTGCGGTAGTTTTAATTTTAATCTGGTGCAAAAAGTAGTGGCTTCTATCAGTCTCCATCATCCGGAAAATCGGGAAACGGATATAATCTCTTTTGGCGCTCGTGGCCGGGATGAAGCTCGCGGCCAAGGACTAAATATAGTCGCCGATTTTATCAAAACCGACATCACCCAGTCGGCCGCGGAGATCAATCCGATGGCTCATCTGGTTACAAAAGAATTTTTAGGTGGGGATTACGATAAAGTTTTTTTGGCCTATACTGATTTTATGTCGGCCCTGCGCCAGGTGCCTCACGTCAAACAACTATTACCCATTGTGCCGCAGATTGATACCCGACTGGGACACATCAGCCATGAAAAAAACAAAGCAGAAATAGATCTATCCCAGATCCCTTTTATCACTTTTGAACCGAGCATCAGCGAGTTATTGGATAGTTTTCTGCCGCGGCTGGTGGAAGTGCAAATTTTTCAAGCGGTCTTAGAAAGCGAAGCCTCGGAACATAGCGCCCGTATGCTGGCCATGAAAAACGCCTCCGAGGCGGCCCTGGAAATGGTCAGTGATCTGACCTTAGCTTATAATCAGGCTCGGCAGTCGGCCATCACCGCCGAGATTGCTGAGATCGCCGCCGGGAGTGGCACACTAAGCGGTTAAAAAAATGGCTCCCGTTTAGAAATTTTTAAAAACGGGAAATAAAATTAGCAATAAGTGGTTATTATATAATATGAATACTAACAAAGAAATTTCTAACGGAACAAGTATGGACAATAAAGGAATAATTAAGCAGATTATCGGAGCCGTAGTCGATGTTTATTTTGAGAAAAAGATGCCCGAGATTAATCAGGCGCTCAAAGTCAAAGTAGGCGAGCGGGATTTGATTTTGGAAGTACAAAAACATCTGGGAGACCGTCTAGTACGCACGGTGGCCATGGGTACGACCGATGGTCTGGCCCGCGGCGTAGAAGTGATCGACACCGGCAAACCGATTGCGGTGCCGGTGGGCAAGGAAACTTTGGGCCGGATGTTTAATGTCTTGGGTGAAGTGATAGACGGCCAGGAAAAAATCAAGGTTCACCAGACCGCGCCCATTCATCGCTTAGCCCCGAAATTTACCGAGCAGGCGACCAAGACCGAGGTTTTTGAAACCGGTATTAAAGTTATTGATTTGATTTGCCCCTTTACCAAAGGCGGCAAGGTTGGTTTGTTTGGCGGCGCCGGCGTGGGTAAGACTGTGGTCATCCAGGAACTGATTAGAAACATCGCGGCCGAGCACGGCGGATTTTCCGTATTTGCCGGAGTGGGAGAAAGAACCCGCGAAGGAAATGATTTGTATTATGAAATGAAAGCTTCGGGAGTACTCAAAAATACCACCTTAGTTTTCGGACAGATGAATGAACCGCCCGGAGCCCGTCAGCGCGTGGGTCTGACCGCCCTGACTATGGCCGAATATTTCCGCGACCAGGCCGGTAAAGATGTCCTATTATTTATTGATAATATTTTTAGGTTTACCCAGGCCGGCTCGGAAGTATCGGCGCTACTTGGCCGCATGCCTTCGGCCGTGGGTTATCAGCCGACTCTGGCTACCGAGATGGGCGAATTGCAGGAAAGAATTACTTCTACCGACAAAGGGTCTATCACTTCGGTGCAGGCTGTTTATGTGCCGGCTGACGACCTGACTGATCCGGCGCCGGCTACTACCTTTGGCCACTTAGATTCTACGGTGGTGTTGGCCCGCAGTTTGTCCGAGCTGGGTATCTATCCGGCTGTAGATCCTTTGGATTCCACCTCGGTGATTTTGGATCCGGAAGTAGTGGGTCAGGAACACTATGATACGGCGCGCCAGGTGCAAAAAGTATTGCAACGCTATAAAGATTTGCAGGACATCATCGCTATCTTGGGCATGGACGAATTATCCGAAGAAGATAAAGTGATTGTTTCCCGCGCCCGCAAGATCCAGAGATTTTTGTCACAGCCCTTTTTCGTGGCCGAAACTTTTACCGGTACGCCGGGCAAATATGTTTCTCTCCAAGACACTATCAAAGGTTTTAAGGAGATCTTGGCCGGTCAACATGACGATAAACCCGAGCAAGCTTTTTATATGAAGGGCACTATTGACGAGGTCTCCGCCCAAGGCGGATCCGTGCCTCGCTCTGGCTCGGGCGGAAAATCATAGTTAATATTATGATTGACTAATTTTAACAAAAGGATTAAGATCATGGCTCAGTTTAATTTAAAAATAGTCACTCCGGATAAAGTGCTTTTTTCCGAACCCGTGGCTCAAGTGTCGGTTTCAACCGCTTTGGGGCAAATTACTATTTTGCCTAACCATCTGCCGCTGGTCAGTCAGCTCAAGCCTGGTGAAATCATCATCAAGCATGAGGGACACCAGGAATCACTGATGGCCATCTCCGGCGGATTTATCGAAATCCTGCCGGACCAAGTGATTATCTTGGCGGATAGTGCCGAAAGAGCCGAGGAGATCGACGAGCGCCAGGCGGCTGAGGCTCATCGGCGCGCGGAAGAGATGCGTCAGACCAAAGTCAAAGACGCCCGCGAGTTTGCCTTTTTCACCGCGCAGATGGAAAAAGAAATGGCCCGTCTGCGGGTCGCCCGGAAACATAAGCTCAAAGGAGTGCGCAGTAGTATCAGACCAGAAGGAGAATAAATATATGAATAAGATTGTGCCCAACGATAATTTGTCTAAGCACGACTGCCCGCTGGCGGTGATCAAATGCGTTGATTTTCGGTTTCGCGAAGCTGATCAGGAATTTATCGCCAGCGGACTGGGCTTTAAAGATTTTGATCTCTATGCCTGGCCCGGAGCCGGCAAAGAAATTTTAAACGGCAACGGCTTTAAAAAAACATTTGTGGAGAAAATAGTCAATGTTTCCATAAATCTGCATCACATCAAAAAATTATTATTACTTTGGCATCATGATTGCGGCGCCTATGGCGGTAGTAAAAATTTTGCTTCAGCCGTGGCTGAAGAAGAGACTTATCAAAAAGATTTGCGGGCGGCCAAAGATATGCTGGCCGCCGAGCTACCGGCTGAGCTGGAGATAATCATGGCTTATAGCAAGACTGCTCCCCAAGGTTTAGAATATGTGGTTATTGAATAAATAACCGGGATAAACATAGTGAAAACACGGTATCCTATTGAGCCCGTTAGAAATAAATTTCTAACGGGCTTGACGTGTTTTTGTTTTTATGGTACAATTTTTTGGTTCTGTTTATGTTTGCTTGTTCGTTAAATTGGGCAAAGTGACAAAGGAGAGGTGCTGTGGGTCACTACGGAGCGGCTATCGCTTGTGTGGATGGGCGTTGGATGCCAAGGACAATGTCTTTGGCGCAAGAGATTTTTGACCGGCCGGCGATAGATTTGCATACCCGGCCTGGCAGTACTCGCCGGTTTCAGCCCGGCTGTACGGTCACCAGCGACTTGGTGCGTAGCATCGTGCAGGTCTCGTGCGGTTTGCACGGGGTCAGCGATATCTTGGTGCTCAAGCACTGGGACTGCGGGGACCACGGCGGTTCCCATAACTTTGCTTCTCCGGAAGAGGAGCTGGAGACCTATGTCGGCGATCTGCGACGGGTCAAATCGGTCTTGGGCATCAAGATCGTCATGGCCGTGGAGGAACTCCTGGCCAGCACACGATCCGAGCAGATCAAGCGAAACTTACAGGCTTTGCATGAGCACGGCCTGAACATCAGATACATGGTCTTGGTGCCTCGGGACCTGCATGCACTTTCCACTACTATCGTTCCGGAGGATTGTTATCCGCTGGAAGTAAAATAGGCCGTCAGGCCGAAACCTCAAGCCCCACCGCGTTAGACGCGGCGGGGCTTTATTCGTTTGTATTTACAGGATATTCCCGATAGGGTTATAATATGGAGGGAGGGTAAATAGAAGAATTCTTGTTTTATGTATTTAAAAGAAAGATTTTACTCGCCCAGAATGAAAATATATTTTTTGACAGCAACATTACTGCTGTTTTTTTTATTTGGTTCACAAATACCAGATTTGCTGGCCAGCGCCAACACGCCGGATATTGACGATGACGGTTTTATTGGCGAACAATCTGGAGGTAATGATTGCGTGGATAGTCTGCAATCAAAATATATTACGAGCACCCAAGCTTGTAATCCTAACAGCCTGCCGACTTTTTTGGAAAGTAAGGTTGATCCCGATAGCGACGACGATATCGCTGATCATGCTTGGATTCAGGACGATAGCGGTCTGTATCATTTGTTTTTCCAAAATGAAGATCAGGGGTATGGTGATTATATAGAGCATTACACTGCCACCGATCTACAATCTCTAACTTATGTCGGTCCGGCCCTGATGCAAAATCCGGCCGGCTGGGATTCTTACGGTTTATGGGCTCCATATGTGATAAAAAATCCCGCAGGCAGTTTGTATTATATGTTTTATTCCGGTGTGACCGCGGGCGGATCTGATCCTGATGCCGAGCAGAGGATCGGCGTGGCCACTTCGCCGGATTTAACCACTTGGACAAAGTATCCGCTAAACAATTGTTTGGGTACGGCCGGCGACGGGTGTGTTTATGATTGTAATGAGAGCTGGACGCGTTGGGGATCGGGCGAACCCTACGATAATCAGTGCCGGGACCCTTTTGTTATTCGTGATGAGGTTAATAATCGCTGGCTGATGTTTATGACCGTTAACAGTAATATCGGTTTGCCGGCAGGGCAGATGATTTCAGTCGCCCAATCTCCAGATTTGATTAATTGGGCCGGTGCCGGCTATATCCTAGCCACCAAGAAACTTTACGCTGATCAAGGCGGAGTCGGTCTCCAACTTACCGGCCATGTTGCCGAAAATCCTTTTGTTACCGAGTACAATAATAATTTTTATTTGTTTTTTACCGACTATACTGATCAGGAGGATTATTATAACATTCCCAATCCGCGTACTGAAATTCAGTATCTTTCCAGCCCTGATCTAAGTGTGGATGATCAGGGCAGTCTGAACTGGGCCTACCGCGGTAGCATTCCCGACCCGGGAGTAAACGCCTCCGAGATCGTCGTGCCCTATGGCGATACCTGGATCATGTCGCAGAGCATAGCGGCCAATCCTTATTCGGGCGACTGGCCGACCCATACCCGTGATCTGCGCCTGAAACGGATGATCTGGAATGACGACGGTACTTTTACAACTTCTAATCTGACTAAATTATCTTGTCGCGTCGCCAGTGGTGACATCAATCCCGACGCTACCGAAGTTTGCAGTGACGGCATTGATAATGATTGCAACGGTCAGATCGATGACCCGGCTTTGTGCGATCCTTGCGTAGACAATGATCATGACGGCTACGGCACGAGCGGCTTTGCGCTGTGCCCATATTCCCAGCCGGATTGTAACGATGATAATATAAATATTTATTCCGGGGCTACGGAATATTGCGATGACGGCGTAGATAGTAATTGCGACGGATTGGACAATGGTCCGGGTTGTGTAGTGCTTTGTATTGACCGTGACGGTGATGATTATGGTACCGCCGGTCTGGAAGCCTGTGAGTATGTTCAGCCCGACTGTAATGATAACAACCAAAATATTCATCCTGGCGCTTTGGAAATTTGCGATGGTCTGGATAATAATTGCAATAGTCAGATTGACGAAGGAGGCGTGTGTCCGCGGCCGCGGAAAATTAAATGGGAAATTTGCGATGTGCCGGATGATATGGGCGGTGGGGCGTGCTATATTTATTATTACTAAATGTTTTGCAACTCTTTTTGTGAGCACAAAAAGAGTTGCGCAGAAAAAAGCGCGAGCCGCAGAGGAAAAATCTAAAGAATTTGTTTGTTCGGCCAGCTATTTTTGCGAACTCGCCTTCGTCTTTCGCTGCGCTCAAGACTCAGTCTCAAACAGCGCAAAAATATACGCCGGCCTCACTGCCAAATTCTAAGATTTTCTCTGATGGCTCGCAAATTTAAAAGGATTTCTTTATTGTAAAAAGGCCCTACGCTACGCTCTGGGCCTTTTTGTTATTTGACAGTATTATTTTAAAGTAGTAATTTACATTGTTTGTTCGTGCCTTGAAATCTTTTCTTTGTAAACCTGAAAGAGAGGTAGAGTCGTGAAACGCTTTTTCCTGTTTTCCCTGTCCTGCCTGATTCTGGCAGTGAGCTGTGTGCTCTATGTGCACGCTTTCCGGAGCGACGCGCAAGCACAGAGCGGGTCAAATTTCAGGGTTCTCGGAAGCGGTGGGGCTACCTACGTGCAATCTGGTAGCTGGATCTATGAACTCAATCCCGTCAGACCATACTGGGACACCATGCTCGTATCCTCGGTGCCTCCGGTCCCTGTTTCGGACATCGTGTTTTTCAACTACCTGACGGCTATCACCAGCAATGGCGATGGGTGGATCAACCAGAACTTCAACACCTGGGTCAATCTTGGTCCCGTCCCTGGCGGCGCCGTCAACGTCCAGCCCGAGACCTGGTCCGGCATGAAGGAGAGGTACCGCTAAGGTACAAAGAAAGGAATTTGAAGGCCCCCTACGCCAAGGCTCCGGGGGGCCTTTTTATTTTGTCATCCCGCATTGATGCGGGAATCTCAATACCTCGTGGCCTTGAGATGCCGGATTAAATCCGGCATGACCCCCACCTTCTCACCCTTAGTACTTGTCCGCCTCTGGCGGAAGGGGGAGGGCGAGGGGGTATAAAATGAGTTTGTTTCTGACTGGCTTTTTCTTTGTTTTTTCGGTAAAATTGGCTTATGCCATTAGACCTATCAAAGCTAAATATTGCTCAAAAAACGGCTGTGATGCACGACACCGGGCCGGTTATTTTGATTGCCGGGGCCGGCACCGGTAAGACCACGGTCATTAGCCAACGCATGGCCTATCTGATAGAACAGGGCAAAGCTAAACCGGAGGAGATTTTGGCCGTCACTTTTACGGAAAAAGCCGCCGGGGAAATGGCCGAGCGGGTGGACCGGATTTTACCGCTAGGATATAGCGATTTGTGGATCCACACTTTTCACGGATTTTGTGAACGGGTTTTGAAAGATTACGCCATTGATATCGGCGTACCCAATGATTTTAAAGTCTTAAACCAAACCGCGGCTTGGGTCTTTGTGCGCAATAATATTGATAAATTTGACTTGGATTATTATCGGCCGCTGGGCAGTCCCACTCGTTTTATCCATGCATTGCTCACTCATTTTTCCCGGCTCAAGGACGAAGTAATTTCCACCGAGGAATATTTGAAATACGCCGAAGATTTACACTTGGACAGCGATCAGGCCGGGGACCGCGAAGAAGTGGCTATGGAAATAGCCCGAGTCAAAGAAGTAGCCAATGCCTATCATGTCTACCAACAATTACTGCTGGAAAAAAATGCTTTGGATTTTGGTGATTTGATTAATTATACTTTACAATTATTTCAAAAGCGTCCGGCCATACTCAAAAAATTTCGTCAGCAATTTAAATATATCTTAGTGGACGAGTTTCAGGATACCAACTGGGCGCAATATGAACTGATAAAATTATTGGCCGCACCAAAAAATAATCTAATGGTGGTGGGTGATGATGATCAAGCCATTTACAAATTCCGCGGCGCGGCTATCGCCAATATTTTGAGTTTCAAAAAAGAGTTTTCGCCCAAAGGGCGATCCGCACCTCGCTCCGGCTCGGGCGGAGGTACACGACCAAAAAAGACAGTCAGTGCGGGTCTGACGGAAATATTTCTGACGGACAATTACCGCTCCGGGCAAAAAATCTTGGACACGGCTTATGATTTTATCCAGCTCAATAATCCGGACCGACTGGAGTTTCAGTATAATCCCGTAAAGTCGCGTGGCCGCGCCCACGGGATTAGCAAAAGGTTGAAAAGCCATAACAAAGATGAGGGTAGTGTGGAAATACTTTCTTTCGTGGATAAAAATTCCGAGATTGATGGCGTGCTCAACAAAATTTGGGAAATAAAGAAAAAAGACAAATCAGTAGATTGGTCGGATTTTGCTATTTTGGTGCGGGCCAATGATCAGGCCCAGGGCTTTGTGTCGATGATGAGGAAATTAGGCATGCCACACCAGTTTATGGCTTCGCGCGGGCTTTACTCACAGGACATCGTGCTGGACATCATGGCCTATTTAAAATTACTGGATAATTATCATGAGTCCACGGCTTTGTTTCGCATCCTGAGTTTACCGCACACCGGACTAAAAAGTGAAACGATTATTAATCTCAGTCATCTGGCCAATAAAAAATCCTGGAGCTTGTATTATACTTTGAAAAATTACCGCGCCCATATCAGTTTACCTCTGGGTGAGGAACGGGTCATAGAAAATGTTTTAAACAATATTAGTAAACACACGGAGCTGGCCAAGCTCAAGCCGGTGTCGCAAGTGGTCTATGCCTGGCTGGAGGATAGCGGTTATCTGCAGACTATTACACTGGAGCTGAATCAATATAATAAAGAACAACAGCAGTTTCTCAATCAGTTTTATCGCAAGATCCGGGCCTGGGAAGAAGAAGCGCTGGGCCAGTCCACGGTCCACGAGTTTTTACAGGCCATGGAGCTGGAGTTTGAGTCCGGCGAGCAGGGCGCTCTGCAGTATGACGAGGAGTCCGGACCGGATGTGGTCAAAGTGATGACCGTGCATGGCGCCAAGGGCTTGGAGTTTAAATATGTTTTTGTGACCAATCTGGTGCATCTGCGATTTCCCAGCACCGAGCGTAAAGATACTATTGAAATCCCGGAAAAATTTATCAATGAAACTCTACCGACCGGTGATGCCCATCTGCAAGAGGAGCGGCGGCTGTTTTACGTGGCTCTCACCCGCGCCAAGCTCGGCGTATTTTTGACCTGGGCCAAAGATTACGGCGGCAGCAGTGAACGCAAGCCCTCACGTTTTCTGGAGGAGATAAAACTCAAAACCAAAGAAATCAAATTACAAAAATCCGCGGAACCGGCTGTCCTGCCACCGACCACTAAAAAAATTAGTTATACCTTGCCCAAAGTTTTTTCCTTTTCCCAGCTGGCCGCTTACGATAGCTGTCCTTGGCAGTATTTTTATAGTTTTATCATCAAAGTTCCGACCCGGGGCAACGCTCACTTCAGCTTTGGCAAGACCATGCACTCCACTCTGCAAAAGTTTTATCAGTTGATCATTGACCGACACAATGGCGGGCAAAGTGATTTATTTTCCGCCCTAGGCGGATCCGCCTTGGGCAAAAATAGCAGTCAAGAAATTAAATACCCCACAGAGAAAGAATTACTGGCGCTTTATGATGATTCGTGGGTTGATGATTGGTTTCCTTCGGCCGAAGATAAAGAAAAATACCGCCTGGATGGCCAGCGTATGCTTAAAGATTATTACAAAAAGTTTAATGGTCAGTTTGCTATTCCCTTGTATTTGGAAAAATCCTTTACTATGAAGCTCCAAGATTATAGTTTGCGGGGAGTGATCGATCGCATCGATGACGAAAAAAAATCTTGGAGCATTATTGATTACAAAACCGGCAAACCTAAGCTTGATGAAAAAGTACGCTGGCAAGAAAAAAGACAATTGCTCTTGTATCAATTGGCGGCGCAGGATATTTTTAAAACCGAAGTAGCCCAGCTGACTTATTATTATCTGACCAATAATTCTGAAGTTTCATTTTTGGGGACAGAAAAGGAATTGATCAAGACCAAAGAGTGGGCCACGGGCATTATTGAAAAAATTATGTCCCAGGATTTTACGGCCACTCCCGGCTTTGTCTGCAATAGTTGTGATTTTAATAAAATTTGTCCCTTTGCCAAAGTAGATAAGAGATAACCCCCGCCTTCTCCCCCTTGGTAAGGGGGAGGGAGAGGGGTCTAAATAGTTAAAGAAATGCCCTGGAATTCACTCAAAGATTTGGCTCAGCAAAGGCTGACTGATAAAGGTCTGCACACAAAAGTGCAGGATGCTTTGGTTTTGGATCAAGCCAATGAGATTATCCGTAATTTTTTTGGAGCCGAAGCCTTTGAAAAAGCCCGGGCAATATATTTTAGTGAGGGCATCCTGACCATGGCGATCTTGTCTCAGAGTCTGCGCAATGAACTGGAAAGCCAGCAGGTTGAGTTTTTGGCCATTTTAAATGATAAATTTAGCGAGAAAATAGTCTATAATTTAAGGTTTTTGGGTTGATTTTAGAGTTGTTTTTTGCTACTATTTATAGCATGAATCCCGTTAGAAATTTAGCGGGTATATTATGAAGCAAGAGATGTCTAAGTATTATTTAAATTTCTAACGGGATGAATATCAGAAGCTACACTTTAACCATGCTGGTAGCCACGATTATCGCCTGGGCCGGCTGGTCGGTAGTTTTAGTTAATTTTAACCCCAGTGAAGGCGGTGTTACAGTTTTTTTAATATTTTATTGTTTTTTATTTTTAGCCCTGCTGGGTACTTTTTCAGTGTTGGGCTTGTGGCTACGCCAGTTGGTCAACAAAGACCGCGGACTAGTGCGGATGATGGCCATGGAGTCTTTCCGCCAGGCCCTAGTCCTGAGCGGTGTCTTGATCGCCGCGCTATGGTTGCAAGCCATGCGGATACTGACCTGGTGGAATTTACTATTGCTGATTATCCTGGCGGCCGTGATCGAATTAGTTACTTTGATTTTTCGTCGCGACAACCACAAAGATTTGACCAATTAATTTATTAATTATGGATAAGAAATTAAATGAGCTCAAAGCCCGTCTGCAGGCGGAATTAAGATCCGTCCAGGATTCGGAAGTATTGGCACAAATAAAAAATAAATATTTGGGCCGTAAAGGTGAGCTGACAAATATTTTAAAGGAAGTAAAAAATCTGGCGGCTGAAGAAAAACCGCGACTGGGCAAACTGGCTAATGATATAAAATTTGAGCTCCAGTCGCTGTTGGATAAGACCGAAAAGATTGTGAGCAAGCCCAGCGGCGCTGGCGTGGATTTTGATCCGACTATGCCGGGCAGTCGCCGCGAGGAAGGGCATCTCCATCCAATTACTTTAGTGCAACGGGATGTGGAAGAGGCCTTTGCTCAGTTGGGTTTCGGCATCTATGACGGACCGCAACTGGAAAGCGAGTTTTATAATTTTAGCGCCTTGAATATTCCGGCCGACCATCCGGCCCGCGAGACGCAGGATACTTTTTGGCTGGAAAATCATAATCTGCTACGCACTCACACCTCCAATCTGCAAGTACGGATGTTGGAAAAATATGGCGCGCCTTTTCGGGGCATTTTTCCCGGCCGGGTCTTTCGCTATGAATCTACCGATGCTTCGCACGATCATACTTTTTACCAATTAGAGGGGTTAATGGTGGACAAAGACATCAGTATGGCCAATCTGATCGCGGTGATGAAATCATTACTCTCGGCGGTGTTTAGGACTAAAGTGGATGTGCGTCTGCGGCCGGGGTTTTTCCCCTTTGTGGAGCCGGGTTTTGAGCTGGATATCAAGTGCCTGGTTTGCGGCGGCAACGGCTGTTCGGTCTGCAAGCAGTCCGGCTGGGTGGAGCTGATGCCCTGCGGCATGGTCCATCCCGAGGTGCTAAAATTTGGCAATGTGGACCCGTCTGTCTACAGCGGTTTTGCTTTTGGCCTGGGACTAACCAGACTGGTGATGATGAAATATAAGATTGATGATATTAGATTATTAGAATCCGGAGACTTGAGATTTTTAAGACAATTTTAATTTTGCCATATGTATCTTTCCTTAAATTGGGTAAAAAAGTGGTTAAAACTACCAAACGGTTTGAGTGCGGAGCAATTAGCTCTGGATTTTACTATGTCCACGGTGGAGGTGGAGAAAATTATCCAGCAAGCTAAAAATCTGGAAAATATCGTGGTCGGTCGGGTAGAAGAAATCACCAAACATCCTCAAGCCGACAAATTGGAGGTTTGTCGGGTGGATGTCGGCGACAGTTCCCTGCAGATTGTCTGCGGCGGAACAAATTTGAGCAAGGGAATGCTCGTAGCCGTAGCCAAAGTCGGGGCTAAAGTAAAATGGCACGGCGAAGGCGAGCTGGTGGTTTTGACAAAGGCCAAGATTCGCGGTGTGGAAAGCTACGGCATGATCGCCGCTGCCAGTGAGATAGGTCTGGTTGACTTATTTCCGTCGCAGTCAGATCATGAGATCTTGGATTTATCAGCTTTTAATTTAAAAGTCGGTCAAAACCTGAGTCAGGCTCTGGAGCTGGATGACACTATAATTGATATAGAAAATAAATCGATCAATCATCGACCCGATCTCTGGGGCCAATACGGTCTGGCCCGGGAGCTGGCGGCGATTTATAAAATAAATTTAAAACCCTATAGCCGACTGCCGATAAAACCACAGAGCAAAGATTTGGCTTTGAAAGTGACGGTAGAGGATACAGCAAACTGTTACCGCTATATGGCCGTGGGTCTAAAAAATATCAAGATCGAAGATTCTCCCTGGTGGCTAAAAAAAAGTTTGGAAGCTGTGGGTATCCGACCGATCAATAATATCGTGGACGTGACTAACTATGTGATGTATGAGCTGGGTCAGCCTCTGCATGCTTTTGACGCCCGACAGATTGATCGCCAGCATATTTTTGTTAAAGGGGCTAAGAAGGGTGAGAGCTTCGTAACTTTGGACGGTAAAAAACGCAAGCTACCGGAGGGCGCTTTGATGATTTCTGATCAGAACAAATATATTGCCTTGGCCGGCATTATGGGCGGTCAAAACAGCGAGATCGCCTCCGATACCAGCCAGATTATCATCGAATCGGCAAATTTCAAGGCCAGCAGTATCCGCCGCACTTCCATGGACCTAGGACTGCGTACGGAGAGCTCGGCTCGTTTTGAAAAAGCCCTAGATCCGGTGCTAGCAGAACTTGCTCTGCAAAAAGCCGTAGAAATTATTATAGCTTTAAATCCGGGAGCCATCGCGGCCAGCGAAGTGATTGATGTTAGTCACAGCCCTTATATCGTCAAGATCATTGAGGTTTCCGAAGCTTTGATCAACCAGCGTTTTGGTTCACCTATACCGACCAAAGAAATTAAAGATATTTTGAAGCGATTACAATTTGGTGTTAATCATCGAGCCGGCAAATTTGTTATCCAAGTGCCCAGCTGGCGCGCTACCAAAGACATTTCCATCGCCGAGGACATCGTGGAGGAGGTGGCTAGGATATATGGTTATGATAATATAGCGCCTACTTTGCCGACCGTGGTCTTACATGAACCCAGTTATGATATCGCCTCTAGCACGGCTCGGGATCTACGCACTTATCTGGCTTATGCTCAGTCCTATACTGAGGTCTATACTTATGCTTTTACTGATGTGGGCTGGGTGCCCAAGCTGGGACTGAAATTAGCCGATCATATCAAAGTAAAAAATGCCGTTTCTCCCGAGCAGAGTTATATGAATTTGTCTTTGTTGCCAAACTTACTCAAAAAAGCGGAGGAAAATATGCGCTGGTATGATCATTTTAAGATTTTTGAACTACAACGCGTCTTTGATAAAAACAGCAAGGGTACTTACCACATTGACCAGCAAAAAAATAAATTTCTTCCTCGCCAACCAATGATGCTGGCCGGAGTGGAGCTTAGCCGCGTCTCCGGTGAGGAGGCTTTCTTGTCAGCCAAAGGACTAATCGAGTCCTTGCGTGATTATTTCAATATTGACTGGCAATCGGAAAAAATAGATTTGCCATATGCCGCCCTGGCATATCAGATTAAATATCAGGATTTGGCTCTGGGTGAGTTTGGCATCTTGGACAGTAAATTATTTGATAGCGGGCCAAACAAAGTAATGGTCGCCTGGTGGCAGTTATCTTTTGAAACCCTGCTCAAGTATATAAATGAAAATAAAAGTTATAGCGCTTTAGCTAAATTTCCGGTGATCAAACGCGATATGTCTATTATCGTCGGGCAAAGTGTGGCTTGGCAGGATATAGAATCTGAGATTTATAAAGTATCTCCTCTGATCAAACACTTAGAGCCTTTTGATGTTTTTATCGGTGAGGCGATCGGGCACGGTAAAAGGTCTATTGCATATCACCTGGAGTTTCGGAGTGAGGAGCGTACTTTGGCTTCTGATGAGATTGATGATCTGATGAAAAAAATAATTTCTAATTTGCAGAAAAAATTTAAGGCAGATTTGCGCTAACCTCGTACCAGACCGAAGGCCTATAACGGGGCTAAAATTAGCCAAAATATATATAAGAAACGACCCTGAATCAGAAGCGGTTTCGGGGTTGTTTTTTTGTGGTTTTTATGCTAAAATTAGCTTAGATAAATTAACAATTTAAGGTCAATTTTTTATACTCTCTATGGTAAAAAATACAGTAAAACCAGCAAAACAATCCAAGCAAAAAACCGGAGCTAGCGGCTACACCGCCGAACAGATCACGGTTTTGGAGGGCCTGGCGCCGGTACGCAAAAGACCGGGTATGTATATCGGCAATACCGCCAGCGAGGGTTTGCACCATCTGATCTGGGAAGCGGTGGACAATGGCATTGACGAAGCCATGGCCGGCTTTGCCAATACTCTGGATGTCTGTCTGTTGCCGGACGGCAAAGCATCGGTGGCTGATAATGGTCGCGGCATCCCGGTTGATAAACACAAGGTCACTAAAAAATCCGCCTTAGAAACAGTCATGACTACTCTGCATGCCGGCGGTAAATTTGGCGAAGGCGGTTACAAGGTTTCCGGAGGTTTGCACGGCGTGGGTATTTCCGTGGTCAACGCTTTATCCAAATGGCTACGCACCGAGGTACGCCGCGACGGTCATCTTTGGGTACAGGAGTATAAACAAGGCAAGCCGACCGCTATAGTCAAACCCATTGCCAAGTCTAAGGAGACCGGCACCACCCAGATTTTTCAGCCGGACGATACCATCTTTAGCGTTACGGAGTTCAGTTGGGACACGGTGGTGGACCATTTGCGCCAGCAGGCCTACCTGACTAAGGGGATTAAGATTAATATCTATGATAAGCGTGATGCCAAGGACATCAAGTCTTACAAATATCATTTTGAGGGCGGCATCGCTTCCTATATTCGCCACTTAAATAATAATAACGAAGTCAAACAGGAAAAGATTTTTTACTGCCAAAAAGAAAAAGACAACATCGAGGTAGAGGTAGCTTTTCAATACACTACCGATTTCCGGGAGACCATGTATGCTTTTGCCAATAATATTTATAATTCCGAGGGCGGCATGCACCTGGTCGGTTTTCGCGCGGCCTTGACCAGAGTTTTAAATAAATATGCCCGCAAAAATAATTTTCTTAAGGAAAAAGACGACAATCTGACTTCCGATGATGTGCGGGAGGGACTGACCGCCATAGTCAGCGTCAAACTGCGCGAACCGCAGTTTGAAGGGCAGACCAAAGCCAAACTGGGTAATGCCGAAGTGCGTCCGGCCGTAGAATCGGTCTTTGGCGAAAGTCTGGAAACATTTTTAGAAGAAAATCCCCGCGATGCCAAAGAGATTTTTGGTAAGTGTTTTCTGGCGGCCCAGGCCAGGCTGGCCGCGCGTTCGGCTCGGGAAACAGTCCTGCGCAAAGGCGCTTTAGAGGGCCTGACTTTACCGGGCAAATTATCCGATTGTTCTTCCCGTAACCCCAAGGAGTGCGAACTCTATATAGTAGAGGGAGACTCCGCCGGCGGTAGCGCTAAGCAGGGTCGGGACAGGCGTTTTCAGGCCATCTTACCGCTACGGGGTAAAATCTTAAATGTGGAGCGCGCCCGCTTGGATAAGATGTTGGCCAATACGGAAATCAAAAATCTGATTATTGCCATGGGTACCAACATCGGCGAGCAGTTTAATGTAGAATCACTGCGCTATGACCGTATCATTATCATGACTGACGCCGACGTGGACGGCGCACACATCCGCACTCTACTACTGACTTTCTTTTACCGCCACTTTCCTGATTTGGTGCGTCAGGGTCATATCTATATTGCCCAGCCGCCCTTATACCGCGTGCAGATGGGCAAGGGCATAGACTATGTTTATAACGATGAGGAATTAATTAAGATAAAAAAGAAACTGGGTATCAGCGAAGCCGATATGATCCAGGATTTTTCCCCAGAAGAAAATGAAGCGGCCGAAGCCGTGGCTTCTGAGACCGGCGAGGCCAAGGAAGTCAAAAAACCTTCCAAGGCCAATATCCAGCGTTACAAGGGTCTGGGAGAGATGAATCCCTCACAGCTCTGGGAAACCACGATGGATCCGGCGTCGCGCCTGATGAAGAAAATAACTATTGAGGAAGCGGCCAAAGCCGACGAGATTTTTGAGATACTAATGGGTTCTGAAGTGGCACCGCGCAAAAAGTTTATCCAAACTCACGCCAAGACTGTAAAAAATCTAGATATTTAAGCATTTAAGTTTACGGCTATGAAAAAAACTCTGATGTTACTGGCTCTGGTAATATTGCTGGGAGCCAGCTGTAGCCAAAACAAAAATACAAATAATAATATTTTACCCGGAAGTGAGCTGGATACTAGCCCGCTTAAAGTAGATCAAAATACCAGCACCGCGGCCCAGCCGGCAATAACGCCCTCAGCAGATTCTATTTTTGGAGATATCAATCCGATTCCGGTAGTGCCCACATCGACCCCGGCCGCAGTGCCGGCTAAGACCCCATTGGCCAGCACCTCAACGCCGGTGACTATCCAGCCGATAAAACCAATCTCACCGGTTATCGGCGGACAAGTGGACGGCTATGGTTGTCTGAGCGGCGCCGGCTACAGTCACGACAATGACATCAAGGTTTGTCTGCGCAGTTGGGAAGCCAAGGATGCTGATATCCGCCGAGCCATCAAACTAGCGGTAGATTATTATCTACCGACCTATTCCCTGACTGTGGCGTCAATCATCGCCGGTGCTAACCCCGGGGATTATACTGTAGTCTTGCAGGCTTATGGCCAGCGCACAACTATTAATATCGTAAATTGGGAAGTACAACAATAATATATATATTTTCTAAACCTTAAAACAAAAATCCATGCCCAGTAATCTAAAGGGGGGACGGCCGCAAAATGTTGCCATGCTTTTGGTCATAGTCTTATTTGTGGCCATTATTTTTATTAGTGGAGTATATTTGTGGCAGAAAGTACCAGGCCAAAAAGGCTTGAGTGAACTTGGCGCAAATGTGCAGGTTAATAATCGGCCGAGCCGGCAGACCTATGCCGATGTGGCCGCAGGTATAAGCTTTGAATTTCCCCGGGAATATATTAAAGTACAGAACCAACTTAGTCCGGTCCGTTTTGAACAGCAAGAAAACAACAGTTCTATTACTTATTATACTTTGCAGACGCCGATTGACTTTGATACATATTGCCCGAAAGGTTGTGAAGCGGTCAAAAACAGAATAAATATTGGCGGTCAAGATTTTTTGCAACTAACCATGGCAGAAAGGCCATGCGCCTACCAATCCAATTATTTAAATTATCGAGGCAAGACCTATGTAATTAACCTAGGATCTTGTCTAATAGACGATAATTATATGGCGCCAAGGGCTTTAATTAATGACGAGGGATTAAAAAAAGAAATTTTGTCATCTATAAAATTTACCGACAACACCGCTGATTGGCAGTCCTATGAAAATAAAGATTTAGGATTAGCGTTTAAATACCCCAATACTTGGGGCGCGCCAAAACTGAGCTATGTTGATTCATCTATGACCGACAAACAAATCAATGGCCCTGCGGTTTTTTCCGGCAAAGGGGCTTGGATTGATTTTAGTAGTGCATCTGTGCGCATACTATTGGCTTCTGCTGATTTTGAACAATTTTTAATTGATTCCTATAATGGCGGCCAGGATTTGAGCCGGGGTTGCTCGCTTTTGAAAGCGGATTATGAGGCTGATAAGAAGAAATATTGTGCGCCACTGAAGGTCGCCGGCCAGAGCACCTATGGCTACTTTGAAAATATAAACATGGAATGTTCGGGCGACAGTCTATTGTATTCAGTGCCGCTTAACATACCTCGGTCAAATGTTTATTGGGGATTAAAAATATATTTTGGAATGGACGGATTTCCGATTGCTACTAATGATCAGAGCGATGTCTGTGGCCGGCCGCAGAGCAATATTGATGCTAATCTGCAGGCCTATTTTACTAGGATCAATCTGGACGACAAAGGTAGGCAAAATTTAGAAATAATGGATCAATTTTTGGCTTCGTTCAAATTTACCGACAGCATCGCTGATTGGCAGACCTATACTTTTAAGGAATCTGGTTATTCCATTAAGATGCCAAAATCCTGGGTAGGTTTTTCAGTATACGACGGTTCTTCCTATAAAATATCAGACAAAGGGCCGGAGTCTTTTCAAACAGGGTCTTTCTTAACAGTAGGGGCGCCGGATTCAAACGGTGAATTAGCTATTGCAGTACATAAGGGATACTCTATGGCTAGACTCATAGCTCAGTATTATTCGGGTAAAAAAATAAGTGACTATACTACTTCGCAGGGCTTGAAAGTCAAACTTATTTCAGGTTTCTCAGAAGACGTTGATATTAAGAAGGTTTATGTTTTGGAACAGGGAGAAGACTCTTACCAAATAAATATCGCCAACGATACTGATATAGCTCAAGCGATAGTTGATTCATTTAAATTTACCGATCAAAATGCTGATTGGCAGACTTATACCAGCACGAACTATAAATTGTCATTTACTTATCCTAAAAATTGGACTATTTATGACAAATTGGCAAACCCTCAACTACCCCATGCCTATGTGGGTATAAACTTGACATCCCCAGAATTTAAAAATGATTTTAATTGGGGTATTACCACAACTGATGCTAAAACTAAGACCATGGCTGCAATAGTCCAATCGCTCAGTAGTCCATCGGCTGATAAGCTAATACAAAAAGAGGACGTGTATATAGATGGCGTCAAGGCAGTCAAAATAACCATCACCAATAAAAAGGACAGTAATTGGTTTTGGGTAATTGTAGTTTTTGAAAAAGACGGGAAGATATATCAGATTAGTAACGGTGCTATTAAAGACGATAAGTTTGAGACATTTTATAAAAGTGTAAAATTTATAAAATAATTTTTTTAAAAGACCGTCTGATGTTAGGCGGTTTTTTATTAGACAATAATGGCACTCTCGGTTATAATATAGACGAAACAATCCTCAAAATATGGCCGCAAACAAAAACAAGAACATACTACAGGTAGAAAAACTTTCCGTGCGTTTGAGTCAGGAATTAATAATTGAAGACTTGAGTTTTTGCGTGGACAGAGGAGAGCACCTGACTATCATTGGGCCCAATGGCTCTGGCAAGACTACTTTATTTAAGGCCCTGATCGGCGTCATACCCTATACCGGCACTATTACTTGGGCGTCGGACACAGTCATCGGTTATGTACCGCAAAAATTGGATATTGATCGGAACCTGCCACTGTCTCTGAATGATTTTTTGCAGTCCAAAAATTATCACCTCAAGCCAACCGATCTAAAAAAATATTTGGATCTGGTGCATCTGAGCGAAAGATTATTACCCAAGCCCCTTGGTTTTTTATCCGGAGGGGAATTTCAGCGTGCTATGATGACTTTGGCTTTGATTGGGGACAGCAATGTTCTGTTGTTTGACGAACCCACGGCCGGCATTGACGAGCCTAGCGAAGAAGAAATCTATGAAACTATGCACCGTCTGCAGGCGGAAAAAGGCGTGACTATTATTACTATCTCTCACGACCTTAGTTTAGTTAATCGTTATGCGGATAATGTGCTTTGTCTGAACAGGCGAGGGCTGTGCTACGGCCATCCGCACGAGATTGCCAATCCATCTACTTTAGCCAAGGTCTTCGGCACCAAGCGTTATAAGCATTATGACCATACCCATGGATAATTTTGATAAACTCAGCATTATTTTGGCCGTACTGACGGCGGTGGCTTCCGGTCTATTAGGTTCTTTTGCGCTGATGCGGCGCATGGCTTTGGCCGGTGATGCCTTTTCCCACATTGCTTTGCCCGGTATTGCTTTGGCTCTGTTGTTTCACGTCAATCCTATTATCGGCGGTGCCGTGGCTCTGATTATCGGTGCTTTTATTATTTGGCGGGTAGAAAAACTGAGTGGGCTAAACACCGAGGCCGTAACCGGTGTTCTATTTACAGTTTCTCTAGCTCTGGGAGCACTAACCATCGGCCAGGATCATGAGTTGGTAGATACGCTCTTTGGCGGCATCAGTAAATTTTCCGTTTATGAATTTATTATCGGCGTAATTGTGGCTTTAATTATCATTATTTTTGTGATTTACCGGCGTCATGCCTTAGTCTTGAGTTTAATTTCCAAAGATCTGGCCAAAACCGCGCATCTGTCCACGGAAAAACTGGAATGGCAGTTTCTATTGTTGTTTGCTCTGACCGTGGTGCTGGGGCTAAAATTTTTAGGGGTGTTGCTGATGGGATCACTGATTATTATTCCGGCGGCCATCGCCCGCAATCTGGCGCATAATTTAAATTCATTGTTAATCATCTCGGCGTTATCGGCGGTACTGGCCATGGTCGGCGGTATGATCTTATCGACTTACTTTGCATTACAACTCGGGCCTGCTATCATCATTGTTGCGGGGGGATTATTTGTGTTGTCTTTATTGAGAGTGCGTTCCATCTGATGATATTATTTATTCAGTAGCAGGCCGTGGCCCGTAGAGCCGGAGGCTTCTACGGGCTTGCCAAAATATTTCTATTATGATATAGTAGGGTCATTATTAAACAGCTTCTCCGAGCTGTTTTAAAAGACCCAATTTTAGCCTTATTTTATGAATAAATTAAGCAATTATCTCAAAGGAGCCCGCGAAGAACTGGCCAAAGTAGTCTGGCCCAGCCGGGAGGTCATCGTTAATCATACCCTGATCGTGATCGGTATTTCCCTAGCCGTAGCGATTGTCTTGGGGGCGATTGATTTTGTCTTAGCTTGGATTTTACAGCTAGTCATCGCTTAAAATAAAAGTAATTTATTAAAGCAAATATATGGCCAAACAAAGTGCCCAACAAGGTCGACGCTGGTATGTTCTCCACACTTATTCCGGTTATGAAGAAAACGTGGCGCGCAACCTCAAACAGAGAATTGAGTCCATGGATATGGAGGACAAGATTTTTGATGTTTTGATTCCGACCGAAACCAAGATCAAGATCAAAAACGGCAAACGCAAAACCGTCAAAGAGAAAATATTTCCGGGTTATGTTTTGGTCAATATGATCGTGACTGACGCCTCCTGGTACGTGGTGCGCAATACGCCCAACGTCACCGGTTTCGTGGGTAGCGGTACAACTCCGACTCCGGTGTCGGAAGATGAGATCAAGGCCCTGTCGGTGCGTATGGGTCAGGAAGAGCCGGAGTTTAAGATTGATATCGGTGAAGGCGATGTGGTTAAGATCGTGGACGGACCGTTTAAGGATTATGAAGGCAAGATTTCCGAGATTGACGAGGCCCGCGGCAAAGCCAAAGTGCTGGTCTCCATGTTTGGCCGGGAAACGCCGGTGGAGTTGGATTTTTTACAAATTAAAAAAATATAAATTATTTAGAGGGAGCTTAATTTGTCTATTAAGCGTCTGCACCTCAGAAAGATAAATATATGGCCAAGAAAATTAAACAGCTTATCAAACTACAGATCGTGGGCGGAGCGGCCAATCCCTCGCCTCCGGTCGGTACGGCGCTCGGACCCCACGGTGTCAACATCCAGGATTTTTGCGCCAAGTTTAACGAAGCTTCCAAGGACCGTAAAGGCGAAGTAGTGCCGGTACTTTTGACATTGTACGAGGATCGTACTTTTAGCTTTATTCTAAAGTCCGCTCCGACCTCGGAGATGATAAAAAAGATACTCAATTTACCCAAGGGATCGGGCAAACCTCTTCAGGAAAAAGTCGGTAAACTAAGCGATGCTCAGCTGACTGAAATCGCCAAGGCCAAGATGGCTGATCTTAATGCCAATGATTTGGAGGCCGCCAAAAAAATTATTGCCGGTACCGCCCGTCAGATGGGAGTAACAGTGGAAAGTCAGAAGTAAAAAGTTAAAAGTTTAAAAATTTTTTACTTTATACTTGCAACTCTAAACTTTTAACTAATGTGCGAGGGAGCTTAATTTGTCTATTAAGCATCAACACCTCATAATTATAAATATATGGCAAAAACAAGTAAGCGAATGAAAAACGCCAAAGCCAAACTGGAGCCGGGTAAGCTCTATAAGATTGACGAAGCCATCAAGCTGGTCAAAGAGACTTCTACAGTTAAGTTTGACGCTTCAGTAGAAGTGCATGCCAATCTGGGCATTGATACCAAAAAAGGCGATCAGCTGGTGCGCGGATCTGTAGCCCTACCCCATGGCAGTGGCCAGATTGTACGCGTGGCCGCTTTTGTGCCCGAGGCTCTGGCCAAGGTAGCCAAAGAAGCCGGAGCGGATCTGGTCGGTGGTGACGAATTAATAGAGGAAATCAAAAAAACCGGTAAATGTGATTTTGATATTGCCGTGACTGTACCCGATATGATGAAGAGCATGGCCGGAGTGGCCCGCATTTTGGGTCAAAAAGGCCTGATGCCTAATCCCAAGACCGGCACGATCGGACCGGATGTCAAAAAGATGGTCAGTGAGCTTAAGAAAGGAAAGATTTCTTTCAAAAATGACGCCAATGCCAATATCCATCTGACCATCGGTAAAGTTTCTTTTGAGGACAAAGTTTTGCTGGAAAATTTTCAGGCTATCTTTGATGCCTTGAAAAAATCCAAACCCTCGGGAGTGAAGGGCACTTTTATCAAGACCATGACTATAACTTCCTCCATGGGACCCGGTATCAAAATTGCGTTTTAATTAGTATTTAAAAAGAAGTCCGACTGTAAGGCCGGGCTCTTTTGTTTTACATTTTTTGTGCTATACTAAAAAAGCCTTAAAATTATAAATTTATGAACCCGGAAAACCCCATAGAACAATCGCCCATCAATAAGTCAGAGCAGGAAAAGGCGGAGTTTGCAGACCGCTTAAGGAGAGGGATAGGAATTATATTTGATAGTCATGACAATGGTTTCGGTCGTGCTGAAGACGTAAAACAGCGCATTTTATTTTTTAAAGAGTTTTATAATCAGTCGGAAGAGGATTTAATGACCAAGATTGACGATATGGCTACAGAAGAAGACAAAGAACAATTTATACAGGGAGTCTTGGGGATTTTAGAACCGGTTGTGCAGACAAAATATGATCGGCCGGCAGATTTTGAAAGAGTCTCGCGAAGAGTTTTTGTAGAATTTGGAGAGATGACCAGTATCAATGAATTTTTGGCTTATAATATAGCAGGGGACAGCCTACATATTCATGTACCGCCAAATGAAACGACTGCTACCAAAGATAAATTAAGATTGTTAAGAGAGGGTCTTCATGCCGTCGCCAAAGTAATTGATCAAAATATGGATATTAAGAATATCGTCGGAACTTCATGGATAGTGGCCAGCCACCCGCGTTTAGTAGAACGCTTAGGTTTTAAAGTGGAAGGCCAGGTTGACGAGGAAACAAGAAAAAGAAATTTTGGCGACGACCCTAGAGGGATCTCGCTAGCCACTATGAGGCGGGAAGATTTTTTAAAAAAATACTTATAGGAATTAAAACAGCTTTTTTAATACCCCCTCCCATCTTCCCCTTTATCAAGAGGAAGAGCGAAGGGGTTAATAATATTTTGAGCAAAAAGCCATTCCATAGGGAGTGGTTTTTTGAATTGAAAAATTGACCACAATATGATAGATTATAGTCAATCTGACTATGCCAAGAGATGTTACCAAAATGTCCTGGGTAGTAACCGGCCGCCGGCATTTAGATGCTTTAGCGGTTTTTCCTTTGCCCAATATTAATCCGGCCATTATTTCGTTTGCCTCGATCGTAGTAGTGATAATGATTTATATTTGGCCCAGGCATCTTTGGCTGGCCGCTCTACTGGTCGGCATTTCTATTTTCTTTGACTGGCTGGACGGGCTAGTGGCCAGGCACTATCACCGTGAAAGTATCCGCGGCTACCGGATTGACTCTCTCTGTGACCGCTTAAGCGAATTAGTTTTGAGTTCGCTTTTTTTCTTTCCTTGGTTTTATCTTTTTTTAATTAATATTTTCCTGACCTATATAAGTTGGCGCACTAAGATTCATTTTGTCCTACCTTTACGTTTGCTTTTTATTTTACTGGTGGTTATTCATTATCTGGGTTTGGATTTCGGTTTCTTAGGCTAAATTATTATCGTTATTCTGGAGTCGCGCTGAGCGCGACGATAGAATCTGAGTTTCTATCGCTCGTCGCGTCTGACGCGACTTCGCTCCAGAAAAGCAAAAATTGAGTCCCTGTGAAAGCAGGGGTCCAGCGTAAATGAGCTATTCTGGACTCCCGCTTTCGCGGGAGACGCAGGATGAAAAATCCCCAAAATATTTTTTTGTTCGAGCATAGCCGCATAGGACGCGGCGCAGTCGAGAACTGTTTAATTTCTCGATTTTGTCGCGCCAGGCGCGACTTCAACGAAGAAAATTATTCAGGAGATTTTTCGTTGTATTTATTAGCGGCTAGATCAAAGTTATTTTTCAGTATATATTCTATGACCAGGTGACAAGTGTCGATGATTTCCGGCACTTTATTTTTTTCTTCCGCGCCGAATTTCTTGAGCACAAAATCCTCGGCTGGTCCCAGCTGGGGAGCGATGCCCAGTCTGAGGCGTTTAAAGTCCTTGGAATGCAGATAGGCGATGATGGATTCTACGCCCTTATGTCCGCCGGCGCCGCGTCCTTTGGATAGTCGTATTTTACCCAGCGGCAAATCAATATCATCATAAATCACAATTATTTTATTGTTGGGCAATTTATAGTATTTTTTTAAGAGCTGGACGGCCTGGCCGCTTTCATTCATAAAAGTCTCAGTTTTGGCTAAAATAATTTTTTCCGTGCCATTGCGAAAATCCGCTGTTTGCGCTTGCAGGGCCTTGTCTTTGTGCCAGCTAATTTGTTTTTTACTGGCCAGAAAATCTACCACCATCTGCCCAAAGTTGTGGCGAGTGCCGGCATACTTTTCGCCGGGATTACCCAAACCGATAATTAGTCGCATATTTTTATTTATCTTGTAAATTTTGGCTTTTGGCCACTCGGATTTTAATCGGTACGCCAATAAAGCCGAATTTATAGCGCATGTTATTTTCGATAAATTTAAGATAGGATTCGTGCAGAATAGCTTTGAAATTAATCTTGATCATAAACTCCGGGGGATTGGTGCGGGTTTGCTTGAGATTATAAATATAGGGATGTTTAGTGCCGGCGCCCTTGGTCGGCTTGTGCCGGCGGATAGTGTCGGCCAGCAGTTTGCTCAGGGCATTGTCCGTGATCACCCGGTGTTTTTCCTGATAAATTAAGACCAGTAAATCCAATAGCTCGCCGATTTTTAATTTTTTTACTGTGGAAGTGAAGACAATCGGCGCCCAGCGGGCAAAACCAAAAAATTCTCGGTAATAATTGGTGTATTCTTTGGTATCTTTATTTTTCACCAAATCCCATTTATTGGCCAGGATAATCAGGCCGTTGTGCTGTTGGATAACCTCGTCAATAATATGCTTGTCTTGCCAGGTCAGCGGCTCGCTGACGTCGGTGACTAAGATGGTAATATCTGATCGCCAGACATTTTCCAAGCTTTGTTCCACGGCCATTTTTTCAAAATCGTCGCCGGATTTTTTGCTACAGCGGCGTATGCCCGCCGTATCCACCAAAATGATCTTATTCTTATTATGTGTGATAATAATTTCTTGGGAATCGCGCGTAGTATGCGGCTGGTCCGAAACGATCAGCCGCGGTTCACCCAGGATAGTATTGATTAGCGATGACTTGCCCACATTAGGCCGGCCGACAACCGACACCTTGATGGTCCGGATGTTTTCCTCGCCATTTTTTTTAGACTTTTTTTTCTTTATTTTTTTTAGGGCGGTCACGACCTGATCGAGCAGATCGCCGGTGCCGACACCGTTAGCCGCCGAGACCAAAGCCTGATTCTCCAGACCGAGACGGTAAAAATCATCATTGTTTTGCCGCCAGCGGTTGTTATCTACCTTATTAATTACTAGAATTTTTGGTGTTTTATGCCGGTTGACAGACTTGGCTAATATTCTATCTTCAGTCGTTGCTCCTACCCGTACATCCACTACAAATAATATCAGATCGGCTTCGGCCATGGCCTGGATAGCCTGCGTGCTGACCTGTTGGTTGATGATGTCTTTTGATTTTTCTCCCATGCCGCCGGTGTCGATCAAATAAAATTCTAAGTCGCGCCAGTGACAGACGGCATAGTTTCTGTCCCGGGTGGTGCCGGCAATATCGGAAATAATCGCCTTTTTTTCTGAAATCAGGCGATTAAAAAGAGTTGATTTGCCGACATTGGCTCGGCCGACTATAGCTACTTTATATATGGGAGCGGCCATCTTAGTTACCGATTATATTGATAGTACTGGTACTACTGGTAGCGCCGAGCAGGCTGGGGTCGATGGTTTTGATGATTTCCGTATCGGGCATTATATCCTGGTCCGCACCGAGAATAATCAGAAAGTCCAAATCCAGGTAGTTGCCGTGCTCATCGCGGATATCCCATTTCTGGCTGACTACCGGACTGCTGTATTCCAACGGCACTTTGCCCTCGGCTTTGGTCTGAAAAATAGCTTCCAGCGACGCCAGAGTTTTTGGCTTTTTATCATTATAATTATATATCACCGTGCTTAATTTGTCTTGCTCGGTAGAATTGCCGTAGCGCAGGACATTATAGCCCACCTGGTTGAGGTGATTGACGGCCTGTAGGGCCAGGCCGGGAGATTTAGTGCCGTTTTGGACGACAATCTTGGCATTTTCCGAAGCCAGATCCTGGATATTAAAGATATTTTTTATCAGCATCTGGATGTTTTGATAATTTCCGGAGATCGGTTGGAGGATAAAGGCCCCCTCGGCTGTGATGCCGGCTTTGAGGTAATTGCCGGGCCGGTCATCGATGGACTGGGTAATTATCTTTTGGGTGTCCAGACTTTTGGCCAAGTGAATTAGTTTGACCGCTTCCCAGGGCTCCAAATCGGTTTTGGTGTATTTATTAAACAGATTATAGAGACTGGTGATACGCTGGGGATTAATCAGGGTATTAAAGGAGGTTAGCTTGTCCTTGGCGGCCATAATAATTTTTTGTTGCCTTTTGATGCGGGCAAAATCAGAGCCTTCGCCGTTGTTGCCGTGGCGGGAACGGGCAAAACGCAGTGCCGTCAGTCCGTCCATTTTTTGTGAGCCAGCTTTAAAGGAGATTTCCTGATATTTGTAGTCCTCGGTAGGAAACTGATTATCAGTAAAGCTTTTTTCCACATCGACCTTGACGCCGCCGATAGCGTCGATCACTTCCACAAAACCGTTAAAATCCAGGGCGGCATAATAATGAATGGGAATGTCAAAAGTCCGGCCGACAACTTCTTTGGCCAAGAGCCCGCCCTGACCCTCGCCTCGATCTTCGCCGACGCTGTAAATAGAATTAATTTTGCGGTAATCTCCGGAGCCTAGCGGCGCGATCATGTCGCGCGGTATAGAAAATAAAGCCGCTCTCTTCGTGGAGGGCTGGAAACTGGCGATGACCATGGTGTCGGTCAGCAATGGTCCCTGATGACCGGGCCCGCCCATGCCCATCAGCAAAAAATTTATCCGGTCTTCTTTTTCGCCGGCCAGATATTTTTCACCGGGATTGACGATGTTAATTATCTGCCGGACGATATAGCTATTTTTTACGCCGGAAAAAAAACTATTGTTATCCGCCGCAAGAATGCTGGTGATGACGCTGAAGATTATGATCAGTATAACGAAAAAGAGAGAGAGCCTTTTTTTGGACGATCTCTTTCTTGTTTTTGGCCGGGCCGGTTCAGCGTGGTCGCTGTCCGCTAGGGCGCGGGTCTGACCCACAGCGCTGGGACTTGCCGGCTGGTTTTCATCCAGCAGGTTAACTTGTCTTTTATAAAAATCTGGCGACATGATTCTAGTATAGCACAAGCGGAATTACTTAATAAACGTTATTAGATTATACAAGTTCAGGGGCTATTAGTCAATGATTTTCCGTGTCCGGCACTTAGGCTTTTTTTGGGTCGATCCGTCCCCCCTTTATCATTTGATTTTAGAGCTTTGATTGTGTATAATACTGATATTATTGGCTAATTTTTACTAATTAAATATGGATTTAAAACAAAAACCAGGACTGTCAGACAAGGATTTAGACTTAGACAAATTTGACGCCGGCCAGGTGGCTTCCGATAACTGGGCCAAGAAACTGGGCCTTTTAGTTTTTGAGGTGGTCAAAGTAGTTTTGATTTCACTGGCCATCATCGTGCCCATCCGGCTTTTTTTAGTCCAGCCTTTTTATGTGGAGGGGGCTTCCATGGAGCCGAATTTTCACGACAAGGAATATCTGATCATCAATGAAATATCTTACCGTTTTGATCAGCCCCAAAGAGGCGAGGTGGTGATTTTTAAAAGTCCGGCTGATGATCGGGTCTATTATATCAAGCGCATCATCGGCTTGCCGGGAGAAGAAGTGGAAGTGCGCTCCGGGCATATTTATGTCAACGGTCAGGAGCTCAAAGAAACCTATGTTGCCAAGTTTTCCAACGACAATATAGCCGCGATTACCTTAAAAGCTAGTGAATATTATGTGCTCGGCGATAATCGTACTAATAGCCACGACTCTCGTAAATTTGGAGCGATTAACAAAGACCGAATAATCGGCAAGGTCTGGTTCCGGGGTTGGCCGGCTGACCGCATCAGCACCTTTAATCTACCCAGCTACTAAAATTAAGCGAGTAATATCAAACTATATTTATGAGTAAAGCAAAAAAGATGCAGTTTCAGCTGGTCAAGGGCATGAAAGATATTTTGCCCGAAGAACAACCCTACTGGGAGCTGATCCGGCACAATGTGGATCTCATGGGTGCCAACTACGGATTTGCCCGTCTGGACACGCCGGTTTTAGAATTTACCAATCTGTTTAAAAGAACAGTCGGTGAAGCGACCGATATTGTTTCTAAAGAAATGTATTCTTTTGTCACGGCCGGGGGCGATAAGTTGTCTTTGCGCCCGGAAAACACCGCCGGGGTGGCGCGTAGCTACATCGAGCACGGCATGGTCAATCAGCCCCAGCCGGTCAAAGTCTATTACCTGGCGCCGCAGTTTCGCCATGACAATCCGCAGGCCGGCCGTTATCGCCAGTTTTGGCAATTTGGTTTTGAAGCTATCGGCGATAAGGATCCGGTGATTGACGCTCAGCTGATTATCATGTCGCATAATTTTCTGACTGACCTGGGTCTGGAGGTAGAGGTGCAAATTAATAGCGTAGGGGATAGTAATTGCCGGCCAAATTATTTGAAAACTCTGCGACATTATTATCAGGATTATAAGAAAGATCTTTGTAGCGATTGCCAGGAAAGGCTAAATAAAAACACCCTACGTCTTTTGGATTGCAAAAATAAACGTTGTCAGGAATTAGCTGAGCAGTCTCCGCAATTTGTCGATCATCTCTGCGAGGAGTGCAAAAATCATCTGATGTCCGTTTTAGAATATTTGGAAGAAGTTGACATTAAGTATAATCTTAATTCCCGCATAGTTCGTGGCCTGGATTACTATACCAAGACCGCCTGGGAAATTGTGGAAGCTGGCGCTGAGGGCAAAGCTAGTGCTCTGGGCGGCGGCGGACGTTTTGACGATCTGGTCGAGCTCCTGGGAGGACGTCCTACGCCGGCGGTAGGATTTGCCATGGGTATTGAGAGAATAGTGGCTTTGATGCAGGAAAAACAGATTAAAATTGATAAGGAAAAATATTGTGATCTCTATATCGCCCAACTGGGAGTGGAGGCGCGCAAGAAATCTTTGCGACTATTTGAAGATTTGCGCCGGGACGGATTTTCCCTGGCGGAAAATATCTCCAAAAAGGGCCTGAAAGACCAATTGGAAGTAGCCAGCAAAAAACATGCCAAATATACTTTGATTTTAGGCCAGAAAGAGATTGCTGACGGCACGGTACTTATTAGAGATATGGAAAACGGCATACAGGAGACAGTTGATTTTAATAAAATAAAGGCCGAGGTGCGCAAACGGCTGAGTAGCCAGGTTATGCGCAGTCTGAAAATCAGGACCAAACCGCCCGTGGTCTAAAGTCGGGACAAAAAGTCTTGACTTTGTCCCTTAAATTTGTCATTATTAGAGGGAAGAATAAGCTAAAAAGCTTGTCAAAAATATTAATTTAATTATTAGTAAAGAACGGGAGGTGAAACACTGTGTTGGAAGTCAAAAGAAAGGGCGGCGAGTCCTTTGAAGCCCTTATTCGCAGATTTACAAAAAAGACTATCCAAAGCGGCAAAATTTTACAGGCCAAAAAAGTCCGATTCTACGGCAAAAAAAAGACCAAACGGGAGTTAAAAGAATCAGCTTTGCGGCGCAATAAATTAACTAACAAAATAGATTACTTGAAACGCTTAGGAAAATTAGATGAGTTTACGCTCTCTAAGCGCGGTAAAGGAAATAAAGTTAGAAAATAGTCTTCGCTCTTTGTTTATCAGTCGGTCGACGCCAGCTGTCTTGCCAGCAGGCAATTGATTGATAAACAAGCTAGCTAAGGTTATATGTCTCTGGCGGAAAATATAGAAAAAGATTTTAAGCAGGCGATGCGAAATAAGGAGGATACCAAACTCAGTACTTTGCGTATGCTCAAAAGCGCCCTGCAAAACAAATCTATCGAGCTCAAGCGGGGCACTATGGAGGAGTCCGATATTTTAGCTGTGATCCAAAAAGAACTGAAAAAAAGGCAGGATGCTATCCTGGCTTTTTCCAGTGGCGGCCGCCAAGAAATGGCCGACAAAGAAAAAGCCGAGGCCGCTATTTTGGCGGCTTACTTGCCGGCCGGTTTGGGCGAAGCCGAAATAGTTAAAATTGTAGAAGAGGCGATCGCCAGCCAAGGCAATAATTTTGGTTTAGTGATGAAAGAGGTGATGGCTCAGACTCGCGGTCGGGCTGACGGACAGCTGGTTCAGCGTCTGGTTAAAGAAAAATTAGGAATTTGAAAATAAAATATAGTTAATTAAAAAAAATAAACATTTTTACCATGCTTAAGAATAGGAAGATAACTGTTACAATTATTTTACTTTTGGCAGTTATTTTTTTGTTGCCGCATTTGGCCCGGGCGGCCGACAACGCCGATCTATACTACGGCGTCAATGATCTAGTACAGCAAGGGGCGCGCCTGGCCAACACTGATTTGCGTACGTTGATCGCTACTATTATCAATGTTTTCCTGGGATTTCTGGGTGTGATCGGAGTAGTCATCGTGATCTACGGCGGATTTAAATGGATGACCTCGGGCGGCGAAGCTAAAAAGATTGCTGATGCTAAAAAGATCATCACCAACGGCGCTATCGGCTTGGCTATAGTCCTGGCGGCCTACGGCCTGGTGTTTTTTATATTCCAGGTAATCAGAGGCGATTTCTTTACCGGCGGGCCGGGTGGGCCGGGTAATCCTCCCGGCTATAGCGGCGGCGCCGGTCTGGGGGCTGGAGCTTTGGAAAGTCACTATCCGGCTCGGGGTGCGACGGGCATACCGCGCAACACTATGATTTATGTTACCTTTAAGGAACCGATGAAGCTGGATTTTATCGTGGACAATCCGGCTATTCTTTGTGACAGCGCCCATCCGGGGACTCTTTGTGATTCTAAAAACATTAATATAAAACTGATTAATCTAACTACTAATCAGGCCTTACCCAATGCTGATTTAAAGGTTAGTTATTCACTGGATAAAAAGGTTTTCCAGTTTGATCCTTTTGGTGACCGCAATGATCCGGCCGCTTATCTGGGAGTAGATAATGCCAGTACCGGCTATAAGATGGTTTTGGACGGTCTCAAGACCGAAACTGACAGAAATGCCGTACCGATCACTAATCTCTATAGTTGGAATTTTACGGTCAGCTCAGTTTTGGATTTGACGCCGCCTACCGTGGTTTCGGTGATGCCGTCCCCAAACTCTACAGTAGCACCAAACGCGGTAGTGCAGATCAATTTTTCCGAAGCAATTATGCCCAGCGATGTAGCCGGACGCTATGACGGCCCGGTGCCTCCGACCAACTTTACCAACATTGAGATGACTGCCGGGGCCGCGATTATCAATGGAGAATATCAAATTTCCAACCAATATCGGACCGTAGAATTTATCACCGATCTGCTTTGCGGACAAAACTCCTGCGGCGGCGATGTCTTTTGCCTGCCTCAGTCTCAGCAGATTGACGGTACGGTTAAAGGGGCGGTGATTCGGGACATGGCCGGCAATAAACTGGACGGCAACGATGACGGCACCCCGGGCGATAACTATGAATGGTTGTTTAATACCACTAATTCTGTAGACCTAAATGCCCCGGTTGTGTCCAAGATGGACCCGACTAATGGCGCTTCTTTGACGGAGGCAGTAAAAGTGGAGTTTAGTAAAAATTTATTATCCAGCTCAATCAAGAGTCCTAATATTGATTTGGTTGAGGATCCGGCAGTACCATTAAATTTTTGGACAAGCCTGGATACTGACGGCAAGACAGTATTAATCCACCATGACCGTTTTAAGCCACTAACCGACTATCATCCGCTGATGACGGCCGGCATCAAAGATAATCTGCAAAATTGTTGGTTTCCTTGTATATGCCAAGCGGCCGACGCCAGTTGTCGTTGCGATGACGGGCCCTGCGCCGGAAATTTTTGCCAAGGTTCATAATAAAAATAAAATGAAATACTTTTTAACATTTTTCAGTCCGCTTCTAGTCCTCGGCCAGTTCATCTTTGGCCGGGTAGCTCTGGCGGCCAACAACGCCGATACATACTACGGCGTCAATGATCTAGTCCAGCAGGGGGTGCGACTGGGAAACCGGGACTTGGTCACTTCGGTCGCCGGACTGATCAATGTTGCCTTGGGCTTTTTAGGGGTGGTGGCGGTAATCATCATTTTGTACGGCGGTTTTATCTGGATGACTTCCAAAGGAGCGCCGGATAAAATCCAAAAAGCTAAGCTTATAATTATTTCGGCAGTAATCGGTCTGGCCATCATTCTTTCGGCCTACGCGATATCCCGCTTTGTGGTGCAGAGTTTGTATAATGGGATAAATGTCGGGGGCGGAGGTCCAGGTGGACCAGGTGGATCAGGGTCGGATCCTTGTCCTGAACCAGCTAATGCTAATGATTTATTGATTTGTACAGTCGGACCGACCAGTGGCGGCGCCGGCACCTGGGTGACGATCACCGGTTGGAATTTTGGCATTTATGATGTGGCCAATAGTTACGTAGAATTTTTTAGCGGCGTGTTACCGCCTGTTCGGGCAGAGATAGTGATGTGCACCAATAATGCTCCCAGCTGGGGTCCCAATGGAAACAAGTGGAAGGTCGTGGTGCAGGTTCCTGATGTTACCGCCGCAGGTCAGCCAGTGCCGGGAGATTATAATATCAGAGTAGGCAATATCGCCCTAAATAGATTAGACGAGTGGCCGGATCTTGGTCCAAATTTCCATATTGATAACTCTGTTCCCGGACCGGGAATTTGTGATATTACTCCCAACTCGGGACCGCGCAATACTGTCGGCGTTACTATAGACGGCGTCCGGTTAGGCGGCGCGGCCGGTGATCAGATTTTGATGGATATAACCCCGACCACTGTGGGTGATCCCAATATTACTTCCTGGAGCGACAGTCAGATTGTTTTTGATTTGAAAAATGACGCTATTTCCGGTTTTGTAAAAGTTAAAGCCAATGGTGTAGACAGTAATGCGGAATATTTTACGGTGACTTGCGCCGATCCAGGCGACTGCGACAGCGGTTGCTGTGTCTCCAATTCTTGCCGAGCGGCGGCTGTGTGCGCTACCAGTTCTACTGGTCCGCACATAGATAGTTTGGACCCTGATAAAGGCACGGTCGGCAACATGATAACTATCTATGGTTCAAACTTTGGCATTGCCCTCGGAAGTGTTTATTTTTCTGACGGTGATGGCAATCCTATTTTGGCCGGCATTCCGAATCATCCCCAATGTGTCAATGACTATTGGCATGATAATTACATAATAGTCAAAGTTCCAGTAGGGACAGCCGACGGCCAGGTTAATTTGACAACAGCGGCTAATGTTGACAGCAATGCCGTACCTTTTAATGAAGATGGAATTATCAGGCCAGGTTTGTGCAAAGTAGATCCGCTCACCGGATTATTTGGCACGGCTGTAAGTCTTTCCGGAAATAATTTTAATCCTGGTCCTCCGGGAGATGATATCTTATTTGGCGGGATTAGCGGTGATAATAATAATGTAGTCAATGCTATCGATGCCACTACGGATGTGCCCAACTTGCAAGGTGGCACGGTCGCTATGCAGGTAAAAGACAACGGCAGTAATGAAAAAAGCAACTCACTGCCCTTTACTGTGCAGACGGTTGGCGGGGGATTACCGGTAATTAACAGTATCCTACCGGACGATGATCCGCCGCCGGGCCAGTATGTGACCATTATGGGTGCGCGTTTTGGCAATCAACAGGGCCGGGTGACCTTTAACGCCGTAAATGGAGATTTTACATTTCCGCCCCAATGCCGAGATAGTATCTGGCGTAGCGACCGCATCATCGTCAAGATTCCCGCCGGCGTCAATAATCTACAGCAAGTGCGGGTGATCAGGGCTCCGGATAACGCCGTTAGCCAGCCCTATAACTTTACCGTTAATAATGCTAATGCGCTGATTCCCGGATTGTGTGCCATAGTCCCGGATAACGGACCGATCAATACGGAAGTAAATTTTTACGGCGATAATTTCGGCAATATCCAGCCGTCAGTTAAATTTTATGAAAACAAATTAGCGGTCCCTCCATTTTCCTGGTGGAACGGACAGCAGATCGGCGAGGCCAAAGTGCCCCTGGGAGCGCAGACTGGCGCTACGGTGGTGGTCAATAACAGTACTAATAAGGAAAGCAACCCGATTAATTTCAGAGTAGGTGATTGCCCCAATGATCAGTGGTGCGTACAAAATGCCGGCTTAGACCATTGCTGTGAGGGTAATGCCGGGAAATATTGCGCTAATAGTTGTCAACCCGTGCCTAATCAATGCGAGTATCCCTGGACTTTCCGCACCGAACCTGAGCCGTTTCGTCTGAGGTATAATTATTGTGGTGAGCCGGGCTTGTCCTATCAGACGCCCACGCCCTGGCCGGACGGTGAATCCGGTTACAGTTCTTTAGATTCTTATGTGGGTACAAAGGTGGTGATTCATTTTACCAGAGATGTGGCCGATATTGATCTCCTTGATGAAAATAATTTTCAAGTCATAAAATGTAATCCCGGGGGCGGCGCGGCTCATAATCCTTTTGATAATGCCGCTTGTGCCGGCGGCTCCGTACCTCACGATCCCTTTGACCCCGCGGACATAGTGAATAACAATACTGACGAAGAAGGTATGGCGTTTAGCCCCAATCCCGGTTTAGAGCCGGATACTTGGTATCGGGTGGATCTGGGCGGCGGCAATAAGTTCCACGCCGCAGTGGGTGGCGACGTCTGGCCAAACCCGCCGGGAGAACCAGCTCCAGCCTGGCATTTTAAGACCCGAGTTGCTAGCGATGCCTGTGTGCCGACGCAAGTATATATGGGTCCGAATAACTGTACTACCCTTAAAGGCCGGACTACAAATCTTAGCGCCTGGCTGACCGATGACAGTTGTAATATCTGCGGTGGTAATTATAATTGGACTTGGGTTAAGACTATTGATCCTTCGCTAAACCCGCCCGCAAACACTGTCCTGCCGGCCAATAATAACTTCACCCCAAGAGGATCCAGTGTGTTGACCGGAGGGAGTAAAACTGATCCGAATAATCTAGAAATAAAAGTTACCGCTTCTGACCAGAATAATACTTTTGTGCCCCTGGCCGGTACTAAACAATGCAAGATTACTGTCAAACCTTTGCAAATACTTGGTTTTGGTCCGCAATGCGACGGGGCCTGCTCAAATGCGGATATTTATGTGCAGTTTAATCAGCGGTTGTTGTTTACCGATACAATTTGGCCAGATAATCAAGTAAGATTTAAGTTAGAAGATTTAACTGTTCCAGGACCAAACATTACTGCGACCACCATGGGGGATGAGCACGTACTTATATTTCCCTTCCCCGGCAAAATCGTTTTGGGGCACCGTTACAAAGCCACAGTGAGTGGAATCGTATCAAGCGAAGATGGCGCTCAATTGGGAGCAGACAAATCTTGGGAATTTACTATCGCTCAGCCGCCTGCTTGCTCGGTTACGGGAGCGATGATTTCACCGGCTAGTTATCTATCCACGATGTTAATGGAAGACGTACCCTACTCATTAATAGCGACAAATAATCAAAACTTGAATTGCGGTATCCAGCAGATCCACTGTACGAACTGTAGTTATAGTTGGCAATCTGATAATGTGGCAGTAGTTTTTGTTCCTAATGTTAATTTGGATGTCAATCCAGTAAAATCTACTGGTGTCGGCCGAACCAAAGTAAGGGGTATTATTACCCAAAATGCTTTAAATCGTTCTGCTGAAAGCGACTTTGAGGTGGCTTTACCCGGCAGTTTTGATTTTTCCATCCAGAGATTCAGCCCTCCGATCGGACCGGGCGCCTGCATGAATGCCGCGGTGACAATAGAATTTTCTTCGCCGGTCACAGCGGACAGTGTCCGGAACTCCACGGTAGTTTATGAACAGGCCGATAATTTCGCGGCTGGTTGCATACCGGATAATCTGGTTACTCCCGGAAAATGGTGGTGTGAATTTCCGGGAACATTTAGTGTGCAAGATTTGGATCTGCCGCCTTTGATGGCAATGGAAGCACCGCACCAGGATTTGGATAGCAAGGTGACTTTTCATCCCAACAACATGATGAGGGGTGATACAAATTATGCCGTGTTGGTAAAGGGTACAATCCGGAGCAAAGAACTGGGCGGTATTTTCCGGCTGGGAGCCTTGCCACAAATCAATCTTGACGGCGGTCCGATTGACGGCTATGGCTGGAATTTTAAAACCGGTAGCAATATTTGTCAGATCAGTTTTACTTTGGTTGAACCCAGTACTGACAGATTTACCTGCTCTTTCAATGATTGTCCGGGAGATATAGATATTGCTACTGCCGGAAATCAGCACCAGTATAAGGTTACGCCTTATGATGTCAGTGGCACAGAGCTTGATCCGGCTTTTATTGATACGATTGCCTGGACCTCCAGCAATCCGGCTAATCTGGCTATTACTGGCGCCGCTAATAATGATACTGTTTTAGCCGGCCCGTCGGCCGGTTCCACCTTTAACGGCAATGAGACCTTGGCCGTGCATGTGGAGGGAACACAGGTTGGTGCGGGCAATGGCTCAGCCAGAATAAACATGTTTATGTGCGCACGACCCTGGCCAGTACCGGTCGGGCCGACCTGGACTCCCTGGCAGGACGGGCTAGCGGCAACCGACTATCACTTTGAAACTTTTTATTGTATGGCTCAGACTGCGACCTCGCCGGTATTACCGGAGTTGCCTTATTTCTGGTCATTTAGGCGGCAACCGCCAAATACGTCTGATCCGAATATATTGCAGGAAAATATTTTCTTTGTTGACCCGCCGGCTACGGCGCTAAATAATCAAAATGCCGCGCCTTTGGCTCTGGGCACTTTGGCCAGAAATACCGGTGATCAGAGTCAGCAGACTTCCTGGTGGAAAAAAATAAGCAGTCTGTTTAGACCCGAAAGAGTAGAGGGTGCGGCGGGTCCGGGACCGGCGCCGACAAATTTTGCCTATAGCTTGGTCGGCACTGGACCGAGTGCCCAGTTAAAGCTTACCTGGAACGGTGTTTCTACCTTGGGTTATGTAGTGCAAAGAAAACTACCAACTGATCTGAATTGGACTGACAGAGCTAATCTTGGGCCCGGGGTTTTTGAATTTATAGATGTTGATCCTAACGGCATCCATACCGGCGATACTTATAATTATCGGGTCGGGGCGGCTTATCCTACGCAATATGTTTTTACCGGCATTATTACCGTTTCCAATTTTAACACCAATCTCACCACTCAGGATATCATCGGTATCAGGGTCATGACCAATCCCACTCAAATGTCGATTACCGATTGGTATAATCGTATTGCTCCCAATTCCGGCAACGCCGGTGCCGTGACCGAGGTAGATGGTTATGAAGCTCTGACCATAGGCGGTACCACTTATATTGCCGGTACCAATGTTCTTAATGCCGGCGTCGGAGATCTCTACACTAATATATATGTTATCGCCCATAATATCGGAGCGCGCCAGGCCACTATAGACATCTACAACCAGCTCATAGATAATATCCGTTTTAATACCAATCTGACGCAAAATAATAATAATATCTGTTCCTTAGATAATTCTGTTAATTGTACTGAAGATAGCGAGTGTCTGATAAACGAAGGGCGCGATTATGTGGGTCCATGTCAGTCACAGGGATTGAAACTGCGTCGCGATATGAAGCGCCTGGGTCATATGCTGGAAATTCAAAATCTTATGGTGGATTATGGCCGCAATAACAAGATTTGTAATGATCCCACTGCTCAATCGTGTCTTCAAGACAGTGATTGTCAAGGTGCCTGCGTTAATTCCTATCCGACGCTCAGCTCCGGTAGTTATGTTAGAGGTATATCTAACAGCAGTTGGCCGCTTTCCTGGGACGGGACCTTAGAGGAGGCCTTGGGCACGTCCTTACCTCAAGATCCGATCAACAAGTTTGCCGGTTGCGCCAATCCGCCGGACGCCAAATATGATCCCAATACCTGTTGGAATGAGATTAATCAAAAATTTAAATGTTCTGACAATACCCCGCTTTACACTTATAATTATTTTTACAAAAACTTATTGAGCACCGATTATAGGATCGCGGACAATTTTGAATATGATGTTTTACAACCTGGTTTTTGGGCAGGTAATCTGATATTAGTTTCCGGCCAGCGCGGTGTGGAAAATATAGAAGATCCTTATGGTGCCAAACATCTGGTTTCGCGCCTTACTCCGGGATTTTGCGGATTCATGGGACATTTCGGCGAACCACCAACAAATTCGTGTGGTAATCACATAATGGATCCAGGTGAGCAATGCGACGGCAATTATACGGAGTTTGCATGCGACACTGCCTTGGGAAACCAAAATTGGTGGAACGAACATCGCATCGGTTGTTATCCGCCGGGCTATCGTGATAGTAACGGTAATTTATTGCAGTGCCGGTGGTTTGTACCAGATCCGCCTTTGGATGCGGCGGCTTGCGGAGGATATTGTGGCGACAATACCATCCAGCCAAATTATGAGCGTTGCGAAGGCAATAACTTTAACAATGTTTATTATAGTTGTCCCAATAACGGCGCAGTTGCTTGTACCGGGTGCCAGGCGGTTTGTCCGGCTAGCGGCAATATCTTGGCTTCGGCCTGTGGCGATGGCCACTGGGATCAGGGCGTAGAGGAGTGCGACTACAGCGGTAATCCGGACGGATTGGTAAATATGAGCTGTACTGCCGGCGGAGTGATCAGTTGTAATGCCCAATGTCAAAGAACTTGTGATGTAGGCATGCCTTCAAATTTCGTCTGTATGAATAATCTATGGGAACAAGCCGCCGGCGAGCCCTGTGATCCCACAGACTGGACACCTTTGCCGCCGGCTCAGTCACCCATAACTCATCCTTATACTTGTTCTAATGTTTGTACAACCACTGGTCAGCCCTATTGCGGTGACGGAGTGCAACAATCTGGATTTGGTGAAAATTGCGATGGAGTATATACTCCGCCGTCGCCGGCTCAGTCTAGCGATAGCCGTCAATATGAATGCCATAGTTGTCAGACAAATATCGCCGGAGGACATTGTCAAGACGGTATTCTTCAACCAGCTTATGAAACTTGTGAACCGGCACTTTATATCTCGCCGCCGCCAATTGTTTCCCGAGAGGCCAAACAATACAAATGCAGTAACGCCTGTCTGCCCAATACCGGCGGCTGGTGCGGTGATGGTACTACCCAAAATTTGAATAATGAACAATGCGATCCTAATGGTTCGGATTTCCAGGGCTGGGTCTGTACAGACGGCCAGCCAATATTGTGTAATAATGATTGCACGCGACGCTGCAACCCGCCCGGTCTGCCCACCAATGCAGTTTGCGGCAACGGTATTCCTGAGCCCGGTGAAGATTGTGATTGGGCCAGTTATCCCGCGCTCGTGGCGCCAAAAGATTCTTCACTTGCCCATCAATATAAATGTAAAAATATAGCGCCCAATGCTTGTACCTTTATAGAGGGTTATTGCGGCGACAATATTATCAATGACGGCCAAGCTTTACCTGGACATGGGTCCGATCACGGAGAAATCTGTGAAAGCGGCACTTATGTGGCTCCGGCACCCAAGGATTCCGACGCCAATCACCGTTATCAGTGTGGCACTGCTCCTAATGCCAATGCTTGTCAGCCCACCAGCGGAGGATATTGCGGTAGCGGCCAGCCGCCGGACGCCGCTTTTGGAGAAACTTGCGATCCCAACGGTTTTGTAGCCCCAGCTCCGGCTCAAGCCATGGATGCTACTCATCAGTACGGTTGTGTAGCCGCGCCTAACGCCGATGCCTGCAAACAAGTCATTGGCGGCTGGTGTGGTGATAATACGGTCAATGGCGCTCAGGAAGAGTGTGATAATGCGGCCGGTCTGGCCGGCTGGAGTTGTCCCAGCGGCGCACCGATTAGTTGTGCGGTTTGTGTCCGTGATTGTCCGGGTGCGGAAATTCCGGTTAATGTAGTTTGTAATAATGGTATTTTGGAGGCCGGCGAAGATTGTGAACCGCCAGCCAACCCGCGACCGGGAGTAACTCCGCAAAATTCTACCATTGCTAACCAGTATGTCTGTGGCGCCTTGGCTACTCCGACGGCCTGCAAGTGGGAAAACAAATATTGTGGCAATTCTGTTGCCGAAATGGGCTATGGCGAAGAATGCGATCCGAACGGTTATGTTGGGCCTACTCCACAAGTCTCGACCATCGCTTTTCAATATGCTTGCGGAGCAGTAACAACCGCCCTGGCCTGCAAAGACACGGGCGGCTACTGTGGTGATAACATAAAAAACGGCACGGAATATTGCGACGGCACTTCTTGGGTCAGGACTCCGGCCACGGCGATAAATAATGCTAATCAATATGAATGTTCTACGGCCGCTGCCGATAAGTGTACGGTCAGCATTGGCGGCTGGTGCGGCGACGGTATTGTCCAGGCGATCCATAACGAACAATGTGATGGCACTGCCGATTGCAGTCCGACTTGCACCTATACTTGTGTAGCTGATGTTAATAATTATCCCTCCGGGGTCGTTAGTACCGCTAATGTAACCTTTGGCAATTACTGGTATCAGAATTTTGATTTTAATATTGATAATAATAGTGCTTACTTCACACCGGGTTGGACTAATGTGATTCACGGCAATGTCATCCCTGGCATAAATGTTATTTATAATGCTGCTCAAGGTTGGGGTTTTGATCCGGCAGTTAATCCAGATACTTTTGGTATAGGCGGCCGTACTCGTACCGTCGGCACTACTATGACTCGTGACTATTTGAGAAGAGGGGGAGCCCTAGGCGCCGGGGATCCACGTGGTTATCCTATCTTTAAAATTAAGGTTCCAGCCAACGGGGCTTACGGAGTTACTGTTTATCGTGGTGATACCGAAGACGTTACCACTTTCCCCACTAAAATGGATGTAGAGGAAAGTGGCATTACCATAGGCACTGTTAATGCTCAGGTGGGATTGAATGTAACGAAATCTACTGAGATGATCGCTAATGTTAATGATGGATTTTTAGATTTACGACTAGATACAGATCCTTACTGTCCGTTGCGCAACTGTAATTGGGGCATAAATGGATTGGAAGTTCGTCAGATAGTGCCAAATACCGGCAACTACGTTAGTTTGAACAATGGCCAGAATAGCACGATTAATTTGCCGCAGTGCAGAGTAAGCGGAGATGTGGTGACTAATGCCTGGATTGACTCCGGTTCCGCCGGCACTACCTTTGCCATCATTGCTGTGGCCAACAGTATTCAGGGACAGACCTGTGTGGCTGACGGCAATGTGGGAGTGGGCGATGTCTGGAATCCGCCCTTTGCCAATGACTGTACTCAGACTAATTTGAATAATCCTTTGATATCTAGCGATGATCACTATGGCCGGCCAAACGATAAGACCATGATTCAAGCTATGCAATTTTCTTTATCCACTATATTACTCAATATGCATAACGCTGACCCTACCATGGATGTGGCTATGATACACTATGGTGCCGGCGATCCCACTATGGGCGGAGCCTGTACCTGGGGGTGTGGAGTACTGGGCTCCGACTTCTCAATTGTTAATGATAATTTGTATTACTCTTTTTCCCAGTATTTAAATATCGGCGCCGCCATAGCTCCGATGGTAGGTTGGGCTAATAATTATCACGGCGCTTATATCAATGATCCGGCTACCGGCGATTATTCAGATCCCTCTGATATGTTAAGTTATGCTAAAGTTTTATTTACTCAAGCTAATCCCCTGTATGATAATTTAATGTTAGTTGTTTTAGATAGTGGTAAAAAACTACCCGGTTTGGATAATACATATATCGGAGAATGGAACTCTGGAATTGAGCCGGCCAAGATAGATGATCTCAAAGCCATGGGTGTCAAAGTAGTAACTTTAGATTTTTACCACTTCGGCACTACTGGCGGCAATATCTGGACTAGATATGAGGGTGTCCTTAATGCGGTTTCTTCTAATAATTGCGTTTGTGGCGCTGATACCAACTTTTGTTATACGCCGGCCGGTACTTGCGGAAACGGGGTAGTTGATTGCGGCGCTCAACAGGGTGTTAAAACCGCTCCGCTATATTGGACTCCAAACCCGGCCTGGTTGGATCAGCCACTAAATACCGAAGAATGCGACGGCCAACCGGGTTGCGGAGCCAATTGTAAATGGATTGACCGTTCCAAAGCCCGTAAGTTTAGCGTGCGTGAAGATTCTAGCGTGGCCACCGGATGGTTATTGGCTCCGCCGGTCGGTGTTTTCTCATCAGCCAGCAATCTGACCTCGGTGGAAGTAAATAGCGGTTCGGGCTGGACTAGCATCAGCTTGCCGGCCGTTATGCCGGGTTGGACAAACAATATCCACCTGGATACCAGATCGCTTTATACCGGAGGCATGTGCGATGCTGTGGATCCGCCCAATAATCTGCCCTTTAGTGTCAGGTTTAACGCCGGGGCTTCGCCTAATGCCTCAATATTATTTAACCAGGGGACAGTGGGTGGTACTTATAATTATTGTCATTGGTAAGCAATACATATATGATAAGCAGAAAAAAAATTATTTTATTGACATTTATAGGATTAATATTGGTTAGTGGACTGATCTGGTTTTTAACTTTTAAAAAAATAATCAAACCATTTATTCCCGGTCTGCCCGGAATTGACTCGGGCACAGTATCTACCGCGACTAATGTATTAAATTATATTGACGGCCTAACTATAGCCGATAAAAAAATACTGGAAGTAGCCGAGACTTATGTCATTTTTTTAAAAATGCAAAAAACCTGCGAGAGTTATCAGGATGTTCTGCGGCAGAAAGAATGTTTTGGAAATCTGGAATTAAATCAAGTGACAACTGTTAAAAAAGTAGATCTTTGTCAATACATTCAAAAGAAAGACGACTGTTATAGGTATTTTGCTTCTATTGATAAGGATCGGCAGATTTGCGATAAGATCGGCGCTCAAGAACAGAGAGAGTCTTGTCAACTTAGCGTGGATTTAACCCAAGTAGAGTTTAGCGGTCAGAGTCTGGACGAATGTCGTAGTTTGACTGAAGCAGAAATCAGGAATAAGTGTATATTTGCCTTTATTGGTCAGCAGGATGATATAAAAGTTTGTGAAGATCCCCTGATAGTAGCAGTCGGTTCTGACGGTCAGACACGCTGTCAGGATTCTATCTGGTATCGGCAGGCTATTGTAGATAAGGATAAGAGTATTTGTGAAAAAATAGTTGCTCCGGCCATCAGAAATAATTGTCAGATTTTTTTCGCTCCCCAAGCTTAATTTCAATTTATCAGTAATTCAAATCATATGTTTGACGATCTAAAGCAAAACAACCAAAATAATTTTGCTAGTCCCCAGCCCGCACCAGCCGCACCTGCTCCTCAGCCCGCCGCCAATCCTAGCGGTCCGATGGAGGATATGTTTGCGGATGTAGATCCGGCCGCGGACAGGAGCTTGAGCGCCGTGCAGTCCGGTAAGATTCGGCCGGTTTCCCAACGACCGGCGGCTGATTTTAATCCCGGTAGCGCCAATCAGATGCCGTCTAGACCGGTGGGGCCTGCTGATATACTCCGAGATGATATGGCCATTACTGACCACGGCAGTAAAATAAAAAAAGTGATTATCGTGGTTATCGGAGTCTTTTTGGCCCTGGGCCTGGCGGCGTCGGCCTATGTTTTTATTTTCAACAAACCCCGGCCGGCGGCCAATATTGATGTCAATGCCCTAACCAACAATGCCAATGCCCTGACCAATAGTTCGGACGATAATAGCAATACTCTGACCAATCAGGCGCCGGATAATTTAGTTGACCCGGCTTTATTGGATGATGACGGTGATGGGCTAACCAACGATCACGAAAGGCAATTGGGGACTAATCCGCTTTTGGCGGACACGGATAACGACCGGTTGTTTGATAAAGACGAGGTTGAGATTTATCGGACCAATCCTTTACTTAACGATTCGGACAACGACGGTCTCTCCGATTACGACGAGGCGATGATTTGGTTTACCAATCCGCTAATAGCCGATACAGACGGTGACGGTTTTAGCGACGGCACCGAAGTGCAAAATAATTATAATCCCTTAGGATCCGGCACTATCGATCAGTGGGCACCGCCGGCTCCCCAGCCACTAGCGCCTACCTCGACTTCAACAATTAATTAATGATCTCCAATTATGTTTAATGATGTCAGCGGACAATCTCCTCGGACTAGTCCGACGCCTTTGGCCAATAAATTTAACGGAGCGGCAACCGGCAATCCCGTAACCACAGATCTAGATGTTTTTGTCATGCCCGGTAAATTTTTTCCGGATCGGGGACAGGGGAAAAAACCGGCCGGCAGATCGGGTACAAAAAAAATAATCATTATTGCCAGTATTATTTTGTCTTTGGTGGTAGCTTTGGTCGCCGGAGCGATTTTCTATTTGACCACTATGGTTAATAACGCTAGAAATGATGACAATGCGGCGCTAAATAATAGTGCCAATCAAAACACTAATCAGGCTCCTACTAACGAAGCCCCGGCTAATAGTTTACAAAATCAGATTACCAACAACGTCAATGGTATTAGCAATGAGATTCCCACCAGTACCAGCACCACTACTCCCGGCAACGGCGATAACCCTCCAGAAATCACTCAAAACCTGGATGTGGATAACGACGGACTGACGGTAGACGAAGAGGCTCTATTCTTTACCAATATTGCCCGTGATGACTCCGACCGCGACGGCTACAAGGACGGCCAGGAAATCACAAATCTGTTTAACCCTCTGGTGCCGGGGCAAGGTCTGGAAAATTCCGGCTTAGTTACGCGCTATAAAAATGAAAATTTTTCCTATAGCGTTTTGATTCCCAAAAATTGGCTGGCGTCGCCGACCAATACCGAACAAAGTGAGGTGATGTTTTTGACTAATTCGGAAACCGGCGAATCGATCGATCTCAAAGTGACGCCCAATTCTTCCCAGCAGAGTCTGGACACCCTAAAAATAAATTATTTTGCCGGTACTGACCGGACGGAAAATTTCAGTTTGGCCGGCCTGCCGGCCCTGCGCACTCAGACCAAGATATTATTGGTCACCGACAAGTATATTTATTTTTGGGAGTATAATCTCGGAGAGTCCGCCTTGTCGCATTTTCCGGCGGTGCTGGAGATGATGCTGAAGAGTTTTGAACTAATCAAGATCAAAGAGCTTGACGTCCAACCATTATAGAGAGTGATGATAAAAACTCGGCGGATACAAATCAATAAAGGGAGTTACCGGACAAATTTTGGCTGGCTGGCATCTTTAGAAAAAATATTGAGGCACAAATATAAAATAAATAAAAATATTTCTCTGGCTTTGGTCAGTCCGGCTCGGATGCAGGAGCTGAACCGGGTTTATCGCGGTTATAATAAAGTCACCGATGTTTTGTCCTTCTATATGGAAAGTGATCTCATCTTAGGCGAGGTCATTATTTGTCTGTCTCAGGCCAAAAAACAGGCCCGGGAGCGGAGAGCGAACTTTGGAAGCGAGTTAAAATTATTGACGGTGCATGGTATTTTGCATCTGCTGGGCTATGATCATGAGAAAAACGCCGTCGAAGCCGGGCGCCAGAGCCGGCAGGAAAAAATGATTTTGTCTTTATTAAAATAATAAATATGGGAGCATTAGTTAGAAGCTTTAAACATGCTATCCGCGGCCTAGCCACAGTCATCCGCACGGAAAAGAATTTTCGCTGGCACCTGTTGATCGCCGCCGTCGTGGTAGCCGCCGCTTGGTATAAAGGACTGAGCAAGGAGAGGTGGGTCGGTTTGTTGATTATTATGGCTTTTATTATGGCTCTGGAAATATTTAATTCGGCCATTGAGCGCTTGGTGGATGTTTTAGCGCCCAAGACCCATTCCTATGCCAAAGATATTAAGGATTTGCTGGCCGCCATGGTGCTTTTGGTCAGTATTTTTGCGGCGGTTATCGGCATAATCATTCTTTTATAAGCTTTTTGTAAAATATTTGGCAAATTAACTTAATTTAGGTTATAATATAACAGCACTTAAGTAAAAAATATTACATGCCCAGTCATAAAGACATTATTACCAGTTTAGATATCGGATCCAGTTATATCCGCATGGTGATGGCTCAGCGTCTGCCTGATGGGCGTCTTAAGTTTATCGGGGCGGCCGAGACCCCCTCGGTGGGAGTCAGTCGTGGCAGTATCACCTCGCTGGAAGATGTGGTTTCCTGCATTTCCGAAACCATTGAAAAATGCGAGCGTATGACCGGGATGCGCATCGATCGCGTCGTGGTAGGCATATCCGGGTCAAATATTAAAACCGTTTTCAGCAAAGGGGTGGTGGCTGTAGCCAGGGCCAATTCTCAGGTAGAAGATTCTGATATGGAGCGGGCCTGTGATCTGGCGGAAAGGACCACTACTTTGCCAAATTATGAGGTTTTACATGTTTTACCCATTAGTTATAATTTAGACGATCAAAAAAATATTAAAGAGCCCCAGGGCATGTCCGGGGTCCGGTTGGAGGTAGAAACTCAGGTTGTTTTGGCTATGTCCTCGCAGATTAAAAACCTAACCAAGTGTATTTACCGCACCGGCGTAGAGCTGGACGAGATTGTTTTATCCATACTGGCTACAGCTGAGGCCGTACTGACGCCTCGGCAAAAAGAATTAGGTGTGGCCGTGGTCAATATCGGAGCCGGTTCTACTTCTCTGGCGGTTTTTGAGGAAGGAAATATATTACATACCGCCGTAGTGCCGGCCGGCGCTGGCCATATCACCCAGGATCTGGCTATCGGACTGAAAACTTCCATTGAAACAGCCGAGTCGGTTAAAATCGATCATGCCAGCGCTCTGGGCGACAATATTTCCAAGCGCGAAGAAGTAGATTTGCATAAATATTCCGAAGAAGAGAAAAAGGGTTCTTATGTTTATAAAAAAGATATTGCCGATATAGCTGAAGCCCGGATGGAGGAGATATTTTCTTTGGTCAATCAGGAACTCCGCAAAATCGACCGGGCCGGCAAGTTGCCGGGCGGCGTCGTGCTGACCGGCGGGGGCGGAAAACTTCCCTTGATTATCGATCTGGCCAAGCGCGTTTTCCAATTGCCGGTATTTTTGGGCAGGCCTGTGGAGACAAATTTTGCCATTGATAAGCTGGGGGATCTGGAATATACTACAGCTTTGGGATTGGTGTTGTGGATGAATAAAAGCGTAGAGTCTGGTGGTGGTTTATGGTCCAAGATGACTGGTTTTCATATCGGCGGCGGCAAAGTAGGCAAATGGTTGCGTTCCCTCTGGCCCTCGTCCTAAATTAATTATAAAGCAATGGTTAAGAAAAATATCAAAGAAGTTATGCCTCCCGTAGAAACATTTGCCAACATCAAAGTGGTAGGAGTGGGTGGATCGGGCGGTTCGGCGGTTAATCGCATGGTCGCTTCCCGCATCCGAGGGGTAGAGTTTATTGCGGTTAATACCGATGCCCAGGCTCTGCACCATTCGGTCGCTCCCAAGAAGATTCACATCGGCCGTAATACTACCAAAGGCCTGGGTGCCGGCATGGATCCGGATTTGGGATTGAAAAGCGCCGAAGAAAATGAAGCGGATATTATCGAAGTTTTGAAAGGTGCGGACATGGTTTTTATAACCTGCGGCTTAGGCGGCGGTACGGGATCTGGAGCGGCACCGGTGATCGCTGACATTGCCCGCGAAGCCGGCGCTCTGACGGTGGCGGTAGTGACCAAGCCTTTTACTTTTGAAGGAGTACAGCGAAAAAATATTGCCAGCCGCGGCTTGGAAAATCTGATTGATAAAGTAGATACGATTATCACCATACCAAACGATCGCTTATTGCAGATTATTGATAAAAAAACTTCTTTGCTGGATGCTTTTTCTATTGTGGACGAAGTTTTAAAGCAGGGCGTGCAGGGTATTTCTGAGGTGATTACTGTGCCCGGTTTGGTCAATGTGGATTTTGCCGACGTTAAGGCCATTATGCGCCAGGCCGGTTCAGCCCTGATGGGTATTGGTCGGGCCAGCGGCGAAAATAGGGCCCAGGAAGCGGCCCGCGCCGCCATCGATAGTCCGCTTTTGGAATTATCAATTAACGGCGCTACCGGGGTTTTATTTACCGTAACCGGAAGCTCCACCACTCTGACCATGCACGAAGTATCGGAGGCGGCCGAAATTATTACCGCCAGCTGTGATGCTGAAGCCAAGGTGATTTTCGGCGCCAATATTGACGATTCTTTGGGTGATGAATTAAAAATTACGGTAATTGCCACCGGTTTTAGGGGTGCGGAAGATTTGTCTCGCCAGGAAACGGCTCCTTTGCGGGCGACTATGTCTTATCCCGAGACCTTTGCCAAGAAAGCCGAAGAAATGACCATTAAAAAAGCTTTTAAGAAAAATACCCGCGAAAACGAAGCCGAAAAAGAAACTATTGAAGTACCCAAGACTAAGGAAGAAGAGGAATTGGAAATTCCCGCGTTTTTGCGGAAAAAATTACATAATCGATGAATTGTCCCATCTGCAATTCCCGAGATACCAAGGTGATTGACTCTCGTCTCAGCGGCGAGGGTTTTAGCATTAGGCGCCGTCGGGATTGTTATAAGTGTCATTATCGTTTTTCCACTCTGGAGGAAATTGAAATTTTGGATCTAGTAGTGATCAAGCGCGACGGTCGCCGGGAAAGCTATAATCGTGACAAGTTAATCCGCGGCTTGCGTATTCCCCTGGAAAAACGTCCTTATCTGGAAGAAGATTTTCAAAAATTGGTACGGGAGATAGAACGGGACGTCCAGAAAAAAGCCCGTAGCGAGATTACCTCCCGGGAACTAGGTGAAGTAGTGATGAAGCGGTTGCGCCTGTTTGATCAGGTGGCCTATATCCGCTATGCCTCAGTCTACCGTTCGTTTAAAGATGCCAATACTTTCCAGCGGGAGTTAGCCGTGTTGTTGAACAAAAAAAGTCGTCAGACCAAAAAATCTGGCCGTAAGACAAAATAATATATATGGAAGAAAATAAAATTATCGCCAGTAAAGAATCAGTCGGTAACAATCAGGTGACTTTGGAAAAGATTGAAAAAAGACTGGACCGCATAGAAAAGCATTTTACCTGGAACACTATTTTTGGCGTGATTAAGGCTATTATCATAATCGGGCCCATCGTCGTCGGCGTGATTTATCTTTCGCCTTTTGTCAAAACCTATGTCGAAGCAGTCCGGCCATTTTTTGAGACCCTGACCACGATCAGTCCGGGGAGCCAGCCGACCAATAGCGCTATCATCCCTTCTTCTGTTTTGACTCCCGAGATAAAAAAAATGTTGTGCAATACTCAGACCCGGGAAGCTTTAGTCAAACAATATTGTCAGTAATAAAAAATTTGTGATTGATATCAGAAGTCAGGTTGAAAGCTTGGGCCGGCAAATAGAGGAATTGATGGACAAGCTGGATCTGGCGGCCAAGGAGAAAATATTAGCTAATTTACGGGAGCAGATGTCTGCTCCTGATTTTTGGCGCGATCAGGAACAGGTAAAAAAGATCGGTAGCCAAACCGCTTTACTGGAAAAGCAGATTAGTGTTTGGCGCGATCTAAAAAAGAGATGGGCGGCTTTGCAGAGTTTGAGTCAGGAAGAGCAATCTGAGGATCTGGCGCCTGACCTGGAAAAAGAACTTGCCGAAATCAAGGTAATATTTACGGATTTGTCCCGTCAGTCATATTTAAACGGCCCTTATGACAGCCAACCGGCTATTATCACTATCACCAGCGGGGCCGGCGGCGTGGATGCTCAGGATTGGGCGGCGATGCTGGAGCGGATGTACCTGCGTCTAGCCGAAGCCAGCCACTGGGCGGTGCGTTCACTGTCTCGTACCGTTGGTGCCGAAGCCGGCATAAAAAATACCGCCTTTGAAGTGCGGGGCGATTATGTCTACGGCTATCTAAAAAACGAAGCCGGAGTGCATCGTTTAGTGCGGCTTTCTCCATATGATGCCGATCATGCCCGACATACTTCTTTTGCCATGGTTGAAGTCTTGCCGGAAATACCGGAAACCGAAATCTCCATCAAAGAAGAAGAGCTAAAAGTTGAAACCTATCGTTCTTCGGGGCACGGAGGCCAGTCGGTCAATACTACCGATTCGGCCGTGAGGATCACGCATTTGCCTACCGGCATATCAGCTATGTGCCAAAACGAACGGTCGCAACTGCAAAACAAGCGTCAAGCCATGGTTTATCTGCGTAGTCGGGTCAAAAAATATTATGAAGCCGAACAGGAAGAGGAGAAAAGGATGTTTCGCGGCGAATATACCGAAGCGGCTTGGGGTAATCAAATCCGCTCCTACGTCATTCATCCCTATAAGATGGTAAAAGATCACCGCACCAATTTTGAAACTAGCCAGACCGAAGCGGTTTTGGACGGCGATCTAATGTCCTTTATTAAAGCGAATTTAGAAAGGATTCGCCGTTAATAATTTTATTTATTTTTGGCGGTTTTCGTGCTATATTAGTAATATGTTTGAACATCTGACACCACTAGCCAGATTACGGCCGCGGCGCCAACGGACAGATCTCAGAGCTCACGGGGGAGTTTTTTTAATAACGCTGGCGGCGATAGCTCTATTGTTTAATCTGCATCGTGGTCCGGAGGCGGTAGCGGAGCCAAATGATCTTAATGCCAGCCTAAGCGCGGCGGCGGCTGATATTGTCCTGACCGCGGCTACTCCTCAGGCGGAGGTTTTTAAATTTGTGATCAAGACAGAACAAAGCGGAGTGGAACTGCGCAAGTTAAAGGTTAATGTTAATGGAATTTATGACCCAGCCCTGTTCGACGGCCTGCATCTTTTTCAGGGCCAGACGCAATTAGGGCAAATTGATAAATATGATGACCACGGCAATATTTATTTTTCCATTGATCACTACGTCTTAGCCCGCGGCCTGAACCAATTTAGTTTTATTTTAAATAATCAAGATTATGTTCGGGCCGGACAGGTGATCCAATTGGCTCTGCCCGATAAGGCCAGCGTAGTTCTGGGATACCAAGGGCATATATTTTATCCGCAAGCTACTTATCCGGTAACCGGAGGAACCATCTCCTTTAGCGGCCAGTCGAGCTTGCTAGCTCAAAATCTTCCCGTACCGAATAAGGTTATATTTGCCGTCGGGGAGACAGCTGATTTAGCCCGTTTCCAATTGCTGGCGCCCGATGAATCGGTGGAACTTGAGTCTCTAGCTCTTTCTTTTGAGTCTATCGGAGCCAGTAATAATTTGTCGGCTGATTTTCAATTATATAATGATGAGAATTTAGTGGGTTCTGCTACGGCCGAGCAGGGGCAGATAAGTTTTGAAATTATCAGACCATTGACTTTAGTTAAGGACCAACCCCGGCAGTTTATTATTCGTTCGGCAAAACTAGGAGCGGGTGTTTATCAGTGGCATGTCAGTCAAGCCGGCGGACAAGGCTTAATTAGCGGCCAGGAAGTTATGTTGTCGGATAAATTAGCCTTAAATTCGGTGGAGATCAAGCCCTATTATTTGGAGTTTATGGCCGCCACTACTGACCGCCGTTTGATTCCGGGCTGGAACGAAGTTTATAATTTACAGGTCCGGGCCCACGGCGGAGCAGATTTAAAAATAAAACGCCTGACCTGGAGCATCGACTTGACGGGACTGGATGTAAATGGTTGGGAAATCTGGGTCAATGACAAAGTCTATCTGGTAAATTTAAAATTAAGCGACGACCGTCTGATGGCGGATTTGTCTTTGCCGATAAAAATAGAAGCCGGACAGACAGCCGATATTAAATTATTAGCCAAAGTAAAAAGTATGGAAAAAGATGCTGGCCTGCGAGTGTATTTGCCGGGCGATGACGAGCCGCTAGGGGGAAAAACTTCGGCCAATATCTGGTGGTCAGCCGAGGAGGAGCAGTACAATGGGTATCAATTGCCGGATTTTCCTTTGGCGCCGGCCATCTTGACTAACTAAGTTTTATTGTTTAGTTTAGAGAAGAAGAGAAGATAAAGCGATTTATGAGATGCCTAAAAGCAGATGGTTTTTGAGTGTAAGCCTCCTTTTTTTGTTGGCTGATTTTTGTTGGCTGATATTTTGGGATCATAACCAGAATATTGATTTTGATTTCAGCCGGCTCTATGATTTTGAAGCCAGTATTGTTAAACTTGATAAAAAGACTGACGGCTGGCAGATGGTGGTAGCGCCGCGCCGGCTGCCTGGTTTTAGCGGACGGCTGATTACCTACTTACCTCTTTATCCGGAATATGATATCGGCGATATTTTACAGATCAATTGCCGCTTAAAATTGCCGGAACCATTAGTTGATGCCCGCGGTCGGGAATTTTTTTACGATAAATATCTGGCTAAGGATAAGATCAGTGCCGTCTGCCAGTGGCCGAAAATAAAAGTGATCGGGCAGGAAAGAGGCGTGCGCTATTACTTCTACCGGGTCAAAAAATATCTTTGGCAAAACCTCAATGATTATTTAGTAGAACCGTCTTCCTCCCTGGGTAAGGCCATGCTTTTGGCTACCAGTCGGGAGGTGCCGGCCACAGTCAATCAAGCATTTGCCCGGGTGGGCTTGAGCCATGTCATCGCCATCTCCGGCATGCATATGGTGGTCATCGCCTGGTTGCTCAATACTATTTTGATAGCTTTAGGCTGGTCGCGTCAAAATGCTCTTTGGCTGGTCTTATTAATTATTTTGTTTTATTTATTTCTGACCGGTTTGCCGGGTTCGGCGGTGCGCTCAGTGATCATGCTGTTTGTAGTTTTTATCGGCCAGGCTCTGGGTCGGCGCAGTACGCCATTTTTTAGTCTGCTGTGGTCGGCCGATATTATCGTTCTGCTCAATCCTTATGTTTTGCTCTATGACGTCGGCTGGCAATTGTCTTTTCTGGCGGTTTTAGGACTTCTTTGCTACGGCAAATTTTTTAATAAGCTATTATTTTTTATGCCGGAGATTTTTGGTATCCGCGAAGTCTGTGCAGTGACTTTGGCCGCTCAGATTTTTACCACGCCTCTGATTGTCTATTATTTTGGCATTTTTTCATTGGTAGCGCCTGTGGCTAATCTGATTATCGTGCCCCTATCTACGCTGACACTGATTCTCAGCATGCTGTTAGGCATCTTTGGTTTCTGGCCATTATTAGCCTGGCTCCTGGCCTGGCCTTTATTTATATTATTAAAAATAATGGTTATGACCGCCGAGTATCTGGCCGGTTGGCCCGGAGCTTTTCTGACTTTGGGAGTTTTTCCGGTCTCTTATCTTTGGCTAGCCCTGACTTTGCTTTTTATCATCACTTGGCTGTTAAAACCTTACCACTATGAATAAATATGGGTATTTAATTTTTGTCATTTTGCTGTTGTTGGGTTTATTGGTTACGACTTTCCGGACCGGGCAAAAATTGCATGTAGGTTTCCTGGACGTAGGACAGGGCGATGCGATCATCGTCCGCACACCGAGCGGACAAAACATCCTGATTGACGGCGGGCCCGACAATAGTTTTTTATCCCAGCTGGCGGATTTTTTACCCTGGTGGGAAAGGAAAATAGATTATCTGGTGATCACTCATTACCACGCCGATCACATAATCGGTTTGGTAGAGTTGCTGAATAAATATAAAGTAGAGCATGTTTTGGTAACTGCTCATCAGCCGGACAAAGATTTTATGTATCAACTCTGGCAAAAAGCTTTAGTTCAGCACAAATTAGAGTCCACTATAGTTCGCGCCGACCAAAAATTTATTTTCGCCGATAATTTATCGGTCCGGGTTTTATCGGCGGAAGATAAGCAACAGGATTTTAACGGTAATTCATTAGTCTTAAGATTAAGCTATGGTCAGATTGATTTTTTGATGACGGGTGATTTGCCGGTCGAGGGTGAACAAAATATTTTAGCGCAGGGCTCGCTGGTTAGTTCGGAAGTTTTAAAAGTCGGTCACCACGGCAGTAAGTATTCTTCCGGCCAGGCATTTTTGCAGGCTGTGAATCCGGAGCTTTGTGTGATTACGTCGGGCAAAGATAATAAGTTTGGCCATCCGCACCCGGAGGCCGTCAAGCGCTTAGAAAATTCAGGTTGCAAAATAGTAAATACGCAAAATCAGGGGACGATCAGAGTAATTAGTGACGGTCAGACCATAAGCTATTGATTGCAAATGGCAAATAGGCTTATAATATATTTGCCGTGTTTTAGTTATCCTCGGGATAGCGTAAAACCGGATGCGGAGAACCGGCACTCGAGGTAAGTCCTAGGAGCGTGCTTTCTATGAATCGTTTCTCGAAGGGTGCCAGCAAGTAGCCTAAGAGAAAACGGGCATAATACTTGCCCAGAGCACCTGGCTCTTTCAACGCCGCGAACTTGCCCCCAGAGTGGTGCAAGGCTGGACCCAACTTCGGTTGGGTCCTTTTTTTGCAAAATATTGTTTATTGACCCAGCTAGAAGCCGAGGTTTCCAGACGTGTTGACACTCAAAATATCAGGTATTATAATAAATACGCAGCGTTTTTCGCTACCCGTCGGGTGGCTAGAGACCTGCAGTTGCCGAGGTACCTACCGAGGTACTAAAGGAAGGAACAGTGTTCAGTATGAATGCGCGTCTGGAGAGTAAGCTGTAGCCCTCATGGGGAACTGGGCGGGTCGGGGGCAACCGGAAAGTGCCCCAAATACTGGACATGACAGTCACCTTTCTCCCGGGTTCAGCACAGGCTGGACCCGGTTTCTTTTTACTTGATTTTTGACTTTGTTTGGCCTATAATATAAGCAGTAAATCATTAAAAATAAATAAATATGGCGGATAAAAAATTTAAAGTTCTGCTGATTGAAGATGAGGAGATGCTGGCCAATATGTATGAGGTCAAGTTTAAAAACGAGGGTTTTGATTTAGTGAAAGCTTTGGACGGCGCGGCCGGCCTAAAACTGGCTAAAGAAGAAAAGCCAGATTTTATATTGTTGGATATCATCATGCCCAAGATGGACGGTTTTTCCGTACTTAAGACCTTAAAAGAGGATCCGGAAATGGCTAAGATCCCGGTGATACTACTAACCAACTTGGGACAGGAAGAAGATATCGACCGCGGAAAAAAAATGGGTGCGATCGGCTATCTGGTCAAAGCCAATATTACTCCCGCTGAAGTGGTAGCGGAAGTAAAGAAGCAGATGGACAAATCAACTAAATAGTTATATAGTCTGATCAAGATTCACCCCGTACCTTATCGTCGGGGTGATTTTCCGCCCGAGCCAGAGCGAGGTGCGGATCCCCACCTGCCATGTCAGGCACTGGCGGGCAGGCGCCTCTGGCGGACATTTTATAAAGAATAATTATGGATTTTAAAAAAGAAAAAACTTACGTGATGATCAAGCCGGACGGAGTTAAGAAGGGTCTGATTGGGGAGATTATCCGCCGCTTTGAACAGCGCGATCTTAAAGTCGTGGCTCTAGAGATGTTTATGCCGACTGTGGAGCAGATCCATGATCATTATCCCAAAGATGAGGCCTGGATCAGCCGCCTGGGCCAAAAAACTCTGGCTACTTATGCCAAGTATGGCATTGATCCGAATAAAGAATTAGGCACGGATAATGATTTAAAGATCGGTCAGATGGTCCGCAAGTGGCTGATCGAATATATGACTTCCGCTCCCTTGGTCAGGATGGTCGTAGAAGGAGTGCACTCGGTAGATATGGTGCGTAAAATTTGCGGAGCCACTATCCCGGGTATGGCCGACATGGGCACGATCCGGGGCGACTATAGCGCCGATTCTCCCTCAGTGGCCAATAGCGAGAAAAGAGCAGTGATGAATCTGGTCCACGCCTCCGAGACGCCCCAGGAAGCCGAGCACGAAATCAAGCACTGGTTCGGCGACCGGGAAGTGATTTTTGACTATAAGAGATTTGTAGAATAGGATTTATACATTTTAAGCCGCCCTGCACCGGACGGTGCAGGGCGGCTTTTGCAATGGTAAAAAAATTAGCGACTAGCCAGATTTATTTGATAGTCATTGCGAGGAGCCAGAGGCGACGAAGCAATCTGATGAGAAGTATCATCCTGAGTCTTAGCGAAGGTTTAATATATTAGTAATAAAAAGCGATTAACCTCTCGACTTCGCTCGAGGCGACACTGCGCGTCGGATTGTCACGCCCTCACATGCTTGCAATGACTGTGGACCAGCCGCGTTGGCCGGCCGCACTTTGGGAGTATTTGCAACTGGATTTTGACAGTGCTATACTATAAAAGTACCCTGCTCTTTTGAGTGATATATGACTCTACAACCATATATTTTGGGAATCCTATATTTACCACGGCTGTGGCCGCTGGTCTGCGGATACCCACCTGCTTTGCAGGGGTATATAAGCTTTAAATCAGGGTGCAGAGTCTCGTCGATTCTTTAATCATTAACGATTAAATATGTTGGACGACGACCGTCAAAAAGGCGTCTAAATAGCCGAAGGGCTTGCCAGACGTCTTTTTGTTTTTGAATAAAAAAATAGCGCCGCCGCGCTTCGCAATTATCTTGTCATTCCCGCGCAGGCGGGAATCTCAATACCAGAGTAACTGAGATTCCGGATCAAGTCCGAAATGACAATGAAAAGTATATAGCGCGACGGCGCTGATTTTAAAATTAAGCTTTTGTAGTTTGCCGGACCTTTTTATTAATCGAGCGGATACAAGAAGTACAGACCTGCTTTTTAACGCCGTCAACTTTTTTGCTCTGGATATTGATGGACATCAGGCGCTTGGTAGCGATATTGGAGTGACTGCGGCTGTGACCGGTAACTGCCTTACGGTGGCAGATAGAACATATTTTAGCCATATTATTTTGCTTTTTTGCTTTATTATCGTTATAATGTATTAACGTTGTAATATATTAACACAAATCATTTCTTTTGTAAAGCCCGATAGCGGTCTTGTGCGACCAACGGTTAAAGATTATAAATAAGAAAATAAATTATGCTGTTTGGATTACTATTTTCCAGCCCCCAGATGTTTTTAATCATTGTGCTGGCCATCATATTTGCTTTGACCATCCACGAATTTTCCCATGCCCTGGCAGCCACAGCTCTAGGCGATAATACTGCTAAATACAGCGGCCGGCTGTCGCTTAACCCCATGGTACATTTGGATTTATGGGGCACGCTGATGCTACTGCTGGCTGGTTTTGGCTGGGGCCGGCCGGTGCCGATCAATCCTTATAATATGCGCTGGCGCCGTTATGGCGAAGCGGCCGTGGCTCTGGCCGGACCGATTTCTAATCTGCTTAGCGTGGTTTTGTTTGTGCTGATCATAAAAATTTTTGTACCCGGTCTGTCGCCGGATAGTTTACTGACGATCTTTTTAGGGCAACTACTCCTAGTCAACTTAGTTTTGGGAGTCTTTAATTTGATACCAATTCCACCTTTGGACGGCTCCAAAGTATTGTTTTCTTTTTTGCCGGCTTCTTGGGATGATTTTAAAACTAAACTAACTATCAACGGCCTATGGATATTAATCGGTCTGGTTATCTTGGGTGACCTGACCGGTTTTGATGTTTTTGGATCCATCATCGATTTTTTCATCAATATTGTCGGTCGTTTTCTTTCTTAGGTTGTTGACAGAATAAAAATTTGTACTATAATAATATTTAATATAAGTTCGTTTCGTGGATTTGGTGGCCTAAGGCAGGGCGGAGTTCTCTCGGTGGGGAGAGAGACCTCACAGCCTTTCAGGCATCAAATCGCACGCACCCCCGCCAGTCGCCTATGGCGGGGGTCTTTTTTTACTAGACCTGGTACATAAAGCAGGATTGGTTTTATGTGGTTGGCCTAGTCAGAGACAAAAATCTATAGCAGGGTTGACTTGTCCGGGTAATTGTGATACTTTACTAGCGACTTTTCTTAATTAACGGTGCTCCGTTAACCCTAAGAAAAGCACTTTTATTTTAAAATAATATTTATAAAAAACCGTAAATTATGCCAACGACCAATCAGTTGCTCAAACGACCGAGAAAAAGTATCAAGGCCAAAGGTAAAACTCCGGCCATGAAAACTATTTTAAATAGTTTGAAAAGATATAAACACGAACTGCCTAAGGGTTCGCCGTTTAAACGTGGCGTCTGCGTCAAAGTGACCACCACCACTCCTAAAAAGCCAAACTCGGCTTTGCGCAAAATCGCCCGTGTGCGCCTGTCCAACGGTATGGAAGTCACGGCATATATCCCGGGCGAGGGGCATAATCTGCAGGAGCACAGCATCGTACTCATTCGTGGCGGCAGGGTCAAAGATCTGCCAGGCGTACGTTATCATATCGTCCGCGGTGTTTATGACACCCAGGGAGTGAGCGCCCGCAAACAGGGTAGGTCTTTATACGGTGCAAAGAGAGAAAAGGCTACTACTAAGAAAGCATAAAAATATGAGAGGAAAAAACATACCCAAGAGAAAAATTGCTCCGGACCCCAAGTTTAGCCGCCTGGATATCGCCAAGTTTATCAATCGCATCATGGAGCGCGGTAAAAAGACTACAGCCCAGGGTTTGGTTTACGGCGCTTTTGAATATATCTCGGAAAAATCCAAACAGGACCCGCTGGAGGTCTATGATACCGCTATCCGCAATGTCGCTCCTAATCTGGAAGTCAAAGGAAAGCGCATCGGCGGCGCTAACTATCAAGTGCCGATAGTAGTGACCGGCGACAGAAAAATCGCCTTAGCCCATCGTTGGATTTTGGAAGCGGCCAAGTCCAGAAAAGGAGCTTCGCTCCGGGTCAAACTAGGCGAAGAGCTGCTGGCCGCGGCCAAAGGTGAAGGTACAGCTATGAAAAAGAGAGAAGACGTGCACAAGATGGCGGAAGCCAACAAAGCTTTTGCACATTTTGCTTAACAGCCAATAGCTGATAGCTGGCGGCTCGGCGCCATTGACTTTAATGTTAAAAAATAATTAGTAATATTTTTTAAAAATAATCTAGATATTTTAGACCCCCACCTTCTCCCCCTTACCAAGGGGGAGGGAGAGGGGGTTAGACTTTACACTTTTTCGCCCAAAGGGCGATCCGCCTCTGGCGGAAATTTTAAACTTTAAACTAACGTATGCCCCGACAGACACCACTAGAAAAAACTAGAAATATCGGCATCATCGCCCATATCGACGCCGGCAAGACTACGGTCAGCGAGCGTATTCTTTTTTATACCGGGAAAAAGCACAAGATCGGCGAAGTGCATGAGGGTCAGGCCGAGATGGACTGGATGGAGCAGGAAAAGGAACGCGGTATCACTATTACCTCCGCGGCTACTACTTGCTTTTGGCCGATACCGGAGTGGTTAGGGGGTGGCACGGCAAATATCAATATTATCGATACTCCCGGGCACGTTGATTTTACCGTAGAAGTAGAACGCTCTTTGCGTGTGCTGGACGGGGGCGTAGTGGTTTTTGACGGTGTAGCCGGTGTGGAACCGCAGTCCGAGACTGTCTGGCGCCAAGCCGATAAATACAATGTACCGCGCTTAGCCTTTGTTAATAAGATGGATCGCATGGGTGCAGATTTTTATTTTGACCTGAGAACTATTCATGAGCGGCTGACAAAAAATGCCCACCCTATGCAGTTGCCTATTGGCGCGGCGGAAACATTTACCGGAATTATAAATTTATTGGAAAGAGAAGCCTGGTATTATCTGGATGAAGAAGGCAAAAAATACGAAAAGCGCGAAATACCGGCGGACTTAAAAGATAAAGTAGAGGAATATCGTGGCAAGCTGATCGAAGCTATCGTGGAACACGACGAAACATTGATGGAAAAATATCTGGCCGGCCAAGAACCGGAAATTGTGGATTTGAAACAAGTTATGCGTCAGGCCGTGATCAGCGGAAAAATCGTGCCGGTTTTTTGCGGTTCAGCACTCAAAAATAAAGGAGTACAGTTTTTGCTGGATGCAGTCACGGCCTATTTGCCTTCACCGCTGGACATGCCGGAAGTAGAAGGCCACGAGCCGCGCAATGAAGACAGTAAAGTAATATTGAAAGCAGAAGATAAAGATCCTTTTGTAGCTCTGGCTTTTAAAGTGGCTACAGACCCCTATGTCGGCCGGCTGACTTTTATCCGGGTCTATTCCGGCACTTTGGGTTCTGGCTCTTATGTGGAAAATTGTAATAGCGAAAAAAGAGAGCGCATCGGCCGCATCCTCCGGATGCATGCTAATTCCCGGGAGGAAGTGCAGGAGATATTTACCGGCGACATCGTAGCCGTGGTCGGTCTGAAAGATACAACTACCGGCAATACTTTAGCGGATGAAAAACGCCCGGTAGTCTTAGAGAGTATGGATTTCCCGGATCCGGTTATTCACGTAGCCGTAGAACCTAAAACCAAAGCTGACCAGGAAAAAATGGGTATGGCTTTGTCTAAATTGGCCGAAGAAGACCCGACCTTTACCGTACGCACCGATGAAGAAACCAATCAGACTATTATCGGCGGCATGGGTGAACTACACCTGGATATCATCGTGGATCGTATGAAACGCGAATTTCAAGTCGAAGCCAATGTCGGCGCTCCGCAAGTCGCCTACAAAGAAACTATTTTGGCCGTGGCCGAAGCCGAAGGAAAATATATCAAGCAATCCGGCGGTCGCGGACAATACGGCCATTGTTGGATTCGTCTGGAACCGCAGGAGCGGGGAGCGGGTTTTGAATTTGAAGATGAGATCAAGGGCGGTCTGATCCCCCGCGAATATATCCCGGCTATAGAGAAGGGTATCAAAGAAGCTATGGACAACGGCGTCATCGCCGGTTATCCGGTGGTAGACGTCAAAGCTGTGGTCTATGACGGTTCCTATCATGAAGTGGATTCTTCAGAAGCGGCTTTTAAAGTGGCCGGATCTATGGCTTTTAAAGAAGCGTTCAAACGCGCCAAGCCAATTATCTTGGAGCCGGTGATGAAAGTAGAGGTAGTCACTCCCGAGCAATATATGGGTGATGTGATCGGCGATCTCAACTCCAAGCGTGGCCAGGTACACAATATGTCCGATCGGGCCGGTGCCAAAGTTATCGATGCCGAAGTGCCTTTGGGCGAGATGTTTGGTTATGCCACGACCTTGCGCTCTATGACGCAGGGCCGAGCCAGCTACAGCATGGAATTCCAGAAATATTCCCAGGTGCCGACTAATATCGCTGAAGAAATTAAAAAGAAAAATTAAATTAATTCTGTTTATTGTTAGCCTCATATCAGTTGATGTGAGGCTTTTTTACTGATTGACAAAAACACATTAGCACCTTAAAATTCACTCGCACTACCATTTATGGACAAACTACAGGAAAAATTAGATCGAGTGAAGGACGAGGCCGAAAAATTTTATGGCACTATCAGAGAAGTCCATTGCCCTTATCTAGGGAGAAAGGTTAATTTTAATTCTAAGGGGTTAGACCATATTAAGTTTAAAGAATGGAATAAGGCCAGGTCACTTTCCGATCAGTATTTAAGATTAAAATTTTTGAAGCTAACCAAAACTGTTATAGAAAGATCGCACACTGTTCAGGAATTTAATCAAAAGAATAGTTTAGAGAGACAAAATACTAATTCTCGATGGGAGAAAAAAATGGTGATAGTTAGGTATTATGGATTTGTCGCCATTGTTAATGAGGTCAGAATCAAGGTTATTATAAAGGAGGTTAATAACGGAGTGCCATATTTCTGGAGTGTTATACCTTTTTGGAAAACAAAAAATGACCCTTTATTGGGTCGAGTGAAACATGTTTTTTACGAGGGTGACTTGGAAAATCAGTAGTTTTTTTGTGATGATATTTGTCTACGGTTTGAATATCTTTTAACCGTGGGAGGGCCTAAACCCTCACAAACATCATCACTAGTATATTATAGCATATTTTTAATTTGTCAAGTAGTTAGGGTTTATCCACAATAGTTTTAACAAAAATTCCACAGCAGAGGCTGTGGAATTTTTGATTAGCGGAGAATTCTGGGAATTTTTTATTTTCCCGCCTCAATATATTTTTTGCAAAATATGCTGGGGCGGGCCCTGAAATCTTTTAGATTTCAGGGTGACGGGGGCAGATGTTGGCGGGAACTTAATTACGTAGCTGGATTTCAAACCACCACTCGTGGATTCTTCTCCGGAGCAGAGGTTTGGTCGGAGCGGAAAGGATTGGGCCTTTCCAGCCCACTGGCTTGGCATAGTACAAGCTTCCTTGCTTCCAGGCCACGATGTCATATCCCAAATAGTAATCCACTATTGGGAATCTCTTTCTGCTGTGCAGTATCCGTTCGGACATAATCGTGGTCATGGTTGCCACCTCAATTCTTCATTTGTCGGAAACGTTGCAGGCCTCCGATGGCGGTGAAGAGAAAGAAGTAGATTTGGACTATAAAAGCTCTCCAGGCGTGAGACTGATAAGTCTCGATTCCGGCTCCCAGCTGTCCCAGGAGCATTCCGGCGGTAAAGATAAGAAATTTCCGGTCGCTTAGCTTTCCGCCACGCAAAGAGAACCAAGCCCAGACTACTAATTGGGCAATAACCATAATCCATAGTATCATGATTCTCTGCCTTGTTTTGAAGGACGTTTTCTATAAAGCACGGATCTGGAGGCGAGAGGACTAAAAGCGGCTAAAAGCCGTTGCATAGTCCAGCCACACCTTCATGAAGACATTGAGCGACCTGCCTCGAGTGAATCGAGAGGGACCCAATAAAATCAAGAAAATATGGCCTTTTCTGCCCCTCCATATCTGCGTTTTATAGCTTTTTTAGGTGCTTTTTATTAGAATATATAAGTATAGCATATATTTATATATTTGTCAATGTTAATAGATAATTCTATTTATTTTATTGGGTAAGTATAAATAAAAAAACAGAAAAGGAGTTCCGCAGGGAACTCCTCATCTTGTTTTTCCCCTGAGAAGGGGATTTAATGGACGAGGTGAGTGACGATTTCTTCCTGGTCAATGCGGACCAGGTCGTAAGCGATGTTCGGAGATCCCAAGAACAACAGTTTTCTCCAAATACCCCTGACTTCCTGCTCCTGCCTGTGTTTCATTTGCTGTAGGGCAGCATCATCACTGTCCGCTTCCAGAGTGCGGTGGCGGACATTGCCGAGAAAATCCTCGACACTATAGCGGTATTTTGCCACAACCATACCTCCTCTCATAGATGGAACATAAAACGATTATTTTTATCAAATATTTAGTCTCTTGTCAATTATTTGTTCAGCACGTTTTTAATTGACAAGGCCTATATTTTGGCTTAAAATACCTCTAATTATTAATTGGCTTATGGCCTGTAGTCGATTGCTTATAGTAAATTTTTATATTTATATAAGCCATTAGCCATAAGCGATAGGCAGATAAAAAATATGGCAAACTACAAAAAAATCGATGAAGTCCTAGACCTAGCTCATCGTACCGGGGACAAGGTTATAGTAGTTTCGGAATTTCATGACCCCTATATGATCATGAGCGTCAAGGAATATGAAGCCCTGTTACATAGGTCTTCTCCGATCAAAGATATGACTGAGGACCAATTGTTGGAGAAAATCAACCGTGATATCGCGGTTTGGAAGGCTTCTCAAGACGAAGGCACGGATTTGACCGGCTACGATTTGGACAAATTCCGGGTCGATAAGGTCAGAAAAGAACCCGTGACCGGTGCCGAGGCGCCTAGTATTCTTTCCGAACCAGCCGAGGAGCTGGTGGACGAGCCAGTGGATGAAAAGTACTATCTGGAGCCAATAGATTAGTTTTTTAGCTAATATTAGATAAAAAATTAAAATGTTTCAGTCTTGGCCTTTAGGGCTTGCCAAAAATAAAGATGTTTGCTATAATCTTGGTGTTTTAAATATTAATTAATCCATAAATAATCGATAGCTGGATTACAAATCCTCGCATCCACTGCCGCTCAGGCGGTCACGGAAGGGGTGCTATCATAGGAGTTAAATAAAAAAATGGCAGAAATTTTTAACAGAGAAAAGCCGCACATCAACGTAGGAACTATCGGTCACGTTGACCACGGTAAAACTACTTTGACCGCCGCTATTCTAAAAGTGTTAGCCGCTCATGGCAACAAAGCTCAGATCAAGGATGTAGATCAGATTGACAATGCTCCCGAAGAGCGCGAGCGCGGTATTACTATCGCCACCGCTCATGTTGAGTATGAGAGCGACAAGAGACATTATGCTCACGTGGACTGTCCTGGTCATGCTGACTATGTCAAAAACATGATCACCGGTGCCGCCCAGATGGACGGAGCGATTTTGGTCGTTTCCGCCGCTGACGGCCCCATGCCCCAGACCAGAGAACATATATTGTTAGCCCGCCAAGTTGGTGTGCCCTATATTATTGTTTTCTTAAACAAGATGGATCAGGTAGATGATCCGGAGTTAGTCAATCTGGTGGAAGAGGAAATACGCGACTTGTTAAAGAAATATGAATATCCCGGCGACGAGATCCCCATTATCCGCGGCACCGCCCTCAAGGCCTTGGCCGATCCCAAGGGACCGGACGCCCAACCGATTTTAGATTTAGTTAAAGCCATCGATGACTATATTCCCGAACCCAAGCGCGACACGGACAAGCCGTTTTTGATGCCAATCGAAGATATCTTCTCCATCGAAGGCCGCGGCACGGTCGTGACCGGTCGTATCGAAAGAGGTGTGATTAACTTAAACGAAGACGTGGAATTAGTCGGTCTGAGACCGACCAGTAAGACCGTGGTTACCGGTATTGAAATGTTTAACAAACAGTTAGACAAAGGTATGGCCGGTGATAACGCTGGTATTTTGCTACGCGGCACCAAGAAAGATGAAGTGGAGCGCGGCCAAGTTTTGGCCAAGCCCGGCAGTATTACTCCACATACCGAATACGAAGCTCAGGTTTATATCTTGAGTAAAGAGGAAGGCGGACGTCATACCCCGTTTTTCAAGGGCTACAAACCCCAGTTTTACATCCGCACCACCGATGTTACCGGCGAAGTTATTTTGCCGGAGGGCACGGAGATGGTCATGCCTGGTGATACTATCAAGTTAACCATCAAATTAATCGCCCCGGTCGCTCTGGAAGAGCAGTCCCGTTTTGCTATCCGCGAAGGCGGACGCACTGTCGGAGCCGGTTCGGTGACCAAGATTCTTAAATAAATATTTTTCCCCTGCGTCCAGAGTGGGCGCAGGGGTTTAATAAGCAAATTAACAAGTTCATTTACCATCCATGCCAGAAAAAGAAGTCAAAGACGAAGTGCAGTCCCGCATCCGGATTAAGATCAGGGCTTATGACCATAAGATCATTGATCAATCCACTAAAACTATTATTGATACCGTTGATCGGACTGGCGCCAAAATCATGGGTCCCATACCTTTGCCGACAGAGAAAAAGAAATTTACTGTTAACCGTTCTACTTTTGTCCACAAAGGAGCCCGCGACCAATATGAAATGCGCGTTCATAAGAGATTGCTCGATATCATGAACCCTACACCGCAGACGGTGGATGCTTTGATGAGTCTGAATTTGCCCGCCGGAGTGGATGTTGAAATTAAGATGTAGTTCTTTCCTAAAGTAAGTGTTTATAAAACATTTTCGTTGATTGGCATAACCCTCCTAGAGGGAGGAAGTGCGCCAAAAGAAGGAAGTGTTGTAAAGGTAAAAAATCGCCAATAGTTAAAAATTATTCCCCGTACTGAATACTAGAACTAACTAGTAATCGCGATTTTATCCTTAAAAACATTTTTTGAGAATAGAATCGTGATTTTTTATTAAATATATGGCCAAATTTATACTAGGCAAAAAACTGAATATGACCCAGAAATTTTTACCAGACGGCCGGGTAATGCCCGTGACCGTGGTAGAAGCTGGCCCCTGCACCGTGGTGCAGGTCAAAGGGGAAAAGGACGGATATCAGGCCGTGCAGATTGGTTTTGGTAAGCGTCGCCAGGTCAGTAAGCCCCTGGCCGGACACCTCAAGGGTTTGGCTAATTTTCGATATTTACGCGAATTTAATATTGATGATAAAAATAAATTAGAACGCGGTCAGGCTTTTGATGTTACTAGTTTTAGACCTGGTGATATCTTGACCGTGACCGGAGTTTCCAAAGGTAAAGGATTTCAGGGTGTAGTAAAAAGACATGGTTTTCATGGTCATCCGCCTACTCATGGACACAAAGATCAGGAACGTATGCCTGGCTCTATCGGCTCCACTGAGCCACAGAGAGTTTTCAAAGGCACTCGCATGGCCGGACACATGGGCGTGGACACTATCACTGTCCGGAATTTAGAACTGATTGATATTGAACCGGAAAAAAATCTTTTATATATCAAAGGCGCTGTGCCGGGATCACGGCAAGCACTACTGGAGATTGTCAGTGAGGGAGAATTAACTCCGCTGGAAAAGAAAATCGCATCAGTTGAAGAAGTCGCGGTTAAGCCGGAAGTCTTGGCCGAAGAAGTTAAAAATGAAGTCCCAGTAATTAAAGAAGAAACCAAGGCAGAGGAAGTTATTCCTAATGCCGGTGAAGAGAAACGGCAATAATTATCAATATGGCAGAGATCAAAGTAAAAGTTTATGATTGGCAAGGCCAGGAGGCCGGTACTGAAGTGCTGGATCCGGCTTTGTTTGGCGTCAAAGTAAATCCGGTTTTGATCCAGTCGGCTGTTTTGGCTCAGCAAAAGAATTCCCGCCAACCCATCGCCCACACCAAGGGCAGAGGCGATGTCCGCGGCGGCGGTAAAAAACCCTGGAAGCAAAAAGGCACCGGCCGGGCCCGCCACGGCTCCATCCGTTCTCCGCTCTGGATCGGCGGCGGCATTACTTTTGGTCCGACTGCGGAAAGAAATTTTGCGGTTAAGATAAATAAAAAAGCGCGCCGTCAGGCGCTACTGATGATACTCAGCGACCGGGTTATTGACGGCAAACTTATTTTATTAGAGGCCTACAAACTGGCCGAACCCAAGACTAAATTGCTAAAACAAACTCTGGATAAATTACCGAGCAAGGGAAAATCTACTTTGATTGTGACCAAGGTAAATGATACGGCGATAGTCAAGTCGGCCACCAATCTGCCTAAAGTAAAAACTATTTATTTTGGTAGTCTCAATGTCGTTGATTTGCTCGGCAGCCAGTACATAATTTTAAATAAAGAAATCATCGAAAAGATCAAGGAGCAATACCTAGCGTAAATATATGGGAATTTTTAATAAAAAAAATAAAGTCAGCGCGGTCGACAAGCCGATGGCAGTACCGGCCGAGATTAAAGCGGCCGTAAAAAAAGCGCCGGCGCCGAAAAAATTGGCCAGCTGGGCCCAGGATCAACAAAAAGTTTCTTTGGGCCAGAATATTTTGTCGCATAAAGTATTATTGCGTCCGCTTATTTCCGAAAAATCTACCATCGGAGCATCTTTAAATAAATATGTTTTTGAAGTATCACGCGGGTCAAATAAGGTAGAGATAAAAAAAGCTATTGCCGATATCTACGGCGTGAAGCCGCTGAGCGTCAATATCATAAACGAAGATAGCCATCAGGCCCGCTTTGGCCGTCATATGGGTAAGACCAAAAAAATAAAAAAGGCTATCGTCACCCTGAAGAAGGGACAGACTATTAAATTATACGAAGGAATCTAATATATGCCGATCAAGATTTACAAACCAACTACTTCCGCTCGTCGGCAGACCAGCGTCTTAGTGAGTAAAGGGATTAGTAAAGGCCGCCCGCACAAATCTCTGCTTAAATTTCGCAAGAGCCAGGCCGGCCGCAATAATCAGGGGAAGATCAGTGTGCGCCACCAGGGCGGCGGTGCCCGCCGGTTTACCCGGGTGATAGATTTTAAGCGTGACAAGTACGATATTCCCGCTAAAGTAGAATCCATCCAATATGATCCTAATCGTAGCGCTAATTTAGCCTTACTTCTATACGCCGACGGGGAAAGACGCTATATCATCGCCCCCGACCAATTAAAAGCCGGAGATAGCATCATTTCTGCTAAAGACAAAAAAGTAGATATTAAAGTAGGCAATGCTTTGCCTTTAAAATATATTCCGACCGGCACCGAAGTGCATAATGTAGAAACGGCGCCGGGCAAAGGCGGACAACTGGCCCGTTCGGCCGGTAACGGCTTAACTTTTTTAACGGTTAATGACGATTTAGCCCAACTAAAGATGCCCAGCGGAGAAATCCGTTCGGTGTCGGTAGATTGTTTGGCTACTATCGGTATTCCCAGTAATCCGGAATTCATCAATATCCGGGTGGGCAAGGCCGGTCGCAAACGTCATATGGGTATCCGTCCCAGCGTGCGCGGTAAAGTGATGAATCCAGTGGATCATCCGCACGGCGGTGGTGAGGGTAAGCACCCGATTGGTATGAAGCATCCTAAGACCTATACCGGCAAGCCGGCTTTTGGTATTAAGACCCGCAAAGAGAAAAAGTCTTCCAATAAATTTATCGTCAAGCGTCGCAAGAGCAGACAGACTATTGTTTAAAAAAATCTGTAGATAAAATAATTATTTATGTCAAGAAGTTTAAAAAAAGGCCCCTACACTGATCCTAAGTTGCTAAAGAAAGTCAGTAATTTGCGTCAGGACGAAGGCAAAATCATCAAGACCTGGTCCCGCCCTTCGGTCATTACTCCGGAGATGGTTGGTTTTACTTTTGGCGTTCATAACGGCCGGGAGCATATTTCCGTCCATGTGGTAGAAAACATGGTCGGCCATCGCCTGGGTGAATTTGCCTCTACCAGAAAGTTTGTTAAGCACGGCGGTAAGATGGCCAAGGGCCAAGAACCAGCAGTAAGTTAATCTATATGCCAGAAGCCAAAGCAAAATTAAAAAATATTGGTTTGTCACCAAAGAAAATACGTTTGGTGGCTGATGTTATCCGCGGCCAAGCGGTGCCTCAGGCATTAGCCCGACTGCAGGTGGTTTTTAAGCGTTCCGCGCCGATTGTCGCTAAATTATTAAATAGCGCCGTAGCTAACGCTCAAAACAAATTTGATGTCAAAGCGGAAGATTTATTTGTGAAAAGTATTATCGTTAATAAATCGGTAGATTTAAAACGCTGGAAACCGGCCGCTTTTGGTACAGCCCATCCTTTTCGCAAACACACCGCTCACGTAGAGATAGTAGTGGCCAGCAAAGAAGGTGCTGCCGTAACTGTCAAAGAAAAGACCGAACAAAAGATTGATACTGTTGATTTAACCAAGACTGATAAACGCGTTCACGGCCCGGTAACGGACACCAAAACTAAAGTGGAAGCCAAAAAAGGATTTTTTGGCCGGCAAACCAAGCTAGCCAAGGGCAAGGATAATTTAAACGTAAAAAAAGGTTAATATATGGGTAAAAAAGTAAATCCAAGAATATTCCGCATGGGGCAGAGCGAACGGTGGAGATCCCGCTGGTACGCCGGCCGTGATTTTGCTGCTTTCCTACAGCAAGACGTTACCATCCGCCGCTTTTTAAATCGCGAATTACGCGAGGCCGGTGTTGACCGGATCGAGATCGAACGTAGCCGGGGCGAGATCACTATCAACGTCAGTGCGGCCAAGCCAGGTTTTATTATCGGCCGGGCCGGTAGTGGCATTGAAGATCTGAAAAAGAAATTACAGGCCAAATTTTTAGGCAAGAAAATGAAGCTGAGTGTAAATATTACCGAAGTTTCCGTACCCAGCCTGTCGGCCAGCGTCATTGTGGAAGCTATCCGCGCCGATATCGAGAAAAGAATTCCTTTCCGTCGGGTGATGAAACAAAATATTGACAAGGTCATGAAGGCCGGTGCCAAGGGAGTAAAGATTATGGTGGGTGGACGACTGAACGGCGCGGAAATATCCCGCTCGGAAAAACTGGTCCAGGGTAGCGTGCCCTTGCAGACTATCCGGGCCGAAATTGATTATAGCCGCGGTGTGGCTAATACCGTTTACGGCGTGATCGGCATCAAAGTGTGGATTTACAAGGGAGAGTATTTTGATAAAAAGAAAGAAAAGAGTACGGCTCCTAAACTACCGATGAAGACGGCTAAGTTATTTTCCAAGGATACCTTGGATGTTCAGATTGTAGAGACCAAGCCGCGCCGCACCAGTACTCGTTCCGCTAAAACCAAGAAATAATACAGATATATGTTAGCACCAAAAAAAGAAAAACACCGCAAGTGGCAGCGAAGCGATAAGATTCGGGGCAAAGCTACCCGCATGACTAGGATTAGTTTTGGCGATTATGGCCTCAAGAGTCTGGAAGCGGGCTGGGTGACCGCCCGTCAGATCGAAGCCGCCCGCCGCGCTATTGTCGGTCACATAGAAAGAACCGGAGAAATCTATATTCGTATTTTTCCGGATATGCCCATCACTATGAAGGGCAGTGAGATGCCCATGGGCAAAGGTAAGGGAGCGGTCGATCATTATGTGGCTGTGGTCAAACCCGGCACCGTGATGTTTGAAATGCGCGGCACTGATAAAGCCAGCTGTAAACGCGCTTTAGAACTGGCCGCTTACAAATTGCCGGTAAAAAGCAAATTTATTACCAAGGAATTAATATAAGGGTATGAAGGTTAATGATATTAGAAAAATTGTTACAGACAAACTTCAGGAACAACTGATTGATCTGAGAAAGAAGACCCGGGAGATGCGCTTTAGTTTGGCCAACAACCAATTAAAAAATGTTCGCGAAGCTCGCCGGATCAAGAAAGATGTGGCTAAAATCTTGACGGTATTAAATGAGCGCCGCCAGGCTGAGGCTAAAAAATAATTTTTAAAGAAATGACAACGTCAACAAACAAAAGAAAATTAACCGGTGAAGTGGTCGCCAATAAGATGGCTAAGACCGTCGTGGTTAAGATCGTGAGCATTAAGATTCATCCTAAGTATAAAAAGAGATACAAAGCGACCAAAAAGTTTAAAGCTCACGATGAGAAGAATGAATATCAGGTCGGTGATTTAGTGCAGATCGAAGCCTGTCGTCCGCTGTCGCGCGATAAGCGCTGGCGTGTTATCAAAAAGATTAAATAGTAATTGTTATATGATTCAGTTAAGGTCCATGTTAAAAGTTGCCGATAACTCCGGTGCTAAGCTCGTGCAGTGCATCCGGGTTTTAGGCGGTTATAAAAAAAGATACGGTCATCTGGGTGATCTGATCACGGTGGTGGTCAAGGATGCTCAGCCGCATGCTCAGGTCAAAAAGAGCCAGGTCTTACAGGCCGTGATTGTCCGCCAACGCAAAGAGACTCGCCGCTCCAACGGTACCTATATTCGTTTTGATGAAAACGCGGTGGTAATCGTCGATCGGAAAACTAAAGAACCCAAGGGTTCCCGTATTTTTGGACCGGTAGCCAGAGAACTCAGAGCCAAGGGCTATAACAAGATTTTATCCTTAGCCCCGGAAGTATTATAAGTATATGAATAAATATAAGATAAAAGTAAATGATAAAGTAGCCGTTAGCTCCGGTAAGGACAAAGGCAAAACCGGCAAAGTGCTACAGATACTGCCCGACATGAAAAAATTGGTCGTGGAGGGCATTAATGTCATGTACAAACACATGCGTCCCCAAAAAAAGGGGGAAAAGGGCCAGCGGGTGCAGTTCAACGGACCGATCGCCATCAGTAACGTCATTTTAGTCTGTCCCAAATGCGGCCGAAATTCCCGCGTAGGCATGAGATTAGCCTCTTCGGCTACCAATAAAAAGATCAAAGAGAGGTTTTGCAGGAAATGTAAAGAAATAATTGATTAAATATGTCTACCTTATTAGAAAAATATCAAAAGTCCATCCGGCCCCAACTGAGTAAAGAACTGGGCCTGAAAAATTTACTAGCCGTCCCTAAGGCCAGTAAGGTGGTTATTAATATCGGACTGAGCCGGGCGGTAGCCGACAAACAGTGGATTGAGATTGCTCGTTCCATTTTGGAAAGAATTTCCGGCCAAAAACCGGTGGAAACCAAAGCCCGTAAGTCCATTTCCAATTTTAAAATCAGAGAGGGTATGGTCATCGGCTCTAAAGTGACTTTGCGCGGCAAACGGATGTACGATTTTTTAGAAAAGCTGACCAATTCGGCCATGCCGCGTTTGCGCGATTTTTTCGGACTGGATACCCGTAAGGGTTTTGACGGCCGGGGAAATTATATCATCGGCTTTAAAGAGCACATTGTCTTTCCGGAGATCGGTATGGACGACGTCGATAAAGTACACGGCCTGGAAGTGGCCATCAATACTACTGCCAAAAATAATCAGCAGGCCTTGGCATTACTCCGCGCTCTGGGATTTCCCTTTAAGCAAGATAAAAAGAAATAAATATGGCTATCAAATCACAAATCGCGAAATCCAAAAGAAAGCCCAAATTTTCTACACGTAAAGTGCGCCGCTGTTGGCGTTGCGGACGGCAGCGGGCTTATATGCGCCAGTTTAATATGTGCCGTATTTGTTTTCGGGAATTAGCCGATAAGGGCGAGATTCCCGGCATTACTAAATCCAGTTGGTAAATTAATTTATATAATTAAAAGATAATAAACATAGATTCCATATGACGGATACCATTGCAGACATGTTAACAAGAATACGCAATGCTGTGGCTGTAAAAAAGTCAGAGGTAATTTTGCCGTTCTCAAAAATTAAGTATAATATCGCCAAACTACTGGAGCAGGAAAATTATGTGGCTAAAGTAGAAAAAGTTAAGATCGGGCAGTTTGACGAGTTGAAGATTGTGCTTAAATACAATGAACAGGGCCCGGCTATTCATCATATCCGGCGTATTTCCCGTCCCGGACAGAGGATTTATATTTCCGGCCAGGAAATGCCACGGATTTTAAACGGTTATGGCTCGGCTATTATTTCTACTTCCCAAGGCGTGATGACTAGCCAGATGGCTAAAAAGCAAAACATCGGCGGTGAATTAATGTGTGAGATCTGGTAATCAGCAAATAACCTATGGCACCTGGCGGACAGCAAAAGAAAAATTCAATTTATTCATGAGCCATAAGTATACGCAATAAGCAATAATAAATATATGTCAAGAATAGGAAAAAAACCAATTGTCTTACCAACGGGCGTGGAAGCCAAGATTTCCGGCAACGCAACCGATGGTTTTCACGTGGCTGTCAAAGGCAGTAAAGGCGCCCTAGATATTGTGATACCCAAGATGGTCAGCGTCGAACTGACCGATAAAAATTTGAATTTTACGGTGGTGAAAGAAAACGACAAATACCAGAGAGCGGTTTGGGGGCTAAGTCGGACTTTAGTCAATAATGCCATCATCGGCGTGACTCAGGGCTATAGCAAAGAATTAGAAATAAACGGTGTTGGCTTCAAGGTAACTCTACAGGGCAAGAAATTGGTGTTAAATGTCGGTTTTTCCCATCCGGTAGAGTTTAATTTGCCGGCCGGCATCAATGCGGAAGTGGAAAAAAACCAGATTAAAATTGTCGGCATTGATAAGCAGTTGGTCGGACAAATAGCGGCCGAAATCCGAGCCATAAAAAAACCCGAACCTTATAAGGGTAAGGGTATTAAATATACTAATGAAGTTATTCGTCGTAAAGCTGGCAAGGTAGTCAAAGCCGCCTAATATATAAAGTTATGATAGATAAAAATAAGGTTAAAAAGGAAAAATATTTACGCCGGCAACACCGTACCAGATTCAAGATCAGCGGCACGGCACTTAAGCCCCGCGTTTCTGTATTTCGGAGTTTGTCGCATATCAAAGTGCAGGCTATTGATGATGTCAGCGGCCGCACTTTAGCGTCGGTTTCCGATCAGGAGATTAAGGCCAAAGGACATAAGACCGATAAAGCTCTGTCTGTCGGTGTGGCTTTTGGAAAAAAATTGAGCGACCAGAACATCACGGCGATCATTTTTGACCGCGGTGCCTATAAATATCACGGCCGCGTCAAAGCTCTGGCCGAAGGCATCAGACAAGCGGGTATAAAATTTTAAATTAATAACATGGAAGAAAAAAATACAACGGAAGTCAAGGCAGTGGTCAAGCCGGATGTAGTGCGCTCCGCACATCGCCATCCGTCCGCTAGACCCCGTCGCTCAGGCGGCAAGGGTTCTTTTAGCCGTCCGGTGGAAGAATTTGAACAGAAGATCGTTGACCTGGCCCGTGTGACCAGAGTGATGGCCGGTGGCAAAAGAATGAAGTTCCGCGCCTGTATGGTGGTCGGTGATAAAAAAGGGCGGGTAGGTGTCGGTATTGCCAAAGGCGTAGATGTTTCTATGGCTATTTCCAAAGCTGTAACCAAGGCTAAAAAGCACTTGATTCATGTGCCGATTATTGAAGGCACGGTTCCTCATCCGGTAACGATAAAAGAAGGAGCGGCTTTCGTGATGATTAAGCCGGCTCGCGCCGGAAGCGGCATCAAAGCCGGCGGCGTGATGCGTATTGTTTTAGAATTAGCCGGAGTCAAAGACGCCGCCGCTAAAATCCTGGGTACCAGCAACAAACTAAATAACGCCGAAGCTACCATCATCGCACTGAAGTCTTTCGTACCTCGGGCTTTTAACCGGGCTAAGAATTTTAAGAGCCGCGGTCCCAAAGCGACTATTACTTCCGGTCCTAAAGATCAAGTGGAAATAAAGAAATAAATATATGTTGACTTTGCATAATTTAGCAAAAAATAAATCAAATCGTCGCTCCGGCAAACGCCGGGGACGCGGCAATGCTTCCGGTGCGGGTAATTATTCCGGTCGGGGTATCAAAGGACAAAAAGCCAGATCTGGCGGCCGAGTCGGTTTGAAGGTCAAAAGCATCAAAAGTTTTATGCTGCGCATCCCCAAAGTGCGGGGTTTTAAGTCTTTTTATTCTAAAATGCAGGCGGTTAACACCGGAGACTTGGAGCGCTTATTTAAATCCGGTGACACGATAAATTTTCGCACGCTGGTTAAAGCCGGCTTAGCTCGGGACATTAAGGCGGGCATAAAGATATTAGCCAAAGGAAAGCTCGTTAAGAGTTTAAAGATCGAAGCAAATGCTTTTTCTAAACAAGCCTTAGAACAGATAAGCCGGGCCGGCGGTGAGGCGGTCATCATCAATCCGCCCGCGGTTGAGCCGAACGGCATTCAGTCTGAAAATAAAACTGAATAAAATATTATGTTAAACAAGCTCCAACAAATTTGGAAGGCCAAAGACATCCGCAACAGCATCTTGTATGTGCTGGCTCTGTTGGTTGTTTTTAGAATCGCCGCCCATATACCGGTGCCGGGCGTAGATGCTTCCCAGCTGAAAGGATATTTTTCCAGCAACCAAGTTTTGGGCTTAATTAATTTGTTTTCCGGCGGGGCCATGGAAAATTTTTCCGTGGTGATGCTGGGAGTAGGACCATATATCACCGCTTCGATTATCCTCCAGCTACTGACGATGATTGTGCCCAAGTTTGAAGCCCTGTCCAAAGAAGGGGAGTATGGCCAGCAAAAAATAAATCAATACACCAGGATTTTAACCGTGCCTTTAGCTATGCTACAGGGTTATGGCTATGTCCGTATTTTGTCCGCCCAGAGTCAGGGCCAACTACTCTTAGGCCTCAGTGGTATGCAACTCTTTACCACTCTGGTTATTGTTACGGCCGGCACCATGTTTTTAATGTGGCTGGGAGAGTTGATCAGTGAAAAACATATCGGCAATGGCGTTTCACTACTGATTTTTACCGGCATAGTGACCGGTATTCCCCAGGGAGTAAGAAATACCTTGATTGCTTTTGATAATAGCATGGTATTAAATTTAGTAATTTTCGTTTTAATTGCTCTGATAACTATTGCCGCCATAGTCTTAATCACAGAGGGCACCAGAAATATACCCGTCTCTTATGCCCGCCATATGGTCGGTCAAAAGAGCGTAGGCGGAGTGAGAACCCATTTGCCTTTGCGGGTAAATCAGGCTGGCGTGATTCCGATCATCTTTGCCGTTTCCGTGATTATCTTTCCCCCGATGGTAGCGCAGTTTTTTCTGCACTCCAGTATGGCCTGGTTAGCCGGCGCCTCACAATGGATCATTGATTTGTTCAAGGGCCGGGTCTTTTATGATGTTTTTTATTTTTTAATGGTTTTCCTGTTTACTTATTTTTATACTTCCGTCATTTTTAAACCCCAACAGATCGCGGAAAATCTCCAAAAACAAGGCGGATTTATCCCGGGCATCAGACCGGGTCGCAATACTTCGGATTATCTCAATATGGTCATGAACCGGATTATTTTAGCGGGAGCGGTATTTTTGGGTGTGATCGCCGTGTTGCCGACCGTGGTCGCGCCGCTTACCGGCGTCGGCACTATGCGCATCGGCGGCACCAGTCTGCTGATCGTGGTGGCGGTGGTGATTGAAACCGTCAAGCAGATAGACGCTCAATTGATTATGCGAGATTATGAAGGATTTTAATGGAAACATTTTTTAGGAAATAGCCCCCGTTTGCAGCAAAACGGGGTTTATTTTTTTGCGGCTTATAAATTGAGAAAAATACTATATTTTGATATAATTTCGGTATTGGACTATGAGCAATAAAATTAAAAGAATTATACTTCTCGGCCCGCAGGGAGCTGGCAAAAGCACTCAGGGGTCGGTGATGGCCAAATTTTTAAAATTAAAGGAAGTATCGGCCGGCCAGATTTTGCGCCAAGCTATCCTTAAAAAAGGAAAGCTCAGCCGAGAATTAAAGGCTTATGTCACTCCCGGTCTATTGGTGCCGGATGGTTTTGTGATCGATCTGGTGATGCGTCAGCTCAAAAAACCGACCTACAAAAATGGTTTTATTATTGACGGATTTCCGCGCAGTTTACGCCAGGCCAGAATATTTGATAAGCAATTTTCCATAGACAAAGTTTTTAATTTTGATATTTCTGACCGTGAAGCCGTACGGCGTTTGTCCGGTCGCCTAGTTTGCCAGCGCGGACATATCTGGCATATCCGGCACAATCCGCCGCGCCAAAAAGGGATTTGCGATATCTGCGGGCAACTTTTGTTTGTGCGCGACGATGACCGGGGCCGGGCTATTGCCCGCCGCTTAGCTATTTATCGCCGCAAGACCAGTAAGCTTTTGAAATATTATAAAAAGTCCGGCAAACTAGTTGTGATCAACGGAGAAAAACCGATAAAAAAAATTAGCCAGAGTGTCATTGCTTATTTGAAGAAAAATGCTTGATAAAAAAACGCCCAAAGAAATAGCTATTTTGCAGGAGGGCGGGCGTATCCTCAGTAATATTTTGAACCGTCTGGCAAAACAGGTGCATCCCGGTCAGAACGGCCAGGAGTTAAACCGGTTGGCGGAGCAATGGATCAGGACAGCTGGAGGAGTGCCGTCTTTCCTAAATTATCATAATTTTCCGGCGGCGCTTTGTGTTTCCGTCAATCAAACCGTAGTCCATGGCATACCGACGGCTCGCGCTCTAAAATCAGGAGATATTGTCGGTTTAGATCTGGGTATGCTCTATAAGGGTTTTTTTACTGATATGGCCGTTACTTTAGCCGTAGGCGAGGTCACTCCTGAGGCCAAAAGGCTCATTTTGGCCGCCAAAAAGGCTCTAGAAGTGGGTATTGCCCAAATTAGGCCAGATAGGGCTATTAGTGACATCGGGCGAGCCATAGAGGCATATATAAAGCCACTGGGTTATGGCATTGTTCGGGATTTAGCCGGTCATGGAGTTGGCCGTCAGGTGCATGAGGATCCTTTGGTAATGAATTTTGATAATGGCAAAGAAACGGAGAAAATGTTTCCGGGTTTAGTTATTGCTATTGAACCGATGATTATCCTCGGCGGCGATGACCGGGTGGAGGTGGGGTCTAATGGCTGGGATGTTAATTCTTATGACCATAGCCTGACCGCCCATTTTGAGCATACGGTGGCGGTGACCAATAAGGGTCATGTAATTATCACCAAATAATATATGAGCAGAATCCTAGGTATAGATTTTGGCGACAAGCGGGTTGGTCTGGCTCTGGGTGAGTCGGGCGGCTCGGCTTTTCCTTTTAAAGTAATTAGTAACGAAGGTGAAGATATTTTAATTAAAAATATTACTGAGATCATTAGAGCCGAGCATGTCGGCCTGGTGGTTGTCGGTCTACCTCTCAGTCTGTCTGGCGCGCCCAACGAGCGTTGGCAACTAACCAAAAATTTTATCGACCGTTTGGCGTCAGCTTTGCCTGTGCCGGTAGAAACCATGGATGAACGCTTGACCTCCAAATTGTACAGTCGCCAGGGCGTCAGCCGAGATATAGATAAACATGCGGCCGCGGCCATTTTAGATACTTATTTGCAAGCCAATGTCAGCTAGTTGGTCAAATTTTATTTTGATTTTTATCGGCACGGCCGTCTTGTCGTTTATTTTAACCAAGCTGGTTATCGCCTTGGCAAATAATTATAAAATATTGGATTATCCCAAAGACGAAAGAAAAATTCACAAGGTTCCCATGCCGCTTCTGGGCGGACTGCCCATATATTTTTCCTGGGTGATAGTTATTTTATTTTTGAATTGGCAGGGGCGATTGCTGGATCAAAAAATTAGTTGGTTGATGTTAGCGGGCCTGCTTGTAGCCGGGCTGATTTTAATCATCATGGGGGTCTTAGACGACAAATATAATTTACCGCCTCAGGCCACTATTTGGGCGCCGATTTTGGCCGCTCTAGCGATTATCGTCAGCGGCATGGAGATTACTCACGTTACTCATCCGTCCGGCGGGGTTTTATATCTGAATAATCTAGTCGGTAATAGTGGGTTTTTTCTGCTGTGGTTGCCGCCGGCGATAACTTTCCTATGGCTACTCAGCATCACTTATACCGCTAAACTCCTTGATGGTGTGGATGGTTTGACCAGTAGCATCGGACTGGTAGCCAGTTTGGTGATCTTTATCGTCAGTTTGTCCTGGGACGTGCGTTGTTCAACCACTTCACTACTGTCCATTGCTTTTTCCGGGGCCATTTTTGGCTTTCTGGTATTAAACTGGCATCCGGCTAAAATATTTTTAGGAGAAGGTGGTAGCACATTGATTGGCTTTACCCTGGGAGTTTTGTCCATTATTTCCGGCAGTAAGATTGCCACTGCCTTACTGGTGATGGGTTTGCCACTCTTAGATATTTTTTGGGTAGTAGTGCGCCGTTTGAAAAGGGGTCAGCCATTTTGGCGGGGCGATCAGGAACATTTGCATTTTCGTCTTCTGGCGGCTGGTTTGAGTCAGCGCCAGGTCGTATTTTTTCTCAGTTTAGTCAGTTTTTGTTTCGGTTTGATGTCTATCTTTTTTACCACTAAAACCAAACTGGGCGCCCTGGCTTTTTTGCTGATTTTCATGTTTGTTTTGAGCAGTTGGCTAAATTATCGTTTAAAGGCGCGCCATGAAAATAATTAAATACATCGCGCTGATAATTATTGTGGGTCTAGCCATTTTTATTTGGTTTAGTTCGCGCGCCACCGGTAATGATTTGGTCACCGTGACTATCGGCGGGCGAGATTATCGGGCTTTATTAGCCGATCAGCCAGCCGAGTGGGAGCGAGGATTGTCCGGACAGACTAAACACCAGATGATGCTCTTTGTTTTTCCGGATAAGCAATTGAGAACCTTTTGGATGAAGGATATGAACTTTCCGATTGATATAGTCTGGCTGGACGACACGGCTGTCGTCGGCGTGGAGCGGGCGTCGCTTATTCCTGATGGCATTCCCCAAGTTGCCTGGCCTCGCTATAGTTCGGCTGTGCCGATAAATCAGGTTTTAGAAATACCGATTGACTTAAAGCAAAACTTAGGTCTAAATATAGAGAACGGGGATAAAATTAACATTAAATTATGACCAAGGAACGCTGGCAAGAAATAGTGGCTCAAATCAAGACCGGTTTTTCGGTAGAGGAGCAATATCAGGAAGATTTGGACCCGGGACAAGCGGAAATTATTGAGTTTAGCGGCCCAGCCGGCCGAATACGTCTTAGATTTGTCACCCGGCCAAAATTATTGGACAAAAAAACTGCTTATTCCAATCGCATTGGTTCGGGCGTAAATGTGGATTATGTTTATTCTGATAGCGAGACCGTCAGCCATATGGAGGCCTACCGCTGGTCCGATGTCCGGTCGGATTGGGAAAAGTTTTCCGCTGAAGATTTATTTTAAAATAAGTTATTATAATAAATGTTAATAAAATATTTTCAAAATAATAAGATATTATTGATTGTTGCGATTTTTTTTGGCCTGTGTTTATTAGTACAATTAGTCCATCCTTGTTCAGGACCGTCAGATTTTATAGTCCGTCAAAATAACGCCCCGAGCGCTAACCCTGATGTGATTAGCGCTGATAAGTACCCCCAGTATGTCCGGGTCTGGTTGGTGGAAGTGCCCCGCCAGGATCCTTTGCCCGCGGTGCGCGCGGTCAGGGAAAAGATTACAAATTTCCGTGGAGATTTGAGCTTGGGCCGGGCGCATATTTCCTTATTGTTAGCCTTTGATTCGCTAGAGCAGTATTTGGTAACCAAGGACCTAAGGTTTAAAGACCGAGCCGGAGAAAATTTATCACAGGTTGTGCAGTTATTTCCGGAGTTAGCGCCGGACATCGCCCGGTTTAAGACGATTATAAATTAAGATGTCACGTTATCTAGTAATATTTATAAGCCCCTTTTTATATCTGCTCAGTTTTTTGTGGTTTTTTTATTACGGTCGCTGGCCTGTCTTTCTGGCCGTTTTTAGTCTATTGGTAATTATGATTAGCCTCCGTTTGGCGACGCGGCACCATTTTTGGCAAAATAAACTTTTATTTGTAAATTTGCTTTTAGCCTATCTGGCCGAATTCATTTTCATCAGCTTACTTACCCCTCTGCATTTTAGGTATATTTTGATTTTTGCTCTGGCTTTTGTCTGGGGATTTGTCTGGTGGCTGGTCGGCCGGCATTTTAGCGCGCTGAAAGAAACCGGTCGGGCGGATTATTTACCGGCTCTAAAGTTCTTTTATTATCTCAATTTTTGGTTTTGGTCCGTCAGTCTCTACGCTCTGATTTATTTGATACAGTTCCCGGTACTTTATGCCCTGGGATTGGTTTTGGCCGGTGCCTTTAGTTGGCTAGCTCAGCTTTGGTTGTGGGACGAAAACCGTCACTGGTATGAATTGATCATTCTCATTTTTCTGGTGGCACAACTGGTCGGTGCGGTTTATCTTTTACCGCTCAGTTTTTATGCCGGCGGTACCATCATTACGCTTTGGTTTTTTTTCATCGGGGACAAATCTCTGGTCACTTTGCGTAATTTCCGCTGGATTTTTGCCCTATTGATTTCTATTATTTTACTTTTATTAATTACTGCGCTAACCTAACACTTATGGAAGACAGAAAGCAACATTTTAGCCGGCCGACTATGGAAAAGCCGCCCTCATTACTAAACCTGACCATTATTGCGGTTTTACTCGGGCTGATTGCCGGTTTCGGCGGTTATTTATTGGGGCAGAATGTTTTGCCGTCCACTAATGCCAATTACATTAATTTAAGCCAATGGACCAGAGGCGGCAACCAGGCCGGCCAACCCTTGATCGATTTGGCTCAAAAGTCAGCCGGAAGTATTGCCGGCGTCTACCGTCCGGTCGCGGCTGTCAGTAGCGTCGGCGGGCCATTGTTTTCGCAGGATGATTTTTTAGGATCGGCGGTCGTGGTGACTTCCGACGGCTGGTTGATGAGCACGGATCAAGTGATAAAAAATAAGCAAGTAGTCATTGCCCTCGGAGATAAGCTCTACGAACCGCTTGACCTCAAGCGCGATCTTTTTAGTGGTGCGGTCTTTGTTAAAATCAGCGCCAACTTTTTGTCGCCTATAGATTTCCAGCTGACCGACGAAGTCAAGACCGGGGAGAGTCTTTTTACTGGTATTGATTCGGTGCACAGTCTGGAGGATACTTTTTACACGACGGTTCTGGCCAACGCGCATTATGTGCCGGAAAAGTATCTTTCTACCGAAAAGATTGATTATTACTTACAGCTTGGCGAGGTACAGCCAGCCAACATATTGGCCGCCCCTTTCTTTAATCTGCAGGGTAACCTGATGGGGCTGGCCTACAAATTAGACCAGGAAACATTATTGGTGCCGTCCGAGTACTTAAAGCAAGCCGTTAAAAATATGCTTAATAGCACGGAGAGAGTTAAGTTTGGATTGAGTTATGTGGATTTAGATAATAATAGCGGTTTCACTAAAAAGGGGGTATTGGTTTATAATCCGTCAGTTTCGCCGGTTACATTTACCTTACCGGCCGGCAAAGCCGGTATTAAAGCCGGCGACTTGATCCTGTCGGTTAATAATAATCTGGTTTCGGGCAGTCAGTCGCTGACCTCTATTATCCAAAATTACCGCGTAGGGGAAAAGATTATTATTAAGATACAGCGTAATAGTCAAACCCAGGATATAGAAGTGCAACTCTAAAATATAATACCAGAAAAAACCGAGGATCTAATCCGCGGTTTTTTTGTTTTTTATCAGTTCAAAGCTAGGGCTAAATTTTTTGTTTGATATTTTCCAGTTATCCACATACTGGCCAATACCGTCCTGACGTAGCAGGTTAGCCCTACGAGTGGATCTCTGCGACCAGGTTACTAAAGAAGCAAAGTTGATCTTATAGCGTCCTTTTACCACGATATATCGCAACTCCTCATTTTTGATGGCTTGGCGGATAGTCTTAGTAGAAACACCAAATAAACGGCCAGCCTCAGAAATTGAAACGCGAATGACGTTTTCCATATTTTTAACCAGATTAATATTCATATATAGTATATACTATTCTATACCTTTGGTCAATAAATGTGGATAAGTAGCTATTGTGTATAAGTGATTTTAGTTAATTTTTTTCTATGTTCAGACTAAACCACTAAACCTTAAAAAAGTAACTTTTTTCCGGTTTTTTGTCTTTACATAGGTGTATCAAAATGCTATAATTTGTTCACTTCATGTCTAATTAATTAAAGGGAATCTTGATTCTCTTTAATTTTTGCTAATATTAGCGCATATAATTAGCGGTAAAAAGTGTAATATTTAGGCGGTTTCTTCGTCTATATATATGAAAAGTCTGAAAAGTAGTTTACAAGAGAGGATAGTTTTCTTAAGGCTTAGATCTGGTGATGCTGACGCCTTTGTTTTTTTCTACGACAAGTACGTTAAAAGCATTTATCGCTATGTTCTGATCAAGGTTTCCGCCAAAGAAGTGGCCGAAGATCTGACCCAGGATATATTTCTTAAAACCTGGCAGCATCTGGTGGATAAGAAACAGATTGCAAATTTTCAGTCCTTTGTCTTCCGGATCGCCCGCAATACCGTGATAGATTATTACCGGCAAAATAATCGTCAGGAATTGCCTCTAGAGTTTTTGCCGGAGGAGCTGGAACAGGCCCCAGCTGACCACAGCCATAGTTTTCATCGGTCGCTGGATCTGGAAAAGTTATTGCAGGATTTAAGAAAATTGAAACCGGAATATCAAGAAGTGATTTATCTGCGTTATGTAGAAGATTTGTCCATCGATGACATCGCCCAGATCGTTGATATGCAAAAAAGCGCCGTGCGTGTCCTCTTGCACCGGGCGCTGAGTAAATTAAGGGAAATTACCAAATTATAATCATAATAAAATGCTTAGTCACAAATTATCCAATCTGAAAAATTTACCATCACTGACGCCGGATAAGGATTGGATGGAAAAAACCAGATATGAGCTCTTAGCGGAGATTTCTGCTCAAAGTAAAATGTCTCGGGTTCAGCGCCTGACACTTTCGGAAAGGGCTGATTTATTTTTTTCCACGGCTTTGCGGCGTTTTATGCCTTCGTTGACCAGGATGATCGCCGCTTTTCTGATAATCTCTCTGGGCTCGGGAGTGGCCTTTGCCGCTCAGGCCTCGGTACCGGGTGAGATGCTCTGGCCGATGAAGAGATCTATGGAGCAAGCCGAATTATCTCTTACCTTTAGCCAGGTTAAAGAAACTGAAATTCATCTCAAACACGTTAGCACCCGTCTGGGAGAGATTGACAAGATTTTAGAAGATAACACTCTGGAGTCGACTGATAGCGTGTCCAAGGAAAAAGCTATTAATCTGGCTGTCCGCCATCTGGAAAAAGACGTAGCCGGAGCTGACGCCTCATTAAAGATAGTAAAAGAAGAAAATCGGCCCAGCGAAGTGGTAGCGTTGGTCAAGAAAGTTACAGCCGTTACCAAGGAGGTCAAAACTACCGTCAAAGAAAAACAGGATATAGTCAGCGATAAGGTGATCGGCAATGTGCTCAAAGATGCGGCTGAGGCCAGCAAGAAAGTCAATGACTCGGCGGTTAGTCTGGCCGTCCAGGTACACGAAGAAGTAGTAGCCGCCTCAAATATGAAGCCTCAGGATCTGGCAGAGGCCGTAGCTACTGGTACAGTCAGTGTGGAAACTTCCAAAGTGGATCAACAGGAGTTGCAAGCCGTCAAAGACGGAGTCAAGGCCATCGTAGAAAATGAAATCAAAGATGCCAGTTTAGACATCCAAGACATCAAGATAAAGACCGAAGCGGTCAAAGCTGAAGATCTGGCCAAAGTCAAAGACCAGGTGATCGGCAGTGAGATTTTACAACAGGGCGAAGTGGAAAAGGTAATCAAAGAGATGTTACCGCAAACCGCCGAGCTCAAATTGGACCAGGCCAAAGTCTTGTTGCAGGAAGGTTCGATCAAAGACGCGATGACCAAAGTGACTGAGACCAAAGAAGTTAGCCAAAAAGCCGAAGCGGTATTGCAAAAATTGGATCAAATCGTCAGCGATAGTCAGAACAGAGCGGCTACCACCGGTGTCAGAGCCACTTCCACTATTCCTTTGCCGGTCAGTACTACTACACCGTTCAAAAAGATAGAAGCCTCGGGGGCTTTGGATGGCCAGAATCTGTCCAGTAGCACCCTACCACTGGTCAAGCCCGAAGATCTGATCAAGTTTTAATCATTGTTTATAATTTTTATTTCGTTCTTTTATAACCCGATAGACGCGCCGACAATCCTAGTCCGATTGCAGGCAGAATAATTTTGGGGTAGGCAGTTCTTAATCCCTGCTTTCGCAGGGACAGGCCCCCGTTTTAAAGCAGAAGTGCGTAAAAAGCGGGTGATAAATTGAGGATTGCTATCCCTAAATTATCGCTTAAATCGCGCGCGACTTAGGGGTGGTCCCGTAAATATTGCTTAGCAAGAAAGCAATGCGCGGGATGAAAATCTCTCGCGTTTCCGGGTAAAATCGGAGATTTGCGGGGATCTAATTAGCGTTCTTAGACATCATTATCTTTGCTTATCAAATTTGGGGTCTATTTGTCTGTGACCAGCAAGGTCGATCCCGCCAGCGGCGGGAGGAAGCACATAAGTAGTCTCAGCCACGTCTGACGTGGTACTCCAGAGGAGAAAGAGGAGAAAATAGTCTAGGAACATTACTTTAAACAAGAACAAATGAGTTTACTAAAAAGACTGTTTGTATTTTCACTCGTAGTGACGACAGTTTTGACCACAAGCGCTCTTAGCTTTAACGTCAAAGCAGCCGGAAGCTACGGAGCAGGCTCCTTGCTTGCTAAAGCAGGTGTCAAAAACGCAGCTGTCTACTACATCGGTTCTGATGGTAAAAAATATGTCTTCCCAGATGTGAAGACCTATAATACCTGGTATTCTGACTTCAAAAACGTGGTCAAGGTATCAGTCACAGAACTAGATATGTATACTGACGGTGGTGCAGTCACCTACAGACCAGGTACTTACTTGGTCAAGACGGAAGATACAGCCAAAGTATACGCTGTCAGTACTGGCGGTGTTTTGCAGCTGATTCCTAGCGAAGCAGTAGCAAAAGCTTTGTACGGTAATGACTGGGCTAAGAAAGTCAGGGATGTTATCCCTGGTTATTTCTCGTCCAGCTATAAATTTACCGGCGCTGATCTATCGTCCACCTTACCTAATGGCTCTGTCGTCTCTATGGGTAGCAATCGCTACCTCATCCAGGACGGCAAAAAGAGACCGTTTGCATCAGCCGATGCTTTTGATGCTAATAATCTGGTGGCAACATTTGTATTGCCAGTCACAGATTTGAGCGCTTATGCTGATGGTACTTCCATCACTGGTGAGGAAATCGCTATTTCCGGCTTTATGCCGGTGGCCGGCGGTACCGCTGAAGTCGGCGGAGACCTGACCGTGTCCTTAGCCAGCGACACTCCCGCTGCGGGAATCGTAGTCAACAATGCAGCTCGCTATCCTTTTACCAAGGTCAATCTGACCACCGGCGCCAAGGGCGTAACCATTGATACGATGGTTATCCAGCGTGGCGGCTTGGCCCAAGATGCCGACTTTGCTAGTGTGGACATCTTAGATGGAACCACTATGATTCCATTTGATGCCAACTCCAAGACTTTTAACTCGGAGCACAAGGCCACCTTTACCAAGGATCTGGTCATCCCGGCTAATACTACCAAGACTATTTATTTGTCTGGTAACATGGCGGCTAATTTGACCAACTACGCTGGTGAAGTGCCGGCTTTGGGATTGGCTTCGGTCACCTTAGTGGGTGGTGGTTCAGTGTTTGGCACTTTACCGGTCTACGGTAATGCCATGACTACTAATGCCACCATTACTGTTGGTCTACCCATAGTTCAGAGAGGCTCTTACACCAATGCTACTTCTACTACTATTGAAGTAGGTAAGAAGGATTACGTATACTTCTCTTTCCAGATTCAAGCTGGATCGACAGAAGATGTGCAGTTCAACACAGTATCAGTCTATACTGAAGGTACCGCTGTGCTGGGGGACGATGTCACCAATATACGTCTGTATAGAGATGGCACCAAAATTGCCGACGGCGTGGTAAATGGCAGATATGCCGACTTTTCAGGCATTAACCTCACCATTCCTAAGGGCCAGACCTATCAATTTACGGTCAAAGCTGATGTGGCCGGCGGTTCAGCCCGCACCATCAAATTAGAGATCTATCGCAATACTGATCTCTTGGTCAAAGGTTTGACCTATGGCTATAATATCACTCCGACTTATAGCGGAACCGGTAGCGCTCCGGCAACTACCAAGCCGGTCTTAACCGACAACCAATTTACTATTTCCAACGGTACTTTGACTGTGGAAAGAAGTAACACTGTTGGTTCTACCAACATCACTTTGGGCAATAGCCAGACATTGGGAGCCTTCAAATTCACCGTCAAAGGCGAGCCAATTGACGTGACAGCTTTAACTCTAACAGTAGTGTCCACCAGTGCTACCACTATCGTGGACGCCTTAAAGTCAGTAAAATTTGTTAATAGTGCTGGTGCAACCGTAGCCGGACCAACCGATGTTACTGCTGGTGCCTTCACTGTTGCTTTTACTGATACCTTTACCTTGCCAATTGGCGACACTGTTTTGAATGTCGTAGGTAATTTGGATACTGCAGGCGCTTGGGCGACTAATGATACTATCTATGTGCAGTTTAACCCGGCTACAGTACTCACTGCGACCGGTCAGGTAACTGGCAATAGTATTACCGCCAGCCCATCGAGTAGCGTAGCTGCCAACACTCAGACCATCAAGGGTTCTTACTTAGCGGTTAGCCGACAGACCTTGCCAGCTGATGGCAATGTCATCCCCGGCGCGCAAGGTGTGCTTTTGGGTTCTTGGAGTTTTGACGCGACGAACTCCGGCGAAGATGTCAGAATCAATTCTTTACTCTTTGCCGCTTCCTCGTCTGAAGTAACCAACCTGACTGTCTATGACGGTAGCACTGCTTTGACTCCGGTTAATGACGATCCTTGCTCCACTCGTTCTTCCTGTGATGGTGTTACCTCCACTTTTGCTTTTGATGCCCCAATCATCGTCACTAAGGGTACCAGTAAGACTATCCAATTAAAGGGTAATGTCTCCACCGGTGCTCATGCTAACAACACCGTGCAGTTTGGTTTGACTGATGCTACAGCCGCCAGCAATCCCTCAGTTGTGGCCTACGGCAACACCTCCGGCAACAGAGCTACTTTGTCTCTGACTGCCGACAATGGTGCTGTCCTGACCGTGCAATCTAAGGCTACGGTGACTGTCAGCACCTACAACAACCCGGCTAATGGTCTAGTAGCAGCCGGCGCCACTGGCGTTACTATGGGTAGTGTCAAAGTTGATACTATTTATGAGGCTGCGAACTTGGATCAGTTGGTTGTTTATGTCGCTGATGGTGCTTTGACCGGAACAGCGGCGGGTACCTATCAGGACATACTCAAGGTATATCTCTATGATGGCAGTACTTTATTGGCTTCTAACGCCATACCGTCTACATCAAACTATACCTTCAACTTTAACAAGGGTACTCTGGTTGTGCCCAAGGACGGTTCTAAGATCATTACTATCAAAGCTGATTTTGCCACCATTGATCAAAATAGCGACAATGCTCCGGGAACTCCGGCGGCTGATGTCAAACTTGGTTTTGGCGGTACAGACGGCTTTAAGTTTACTGGTAATGATTCCAACAGCACTGCTACTGAAACCTACAATGGCTCCACTACCAGTGCTATGATCCTGCACAAGTCAGTGCCAACTGTTTCCTGGTCTACTAGCGGTACTACATTGGGCGCGGACACTGCTATGAACAATGGTGCTCGGGATATCTTTGCCTTTAGCGTAGCGGCTCCTTCACAGGGTGAAGTGCTGTTATATCGTGCTACCTTTGCTATCGCTACTGGTGGCGGTACGGACACTACAGTGACCAATTGTTTGTTAAAGGATGGTAATGGTAATGTGGTCGGCGCTTCTGCCAATCCAACCATGACTGCCGGAACTGGATTTACCTATAAGACTTTCGTCTTTGATAATCCAAATATTTCATGGGGCAATACCAAAGAAGCTTTGCAGATTTCTGCCGGAGCTTCCGCGACTTACAAGTTGAACTGTACTATTGCTAACGCCGGAACCGGAGACAATATCGCCGTCAGTCTAGTGGGCGACATTGCTTCTTCCACTCCAGCGGCCAGCTTTGGAACACCAGCGGCAACCGGTCAAAACCCGGCTGATGCCTGGGCCCAAATGGAAGCGGGTAACTTTGTCTGGTCAGACAACTATAAGAATAGGGGTCTAGCCACCGACGCTGCTAACGCTACTGCCTGGGGTCAATGGTACAACGGCTATCTAGTAAATGGCTTTGGTACCAACAACACCGGCACAGCCTACACTATTGGTTGGGCCAGCTAAGTAATAATCTACCAATCACACTAGTGATTTAGGATTATTTAAGAATACACCCTGTACCGTATGGTACAGGGTGTATTTCTTGTCAAATCAGGAGAAATATAATAGAATAAGCAAGTTATCAAAGTAGTAATTCTATGAAAAAAATCTATAAAAATATCATCATTTTAGCGGTGGTGGCGCTCCTGGTCGTGGCGGTTATTTTCTTTGTGCTCCAGCAAAGAAAACAAAACCTGGTGCAGGTGCCCGGTATTGAAAAGATATACACGGCCCAGGATTTTCCTCAGGCGGGCATGGACGCCTCGTCTACTGAACAGCTAGTCAAAAGGGTCAATACTGATTATAAATATTTGCGCGATAAGGTGGATTATAATAATTACGATATTTGGTTAGATATCGGCAATAGCAAGCAGGCGCTAAATGATTCTGCCGGAGCAGTAGAGGCCTGGGAATATGCTATTGTTCTGGATAGTAAAATCAGTATGGCCTACGCCAACCTGGCTAATTACTATAAATCTTTTGCCAGACAATATGACAAAGCCGATTATTATTATAATATTGTCATCAATAAAGATAATACCGGCTATTTTTTTGATTATGAAGGTTATGCCGATCTCTATATCAATTATCTGCCCAAAGACCCTTATAAAGTAGAGTCCATAATGCTGGTCGGTGCGGATAAAGCCGTCACGCCCAATAAATTGGGGTTTTACAGATATCTGTATAATTTTTGGCAGGGAGAAAATAATCAGGAAAAAGTAAATCTATACAAGGAAAAAATCTTAGGCATTGATAAAAATTATAAATTTTAAGGCAGATTTATGGAAAAAATATTGAACAAACTTATTTGGGGGGTGCTGACTCTCATTTTACTGGTACCGATATATGTCAACAGCAATTTTCTTTTCCCCTACATTTTCAGTAAAACTATAGTTTTCCGGATTCTAGTGGAAATATTATTACTACTCTGGCTCCTATATCTGTGGGCCAAGCGGGAAAGTAAAATAAAAATTGATTGGCTGACTATCGTCTTTGCCCTCTATCTGCTCACGGCTTTTGTCTCCGCTATCTGGGGAGTTAATTTTTATTTCAGTTTTTGGAGCAACACCGAAAGAGGAGAGGGGTTACTCTTGTGGTTGCATCTCTTTATCTGGTTTTTCGTCCTGCGTAATTTTATCAGCGAAAAAAAACATTGGCTGGGGCTGTTTGATATTTTCTTTTTGGGAGCCCAGGTGATCGGTGTATTGGGCCTACTGCAATATGCCGGAGTGGATTTTATCAATCAGACCGGAGTGGGCGCCGACCGCGTGGCCTCGACCATCGGCAATGCCGCTTACCTAGCCGGCTATCTGCTCTTCGCCGTCTTTATCGGTCTGTACCTGAGCGTCTATCGGAAAAAACTTTATCTGCGGCTGTACTATTGGCTGTTTGTAGCCCTGGACCTTTTTATCGCTTTTCAGACCGGCACCCGAGGCGCCTTTATTGCTTTTATCGCTACCGTCTTATTGTTTTTCATCTATAATATTTTTAAAATATCGGGAAGCAAATTACGGCGTTTTCTGATCGCCGGCGCATTAGTCTTTATCATACTACTGGCTCTTACTTTTACTAACCGTAATAGCAGTTTGGTACAAAAAAATACTATTTTACGTCGCATTACCGGCATCTCCTGGACCGAGCGGACCGCCCAGACCAGATTTATGGCCTGGAACTCGGCCTGGCAGGGTTTTAAAGATAAACCGATTTTAGGTTACGGCCAGGATAATTTTCAATATGTTTTTAATAAATATTTTAATCCGCAGATTTACGCCCATGCCGGTTCGCAGATCTGGTATGACCGGGCCCATAATATATTTTTAGACCACCTCATCGCCGGCGGTTTGATCGGTCTGATTCTGTATGGTGTCTTAATTTTTGGTCCGCTTTGGGTTTTATTTAAAAAGGGTTTGCGAAGCAAGAGCGACGGTCTCACTTTGGCGGATAAAATACAACTGGGCGACCAGATGCTGTTTTTAGCTATTATCGCTTTTATCGTCCAGGGAATGGTTGTTTTTGAGGCCCTGGTTACGTATTTACCGCTGGTTTTGATTATCGCCGTAGTGGGAGCAAAGTTTATTCCGTTTAAATTTAATCTCGCCCGACGGCCGGTAATATATGGCCTAGCCATTTTCTATTTAATAGCTTTTGGTTTTATCCTATATTATGTCAACATCCGGGAAATCCAGTCTAACCGCACTTTGATCAAAGCTGTGCGTTCGCAGAATGCGGATGTGACCAAAGCCATCGATACTTATTTTGAAGCCATGAAGATGAATACTTCCGGCCGTCAGGAGTACCGGAGAATCGGAGGAGAGTTTATCGACGGTTTGATAGTTAATAAGAAAATTGGTCCCTATGATGCCTTACGTTATGCCCAAAAATTAGACGGAGAGCTGGATATGCGCGTCAAAGATTTTCCCTCGGACGTGGCTAATTATCTATTGTACATGCGCCACCTTAATTATACTTATATTTTAGACCCGACGCGCTTGGACAAAGTAGAAACGTTGGGGCAAGAAGCGATAAAGTATAGCCCGACGCGCCAGCAATTTTATCAGGAAATGGGCTACGCCGACGTTTACCTCTATCAGATGTACCGCGATCAAGGCAAAACTGTTGAGGCCAAAAAATATCAGCAAGGTGTGCTGACTAATTTTGACCAGGCGCTGGAGCTCAACCCTTTTGTAACCGAGTCCTATGTCAATATCATCATGACCCTGATTGCCACCGACCAGTCTGATTTGGTGCAAAATTATCTGGATCAGGTGACTAATTTTGACAGCGCACATACCTATGACCGGCGTTTAAATACCGCGCCGGCGTTTAGCGAGGACAATTATTTGCGCTTGGCCAACTCGGCCATCAGCGCCAAAGATTTTAAGTGGGCACTGTATTTTTCCCTGATTTTAAAGGAAAAATATCCGGATAATCCCCAATATTATATCAATGTCGCCTTGTCTTATGCCAATATAGATAAAAAAAGCGAGGCCATCGCCGTCGCTGAGGAAATAAAAAAATTCGGCGGAGAATATGAGTTGCAGGCCGACGATTTTATAAAAAAAATAAAAAACAGCACCTTTGAGAAGGTAAAATAAAAAATTATGAAAAAAATTGATGCCTATTTATATAAAACGGTTCGTGTTTTGACGCCGATCGTTTATTTTTTGCCCTTAGTAGTCCTGGCCGACTATTATTTTCCCTTTATTACCGGGCGCAATTTTTTGTTCCGCATCCTAATCAGTCTGATCTTGGCATTTTATCTTTTTTTATTTTTTAGAAACCGCCGGCAATACCGGCCGGTTTTTAGCCCCCTTATCTTGGCTTATTTGGCTCTGGGACTGATCATGACCGTGTCTAGTCTAATCGCCGGAGACTGGCGCTATAGTTTTTGGGGCGATTACGAACGCATGGAAGGATTACTCCAATTTTACTATCTGATCGCTTATTTGATAATCATCTTAGGAGTTTATTATCGCCGCCAGGCCTGGCGCCAACTGGTGTATATCAGCACCTTTGCTTCTTTTATTTTTTCCTTTGTGGCCCTGACCCAGATTTTAAATATTCCGTTTTTGTTGGAATCAGCCGGCGGAGCGCGCGTCTCATCCACGATGGGCAATCCGACCTATCTGGCGGCCTATGCTCTGTTTCACATCTTTTTCGCGCTTTACCTGATCTTTAAAGATAAAAGAAAAGTCCTTAAATTTGAATTATTCGGATTTTATGTTTTAGATTTGCTGCTAATATATTTGGAGTTTAAATATCGCGGCGCCGGTCAGACCGGTCCGCTCTCGGCTATTTTCACCAATGCCAGTCTGCTGATATTTTTTGTAGTTCCGCAGTTGCTGGTGCATTTTAATTTTTTTCTCCAGAAAAAGGCCGGCCTGCTGGCCCGACAAAGTTTTTTGCTCTATTATATTATTTTAATTTTACTGAATTTTTGGGCCTTATTTAACACCGAAACCAGAGGAGCGGTAGTGGGTTTATTTTTAGGTGTGGTCGGGGGCGCGCTACTAGTAATCTGCTCCGGGCGGGTCAGTAAAAAGATCCGACTGGCTTTTTCCGGCGCCCTGATTTTGTTGATTTTATTTTTAGGCGGCATTTTTATTTTTTCCGGCAATCCGCTGATAAAAAACAGTTCTACTTTGCGGCGGATAGCCAGCATATCGCTGACCGACGTCACTACCGAATCGCGCCTACTCACCTGGCAGGCGAGTTTGAAGGGCTTTACGGAAAAACCGGTGCTGGGCTGGGGGGAAGAAAAATTCTACGCAGTTTTCAATAAGTATTTTCCTACAGCCATATTTAAAGACAATAATTCGCGCGTCTGGTTTGATCGGCCGCACAATGTTTTTTTAGGGTATCTGGTGGGCGGAGGCCTGCTAGGGCTATTGGCCTATCTCAGCATCTATGCTTTTGTCATTAGGCGTTTGCACAAATACTATAAGCGTAGCGGCGATATCGTCACTTATGCGATTTTTATCGGATTGCTCCTGGGCTATGCCGTGCAAAATTTTTTTGTTTTTGACTCCCTGAATACTACTATATTATTTGCGCTTTATTTGGCTTTAGTTACTTTTATCACTACCAAACCAAAAACTGAGCTGGCTTTGCCCCGACCAATGCGAAATAAATGGTTGGCTTATGTCCTGCCGGTCATAGTTTTGATTCTGGGCTACAGTTTTAATGTTCCTCAGATGAAGGCCAACCGCGAGTTGGTGCTAAATTATACGGCCCTGCGTTCGAGCGCCTTTGATGAACAACAGCAGCAGGATTTTATTAACGCTTTTAATAAACATTACCTGGGCAAGTTTGAAGCGCGTCAAGTATATTCTGAATATGTCTCGGGCATGATCCAAAATCCGAACCTGGCCATTAGTGATAAGGCCAGGCTTGTCCAGCTATCGGAGGAACAACTGCTCAAATCTATGCAGGAACAACCGGATAATGTCCGGCACCAGGCCTTTCTGATAAACCTCTACACGGTAGCCGCCGGAGAGGTGAGCGGTGTTTATGCCGATAAAAATATCGAGCTAATCAAATCGGCCATACCACTCAGTCCGAACCGCACAACTTTTTATTATTCTTTGGGCCGGGAGTATATGATGAAAAATAATATTGACGAGGCGATAAAGATATTTGAAAAAGCCCGGGAGTTATCCCCCGACGTCTTTGAATCTTATTTGAGTCTGCTGACCGTAGATCTGTCCGCGGCCCGTCTAGAGGATGCCCAGAAAATAATAGCGGCGGTAAAAAACAAAGAAGTATTTTTTGCTGGGGGCAGGCAGGAGTTAAGTCCGGAATATTATGGCCGTCTGGCCGAGGTTTATTACTTCACGCAATATCCCCAGGAAGCCCTGGCTCTGTTGGAGGAGGCTCATAGCTTTTATCCGGATAATATTCCGATCTTAGCCCAGCTCATCGTCTATAATAATAAACTGGGCAATAAAGCCAAAGTAGATACATATATCGACAAACTAAAGCAAATCAATCCGGCTATGGCCGACGAGGCCCGTCAGATGATTGTCGAGACCAATCAGCCGCCTTCATCAAAGAAATAAGGCATTTACATTTTGGAAAAATCCCCTATGATAAAAGTAGGGGTTTTTTAGTGACTATTGACAAATCTTATATTTTGTTATATGATAAAAAGTCCTAAAAAAATAAGCAAAATTATGAATAAATTTAGCAAAATAAGCCTTTTTATCTCGATTTTTCTGCTAATTTTTAGCGCTGTCTCCGTGGCCAGAGCGGTTTTTTCCGTTTCCAGTGTCACAATAAGCCAGCTGGAAAATAATCACGCCACGCTATCCTGGACTACCAGTGTTCCGACCAAGGCAGTGGTCAGTTACGGCTCAACGCCCGATGATCTGAATATCCGGCTGAGTTATGGAGTCTCGGTTTATCAGCATGACCTGGTTTTAAACGGTTTAGAAACCAAAAAAACCTATTATTACAAAATAGTCGCGATTGATGACAGTGGTTTGGAAGTAACTACTTTTTTACAGAGCTTTTCGACCAAGGACATGGCCGATACTGTCGCTCCTAAGCTGATCTATAATAATACCGAACAGATTACGGATAATGCTTTGGCTTTGCGCTGGGTGTCTGATGAAAATACTCGCGGCACGATTTATTATGGTATCGAAGGATCCACTACTGTTGCCGAAAAAATAGTTAAAGACGGTGCGCTCAAAAAGGACCACATCGTCTATATTTATAATCTAAAAGCCCATCAACCCTATTATGTTAAGCTTCACGCCGAAGACAAGGCGGGAAATATGGTAGAAAATACCTTTTATTTTACGCCCAACAGTCCGATCAAAGACGGCTCGCTCATGGAGATCTATGCCGTGCAACCGCAAGCTTTTGATGCCGAGCTGATCCGTCCGGAAAGCGCCACTATCCAGTGGTCTACCACCCTGGTCTGTGCCAGTTCCATATCCTACGGCACCAAAGCCGGCAGTCACGGAAAAACCGTGCAGGCCGATAATGGCGCTTATGGTTTAGACCACCAGGCCGATCTCGGCGATCTCAAGCCCAATACTATTTATTATTATGTGATCAATGCCCGCGACTGTTTGTATAAGAAAAATATGACCAGTCGGGAATACAGCTTCAGTACCTCTGTTCCCCAAAAAGTACTGGGAGTAAAGATAGGGGATAACCAGACTGATAGTGATGGCGACGGCTATCCCGACAGTTTGGAAGTGACCAACCACTACAATCCCTGGGGTTATGGCCGGGTGGTCAGTCAGCTGGTCAACCAACAGATTAGCTGGAACGTCCACGAAAAATCCCAGCTAACTGACCTGCAAAATATAGTCCGACCGCAGATAGATAAAATTAACTTGGATACCCGAAGCTGGTATACTTATGCCAATGCCTATATCTACGGCGGCTATTCGGTAAGCGACATAGTCCGCTCTATCAAAGGAGCGAAAACTGTGCACCCGAATTTTAGTCTGGAAGTGTGGCAGACCAGCGCTGATTATCAGCTTTAAATAATTACCATATTAAAAAATCACCCTTTATGCAAGGGTGGTTTTTTGGTATAATCAAATTATAGCTATAAAATTATTGATATGAAAAAAATCCTCTTAGGGTTAAGTTTATTTCTATTATTTTTTGTGATCAGTCCCCGAGCCGAAGCGGCCTCCCTCATATTAGTATATCCAGTAGGAAAAGAAGAATTTATCGCCGGTAAGACTTATCAATTTTCATGGACGCAACAAGATATCAAGTCGGTTAGAGTTTATCTGCTTGCCAGCGATGGTTCGGAAGCCGAAATCTATCCTAGTATAGAAACCTCGCTTAGCGCCACTCAAGGCGCCTACAATTTTACTATACCCCAGACATTAAATGGGGATTATTATGTCAAAATACACGGCTATGCCAGTTGGGGCGGGGGATTGGAAAGCCAAAGTCTCTGGAAAATTATTGTCAAACCAGATCAAAAGATAAATATTTTAACCGATCTAACCGAAAAAAAACTTTCCGCCGGTCAGACCTATAAGATTGACTGGGCTTTGGATCCGGCGGAGGTCAATACAGTTTCTCTTTATTTATATAAAGACGGAAAAATGCTTTCCAAATTGAGTAGTAATAATAGTAATGGCTATTCCTGGACAGTACCGCGCTCATATGCGGGCGATAATTATCAATTATTAGTCAGCAAAGTCGTCCCACAGGGGGCATATCCGGCAGAAAAGTTTAGCGGTAAATTTTCCTTAGTGTCTGATTTTGACAGCGGTGAGCAAACAACCGCCACGACGACCGTCCCGACGGTTAAAATTGATGTTTTCCTGACCAATCGGTTAAAAGGTAAAATTCTCCTGCAAGTAGAGCAAAATGGCGAGGCCTGGTACGTCCGGCCGGACAACGGTCAGCGCATGTATCTTCGGGACGGAGTTGCCGCCTATAGTTTGATGAGGACCATGGGACTGGGAATCAGTGATAGCGACCTGTCAAAAATACCGATCGGTTTTGAGGATAGGTTTGAGTGCGACGACTCGGATAGCGATGGTTTGTGCGACAAGCTGGAAGAAAGCTTAGGCACGGATCCGAACCGGGCGGATAGTGACGGAGACGGACGCAGTGACGGCGCGGAAGTAAAAGATGGTTTCAATCCCCTAGGCGCAGGCCAATCAAGTTTTGTCAGTGGTCTAGCCGCGCGATTAAAAGGAAGGATAGTTTTGCAGGTGCAAAAGCACGGAGAGGCCTGGTATATCAACCCCGCTAATGGTAAAAGATACTACATGCCAGACGGACCATCAGCTTATCAGATAATGAAATATTTGAGCGTAGGAATCAGCAATAGCGATTTGGGAAAGATCGCTACATATTAATGAAAAATAATTTAGATAAAAGACCACCCGACAATAGGGGGTGGTTTTTTTAATTTTCCTTCTATAAAAAATATCAAAGCTACCGTACGGGGAAGGGCTCTAAAGCCAGTAAAGAACGGTAGTCTTTTTTGGTGATCACTTTCCGATTTTCTAATAATTTAATTACCGATCCTATTTTTTTATCTTCGGTGCGGATAATTAGCATGAGGTCGCCTCTCAGATCTTGGAGTTTTTCATCCAGATAATCCTTTGTAACCACTCTTGTCAAAAAGCCCCTCACTCCCGAGAGGTCATTCTTCACGCCGGAGAGCTCGTTTTCCAAATGCAGAAAACGGTGGTCCGTGTGGTCAGCTAGAGTTTCGATGGCTTCTAGAATCTCCCGGGAGACTTCCTGAAGATCTCTAGATAGTCCTTGTAAAGTTAATTCGCTTTTCTTCTTCATATTTTTAAATAAATATTAGTATCATAATTATAGAGATTTAATAAAGTGGCGTCAAAGAGATTAATTTTATTGGGGTGTTGACAATAGTGCGATCAGGGGTGTATATTGAGAGTGGAGTAAGCGACGGCTATAAAAAAAGCGACGGCTATAAAATAGAGCAGTCTATGAATCTATCAAAAACAACTAACAAAACAGGGTATTTTGCACTAACCTGGAAATATGCAAATATAATTTATTAAATCAGGCCGGTTTTATCACCGGCTTTTTTGTAAAATCTAGATCCCGAGCTTATGAAGAAAAGCGTTTTTGGGAAATTAATAACTTTGTTTTTTCAAAGTAGCTTTAGCCACCGAGGTCAGGTAATGAAGCCCGCCAAAGGCGGGTCCGCACCACGCTACGGCTCGGGCGGAAAAAGCGTTTTTGGGAAAGCAGGCCCGCCTGCCATAGCCTCACGGCCTTGGCCCTGGCGGGCAGGTACCTTTACATTATTTGGTTTATTACTGATCTCTCCGGCCTTGGCCAAAGAGGGTCATTTTGAGCAGATAGTGACTGAGCAAAAAAAATATGTTGATAAATACTACGAAACAGACAGGGGTGGAAACTGGCAACTGAATATTTATCTGGGTGACAAAAAGATAGCCGCAGTAGACTCTCAGGGGCAAATAAACTACTTATTGACCGACCACTTAGATTCTATAGTTCAGGTTATAGATCAAAATGCGACGACATTAGAGCATAATGATTATGATTCGTTTGGTCAGTGCCTGGGTTCCATTCTCGGTAGCACTCAAACTTATAAATTTGCCGGCCGGGAAGCGGATAGCGAAAATAATTTAGAGTATTTTATCAACCGATATTATGACCCGATGCTCAGCAGGTTTATGTCCGTTGATCCACTATTATTAAAAAATCCTTTGAAGCTTTTAGATTATCCCCAATCCCTTAATAACTACAGTTATTCGCGCAATAATCCGGTCAGTTTGAAAGATCCTGACGGTCTGGAAACCAGAGTATTTATAGAGAAAAACGCTGACGGGTCCTGGTTGGACAACTGGTACGGTCATAGTTTTATCGGTATCGACGGCATTATCTATAATTGGGATTACAATGCCGGACGGCGCAACGCTAACCGTGACAGTGAATACAGCACCGAAGATATGGATATAACCACTTGGGAACACTACACTATGCGTCAGGAAAATAGTAGCAAGGATTATGAGGTGTATAGTTTTGATACTGATCGGCGCCAGGAAAGAGAAATCCGCCGTTTTTATCTGGACTTGGCTAAAGAAAACGGCGCTACCGAAGGCCAGGATAGGTTTCAATATTCACTCTTTTTTAATGGCAGTGATGCCGTGGTGGGTGCGCTCAAAAGAGGTGGGGTAATATCCCGGAAGTTTTCCGCCGGTAAGCTAGTTTCTACGGCCGGCAATCTCCAAAAAGCTCTGGACTTCCGCTATCAGATACAGGGGAAGAACAAAAAAGAATTTTGGGGGTATTATAAGCATCTTTACACCAATAAAATTTGGGAATACATTATCGATAGGCGAACAATATTGCACAATGATTAGAAAAATATATAATTTATTCTTTTCACCAAAACAGCTGGCTTATCAGTGCGAGGCTTATGATTCTCTTAGTTTTTGGGAGGCTTACCGTGGCCGATTAATTGTGGTTTTTATTTTCTCTTGGATCATATCAATTTTTATTTTCAAAATTGAAACCCTGTCCATCATATTACTAACACCTTTGTACGGATTTTTTTTAATTCTGATCTGGGCCGGGAAAAAGGGAGCGATAATCATGTTACTGGTCTTTTGGCTCATAGAAAAAATAAATAACTTGCCGTATTTAATCATCGAAGGATATAAATTTGTAATCGTGCTGGCCTTGGGTTTTGTTTTTTTCCCTCTGGCCTTACGGACCTTGGAAGTGGAATACGGCAAGAAAAATGGCCTGGAGCCGCTCAAAAAAAAGTCCGTCCGAGGTTTAGTCTGTTTTCTACTCGCCCTAGTTCTTATCTGTTTGAGTAGCATATTAGGCTATAGTTACTATAGTTTTGCTAAAGCCAGAATGTCCTTTTATTTAGAAAATCAATCTAAACAAACTATCGTTAACAATACCGATTTTGGAGTTAGTTTTAGCCTGGACGACATCTGTAGGATTGACTCGGATATTTTAAATCATCTGATTGACGACAGTCTCTGGGCTGGTGAACTGCACTGCCAAAAAAGCAAGGAATTAACCGTGTTTATTGTGACTGATGATCAGGTTGATCATGATTGGCAAACCGTCGCCGCTCTAGAAGGCATTTACACTTATGATCGCGGGGCGATGTGGAATATTATTATTGCTAAGCCGGAGTCAGATCAAAAATTGGTCATTGGCGGTTATGATTATAACAAAAATAGCCAAGAGCAGATTTTAAATAATATTAAATATATAGCAAACTAAAAATAACCATATGAAAGCGATAAGAAAAAAAATTTACAAAGTCACAATCCTTGTAGCCATGAGTACTTTAATGCTTTCTTCGGTAACACCGGGCATGATGCTTGGGGCGTGGCCAGTTTTAGCGGCTACAGAACAAGTAGAGGATACTACCGGGGAGTTTAATCAAGAAAGTGTCCCCATATCTTTATCAGCGCCAGAGCCAGCCGAGCCGTCAGCTACAGAAGAGATTTCTAGCAATAACGATCAGCTCACTAGCTCCGAAGGCGGTGAAGAAGGAGTAATGACCGTTGATGAAGGAACGCCGATAGATATGTATGCCAACCGCGACAACTCTGGTGTTCAGCCCCGGGACGCGGGCGGCAAGTATAATGTTGATGAATTCAGCGGCGTTTTTAACTACAGTTACACTCTCCAGCTTCCGGCCGGCCGCGCTAATCTCCAACCGAGTTTGGCTTTGAACTATAACCATCGGGCTAAAAACAAAGATTCATATGTTGGGTACGGTTGGAGTCTAAATTTACCCAGTATCGAAAGAGAAAACCGGACCGGCATTGATAAACTATATGATGAAAATTATTTTACTCTGAATCTGGGCGGTACCGACCGTCTGGAGCCCATTAGTATTGACGGAAGCGGTTATGGCACTTACGGCAAATTAGTAGAATCTGATTTCTCCAAAATTGAATATATCAGCGATAACAAATGGCTGGTAACCGATAAGATGGGGACGGTCTACACCTTTGGTGCCAGCGCGGCTAGCCGGCAAGACGATCCAAATAATTCCAGCCATATCTACAGATGGATGTTGGAGGAAGTCCGCGATACTAACGATAATTATGTCCGATATGAATATTTTAAATCCGACGGACAGATATATCCGAAGAAAATTATCTACACCGGCCACGGCACTACTGACGGCATATTTACAGTCAATTTTGAGCCCTTTGCCAGCGGAACACCGACCGTACGAACAAAGACTTTTCTTTCTTATCAAAACGGCTTTCCGGTAACGACCAAATATAATATAGATAAGATTGATGTCAAAATTAATAATCAAATTGTTACCACTTATGACTGGCTAATTGATAATAATAATCTGTTAAATGGCATTGCTCCGAAATTTTATGAAAATGGACAGCAATCTATAAAAGATCAGGCGCAATTTACCTATATCAATCAGCCAGTTACTTATAGTTTGGACAGCAGTTATGCTCCGCCCAGTGGCATATATTTAGGGGAAAACATTCTCTTGGGCACAAATAAAAGAGATATGTTTATTGATATTAATGGGGACAGCTTTACTGATTATATACGGATTTTTTGTGGTAATAATACCGTGTCAGTAACAGTTTTTGAAAATGACGGGAGTAATGGTTGGCGTAATTCTAGTTATAGTCAGGTCGTGCCCGGCACATATAATTGTTCTGGTTTGTATGGTGTGAAATATTCTTTGCCCGTGGCTTTTGCCGAGTTAAACGGCGATAGTTTAATAGATATGGTCACCGAAAGCGCTGGATTTTATATCAATACCGGTTCGGGATGGAGTAATCAGGCCGGCTCTTTGCCGGTATCTCTGGTATATATAAGCACCGCCACTCATCCGTTGACAAACTTAGTTTCTTTTTCCGATATGAATGGCGATGGTTATGATGATATCATCTATGTCTCTGGCCAGAGCACCTCGGATATTTATATCAGAAATGCCGCCAACTATACTTGGATCTTAAATAGTAATTATCATTTGCAAATAGATTTTAACAGTTCAGAATGTACGGAATATGGTGGGCATCCCTTTGATTACGCGGACATAAACGGGGACGGTTTGCTGGATATTTTTTATGATTATTTCTGCTATTATTCTGATCCTTATCCGGAGTATATTAATCAGGGAAAGGCCGTGTATTTGAATACGGGAACGGGTTGGCAATTTGACGCAAATTTTGTGGCACCGGTTAGAACACTAAATTATTCCTGGAACAATCCGCCCCATGGCCAGGAAATAAATTATTTGAGCGATTTAGATGGCGACGGAAATTTTAATTTATTAAATTACTACCGAGATAAATGGGTTACAGTCGATGGCGAGCATTGTTCGGGGCAACTCGGAGGCATCATTCCCTATGCGGAACATTCTTTGGAATATTGTAACAATTCTATACCGGTCGCGATAACAGATCTAAATAGCGATGGAGTTCAGGATGTAATTCATTCTTTTAACGGTTCTAATAGCATATATATCGGCCAGGGCGACAAAAGCAATTTGTTGGAGAAAATAAATTTTCAATCCGGGGATAGCGCCAATATCTATTATGGCTATTCGGCTAAGGAAAAAAATCCTGATAATAGTCTGCTCAATCCGGTTTTGCCCTATAATTTGAAAATTGTTAAAGAGGTGGTGGTGGACGACGGGCAAGGGAATCAGACCGGTCAACAATATGTGTATTCTGACGGCCAGGCCGTCAGTTATCCGGCGCTGAAAATAAAAGATGTTTATGGTTTTTCAAAGGTAAAAAAAGAGGCGGGAAAAATAGTAAACGGCGCGGTAGATCTGACCGACAATAATACCCAAAAAATAATAAGCTACTATGATAATGCCAAAAACGACGGACTAGCCAGGCACGGAAAATTGGCGAACAGCGAACTATATAACCATAATGATGCGGTCGTAAGAAAAAATTGGGCCCAGTGGCAGACCCAAAATCTGGGTAATAACCGGAATTTCGCTTTCAAACAGGCGGATTCACTGTTACTGGACGGGCATAGCCAAGCCAAGACATACTATTATGATTTTATCAACGGTAATATTTTGGCGGAGCACGATTTGGGCCAAGTGAATCTTGATGCAACATCGGGAGTTGTGATTAGCGACATTAGCGGTGATGAAAAAAATACGGATTATGACTACGCCCTAAATGAAACTAAACATATTTTGTCGGCACCTAAAAATAAAACCATCACCGATACTATGGATAATAAGGCTCAAGATTTGTACTATGATAATCTGGCATTTGGGAACGTGGATAAAGTCAATCTCACCAAGGAGGATTACAAAAGCGAAGGAGTAGAGGTAAATCGAACTTTTAATAATTTTGGTTTAGTGGACAGTGAAGTTACTCCGGAGGGTGCAACTACTAGCGTGGCTTATGACACCGATAATTTATATCCGGCGACAAAGACAAATTCTCTGGGTCAAACCACTAGTTTCCAATATAATTTGTTAAATAGTCAACCGGCAGTCACTATTGATCCTAACGGCGCGGTTACGGAAAATACTTTTGATGATTTCGGCCGATTAACCAGAGTTCAGATTTCAGATCCGGCTAATCCAGCCAGTCTCATTACTAAACAGGAAATCATCTATCATGACTTTACCGACGGCGGTTTTAGCTCGGCTCCGGAATTATCGATAGAGTCGGACACCAAATTTTTATGGCGGATGGATGGTGTTGGTGGTTCGACCGATAAATCAAGGGAAGTGGAAAATAGAGCCAATCTTATCGAATACGGCAATCCGAGCGCCAGTTCTGGTTTTAACGTTGAAGATAACGGCGCCTACAATCTGGATGGCCAGGACGATTATCTGACCGGCTATAGCACCGATTTTAACTTTGGCTATACTGATTTTTCCATAGAAACTTGGATCAAGACAACTGACTCAGGGATTATTTTGATGAAATGGCCAAATGCTCCCAGTATCCAAGGGTGGTATTTATCGGTAAATCCAAACGGCTACGCTGAATTTGCCATGTCCAATGGCAATGATGCTGAAGTGAAGAGAGTCAAGGGAAACACTGATTTAAGAGACGGCTATTGGCACTATGTCGCCGTGACTAGACTCGGCGATATTATGAAAATATATGCGGACGGAAATTTGCAGGGTCAAACTATCGGTATTGCCGGTTATAATACCGATAATACTGTGCCAGTATATTTCGGAGCGGCCATTTGGGGTCAGTATCATAACATATCCTTAGATGAAGTGCGTTTGTCAAATATGGCTTTAACCGCTGACCGAATAGAAAATTATTTTCATAGCTCGGCGGCGTTTGTCCCGGGCAGTCGCTATAGAGAAACCAAAGATTATTTTTCGGCGACAAATTTTGTTACTGGCCGAGAACACTATGACGGCCTGGGCAGAGTTATTCAGAAAAAAGGATCATTAGCCGCGAGCGGGCAGTTTTCCACCGTGGATATAAAATATGACGTCCAGGGCAGGGTAGAGCGTCAATCTTTACCTTATCTTAGCCAAAATATTGATTATTCGACGCCGGACTTCTCTAAACCCGCCATGACCTACACTTACGATGTCTTAAATAGGGTACTGGCCGAAACCACACCGGTAGGTGTCACCACTTACTCATATAATGGCTTGACCACAACTATTATCGACGCCAACAATCACCGAAAAGATCTAACTAAAGATGCTTATGGCAATTTAATTCAAGTCAAAGAATACAATAATAACAACGCGGATATTTATATTACAAATTATGAATATACTCTGACCAATAAGTTGGCCAAGATCACGGATGCGGCCGGTAATATCCGCAACTTTACTTACGATGCTTTGGATAATCTAATCAGCCAGGACATGGTGCATAGAGTGGGGACTACGCCGGCCGCGACCACTTACACTCATGACAAAAACGGCAATGTGCTGACCGAAACCAGTTTCAAAGGCGATAATATTTCTTACACCTATGATTCTCTAAACAGAGTTTTGAACGAAAAATTAGCCGGCACTAATAAAATTTCCTACACTTATGATCAGGGTACTTACAATAAGGGTCAGCTGACGTTCGCAGATTATGGCGGTGGCAATAGCCAGGCCTATGATTATGATGTTTTGGGTCGGTTAAAAACTCTGACCGTAAAGATTGAAAATGTTAATTATGTCTTGTCCTACAAATATGATCTGGCCGGCAATCTGACGGAAATTACTTATCCGAATAATTATAAAATTAGCTATACTTACAATAGCGCGGGACAGGTCAGCGCAGTCAGTCTGGATCAGGGCAGTGGTTCGGTCACTTTGGCGTCCAACATCGCCTACAATGTCAACGGTCAGATGACGCATCTGGAGCGCGCCAACAACGTGGTGACCGATTATACTTATGATTCGGTGCAGGCCTATCGTCTGACCAGAATACTGACCATGAGTAGACCCACAAAGTTGCAAGATCTTAATTATACTTATGATAATACCGGCAATATCCTGACGCTCATTGATAATTCCAACACTGATTTGGCCAAGAGCGTCACTTATGGCTATGACGACCTAAATCGTCTGACTTCGGCGGTAGCTATCTATAGTAGCAAGCCGGAATTGAATTATAATTTAACTTATGACTACGACTCGATCGGCAATATGACCAGTAATTCATCTTTAGGCGCCATGAACTACGTCAATAATCAACCACACCAATTAACTACGGCAGGTAATAAGCATCTGTCTTATGATGCCGCCGGTAATGTAAGCTATACCAGTAATACCGGTGAAAGCGCCGACATCTGGCATTGGGATTGGCGTAACCGTCTGGTTGATAACCAATTACACGACCAAGGAGCTAAACACTATTATCAGTATGACCACAATAATCAGCGTTTTCTCAAATACACGACCAATAAAATCTGGATTCCTGATCCACAAGAGTTTGAACAGGGAAGTATAAACCCGGATATTGAGCTGACCCAGTCCTCGGTGCCTGGCGATCAGATACAGCCCATACCGGAACCGATACAAATAAACCCCGATCCGATGCCGACTCTACTCGAACCGACAGCCACTTCTTCCCAACCGGAAATTCCCATCACATCTGAGCCCCAGCCAGAACCCATCAAGCCGGAAATCAGCAATTTGATAGAAGCCAGTATGTTTGAGGAGCCGACTGCCACTTCTACGGCTACATCTACTGATCCGGTAATACCCCCGGATCCAGAACCGTCTATGCAATATGATGGCCAAAATCTGGCCGGTCAGAGCGGACATTATGAAGAGATAGTTATGGCCAAAGATAAGTATGTGGGCAAATACTTTGAGAAAGACTTAGCTAATAATAGTAAAGTACATATATTCCTTAATGGCCAAAATCTTGCTACAATTAATAATGCTTCTGATCCGTTCTTTGTCATTTCAGACCATTTAGGGTCTAATAGTTTAATTACGGATAATACCGGAAGTGTTCTCGAAAGTTCAGAATACAGCCCTTTTGGAGTTATAGTATTTAGTAATAAGATTCTGGATACTGATAATGATTATAAGTTCACGGGGCATGAGTATGACGATGAAAATGCTTTACAATATTTTGGGGCGAGGTATTATGACAATGGTCTAGGTAGGTTCTCTTCTATTGACCCACTAATGATTGATATTTTGAATGCCGACAAGTATAATAAGGATATAGCTGTTCTTTTAAGTAACCCCCAGGAATTAAATTCTTACGCTTATGCTATAAATAATCCTGTGGTATATCTGGATCCAAGCGGCAATGCCAGCATTGGTGCGATGTTTAAATCATTTGTTAGCTCTGTAACCACTTTCATTTCTAATATCTTTAATAAACCAAATTCTGCAAATCAGACTCAAGTCTTAAGCTCCACAACAAATCAATGCAATGGTCCGATTGAGGTTAGCCAAGCGCAAAAGACCACAACATGGGATTCTGTTAGTAATGAGAGGATAAAGCAACTTGACCCTAGATTACAACAACCTGTTGTTAATTTCATAAATAATACTGAATCAGAACTTGATACGCAGCTTCGAGTAACTCAAGGCTACCGTTCCATTGAAGAACAAGATAAGCTTTACAATCAAAGTCGCACGAATCCTCCGACTGGACCATGGGTTACAAATGCTGAGGGTGGACAAAGTTATCATAATTATGGGTTAGCGATAGACGTCGTTGTTATGAAAAATGGTCAAGCTAATTGGAAAAAACCAATAAGTCAGGATATTGCTAACATTGCTAACAAACAAGGATTTGAATGGGGTGGAAACTGGGCAGCGCCATCAACAGATTATCCGCACTTCCAAATGACCTTTGGCCAAAGTTGGCAAGACTTATTAAATGCTATTAAAAAATAACTATTATGAAAAATAAATTCATATTAATAATCGCCGTCATATTAAGCATCTTAGCCTTGACTCTGATATTTTTTGTTAGCAACCAAAAACCAGCGAACACAGTAACCAATAACAATATGGAAGAAAAGTCCGTATTAGTTAAAGGTATTCAAGAGAAAGTCCGGTTAATTAATCTTGAAAAAAGTTATCAAACTAAGACACTTAATAATGAAAAGTTTCTTGATCACATGACAGACGGGGGTGCGCAATTGGTAGGTTATTTTAAGGACGGAAAAATTTATAAAATAGTTGAACGCTTAGGGCTATCATATGGAGTAAAAACTTATGAATATTATTTTTCTAATGAGCAATTAGTCTTGGTTGATGAAAAGGAAGAGGATTTTCCGGATACTGATAATACTGGTTCGCTAGATTACACAAAAGTTGAGTTAGCTTTTGAGGGGCGTTACTATTTTGATGGTGATAAATTGATCGACAAACAAATTACAGGTCAAAAGAGATTTTTTGATAACAGCACTGAGCCGTCATTTATAACGCTAGCAAAACAGAATATTCAATTGCTAAAAACTGAATAACCTTAAAGCCGTCCTTCTGGGCGGCTTTAAAATCGGGTTATTTGAAGTTAGTAAACTGTAGATAACTCAGGCTTCACAAGTGCTCTAAAGCGAGCTAAACTGGGGGTGGACTTTTAGTTCTTTTTTAGCTAAAATGTAGTTAACAATTCAGAAACTGGCCTTAAAAGTCAGGCACCTAAACTCGGTATCTATCGAGCATGGTGCGAAACCCATTGAAGAACAATGTGCTCGTCGTCAGAGCATCTTCAATGGGGCGGTAGGTTCCCGTAAGGGGATCGCTGGCGGCGGGCTTTTTGTATCGCCGCAGAAAGGAAGAAAATATATGAACGAGACAACGCAGTCCGCTAGTGTAAGTGCTCACAAGAAGAGATGGTATACAAATCCTTGGGTGGTTAGCACATTAATTTCACTAGGCGTGGTGGCGGTGATAATTATTCAGGGCAACAGTGGGGACAGAAAAGTTACACAATCTATGGCAGCATATCCGAATCAACAAGTCAGACAGACCAATGGCATCATACCCTATGAGGTATCTAAGACTTGGGGTGCACCGAACGTTCTCGATGGCAAAGTAATTGTGATATCCAAATCCTACGTTAACGAAGCAGACATGACAACCTTGGGATGGCAATTAAAAAATGAAGCCGCCTCATTCAATATCGCAAATATCCGTGTATTCGATGACAAAGATGCAGCTAATCTATATGATTCCGTAATGAATATGGCCATGGACGACCGTTATAAAATGGAGTTATTTTTTTACCATCTGCACTCCGTTGGTTATTATGCAAAAAATAACAACACAGGCATAAATGAGTTCGTTATATATCTTAATGGAAATGATGCACCAAGTACCAAAACAATTCAATGGTGATAATTGCGGATTGATTTTAATTATTAATACAAAATTATGTACGCAGTTTTTCTTCTTCTTTTCCTAATTTGTCCAATAGTCATGGTCGTTGGACTTATTAAGCCGAGCATCTTTAATAAAATGTTTAAGGGTTATGCTAGCAGAAAAAGGGTTTTCCTTACTTTTAGTTTAGCCACGCTAGTATTATTTATCGCCGCCGGAATCTCTGCTCCTAAAGATCTTAGTAGTCGAACCAACAATATTACCAAAGAGCTGCAAGGTACCGTTTTTTTAGAC
>PQAE01000009.1 GCA_003104935.1 Parcubacteria group bacterium | reverse complement strand
TCGCTGGGGGTTTATCTGGTAAATAAAACACCCTGTACCGCATGGTACAGGGTGTTTTTATTATTTTAATAAATTATCTGCACCGTGCCTGGTAATCCTTTTTTAATAATATCTAAATCGGCCGTAGCATAATTATTGCCGGACAAATTCAGCACTTCTAATTTTTTTAAGTTTCCCAACTCATAGGGCAATCCGGTCAATTTATTGTTGGCTAAATCCAAAATCCTGAGTCGGCTTAACTGCCCTACCTCGGCCGGCACACCGGTTAATTGATTATTAGACAAGTTTAGGATTTCCAGATTGCTTAAGTGGCGGACTTCAGCCGGTATAGCACCGGTCAGATTATTATCAGACAAATCTAGTTCTTGGATTTGGATTTGATCAAAAGTATCCATCGGCACCTGGTTCAAACCCCGATGGCTTAAATCTAGCTTAGTCAGTGGAATCTTAATATTCTTAACAAAATTACCCAAAGTATTGGCACTGTTAACTATGGTGTTATCAAGGGCAAAATTATTAACAATCTGGTTGGTCTGTTGCCACTGGGTTTTCCAAATAAAAACACCGATGACAATCACTATTAAAAGAAAGATATAAGATAGGGCTTTCATTTTGTAGTTTGATCATTTTTATTAGATAGATTATCCATCAATATCCGCTCCCTATTTTCCAGGTAACGGGAACCGATAATTCCCAGCGAGGCTAAAACTACGGAAACGCCGGACAAAATATAAAAAGCGGTAAACAAACGGGAAAAGTCGGTAGTGGGATATAAATCACCGTAGCCGACCGTCGTCAGAGTGGTGACGGAAAAATAAAAAGAAACAACCCAATTCCAACGCTCGATATAATGATAAGACAAGGTTCCAAAACCAAGCCAGATAAACAATGTGGAAAGAGCGACAAATATTTTAGTTCTAGTCTTTAACATTGATTAATAATTTACCTGTCCTATTTTCATAATACCAAAAAAATATAAAAAAAGCGAACCATTATAGTTGACTAAATACCTCAAATATATTATTATAAATTGTTCTAAAATGTACCTTTACTATCCTTTTCCCTAAAGAATTGAGGTGCCTGATGTTTGCCAACGCGCTATTCTGGTTTGTGATGGCCTTTGTTTTTGCCGCCATCGAGGTGGAAAGCGAAGGTAAATACGGTTGGGCTGAAAAGGCTCCTACCTGGTACCGCACTACCGGCCGGGTGGCCCGCGTCTATGGCTTTTTCATGAACGGCAAACCATTGACCGGCTACCACTGCTTCATGTTTTTTCTACCGGTACTGATCTTTCATACCGGTTTTGTCCTGGGCGCTCCCTGGTCCTGGGCGGCTGAGATGCGCATCTTGGCCCTGCTGGCGGCCTGGTGCAGTGTCTGGGACTATCTGTGGTTCATCATCAACCCCGCCTACGGTATCGAGGGTTTCCACCGAGAAAACGTCTGGTGGTATGCCAGAAGCCGTTGGCTCTTTAACCGTCTGCCCGTGGACTACCTGGTCAACTGGGTACTGTCAATCATTCTGGCCGCTCTGGGCGGACTCTCTTGTCTCTACCAGCATCTGGTTACCTTGCTCTACTTCCTGTTTATGATCATGGTGCTGATCTGCGTAGTGTCCCCCTTCCGTTTCTGGCGAGTGTGGATGCTGATGCGCGACGACCGTGACAAAGCCGACATCTTCCACAACTAAGGGGAAAGAACCGAAAACATCCGTTACTAGAGCCCGCTACGTCTAACGTGGCGGGCTCTTTTTATTCAAAAAAACGCCTTATTGTGGCGAGATGGATCCCACAAAGCGGGACGACCCCGAACAAGTCACCTCGTCCCTTTTCGAGGCACGCCTCCTTTGCCCAACATAAAAGCGCATTTGTCTGGCGGGATGGACCCCGCCCGTGGCGGGGCGACCTCTCCATAAAGTAGTTTCATACCTGTGCCAGGTTGGCCTCCCGCAACAAACATAAAAGCGCATTTGTCTGGCGGGATGGAAGGGACTCGAACCCTCGACCTCCTGCGTGACAGGCAGGCGTTCTAACCAACTGAACTACCACCCCAACAGACAAATGCGCTATTTTTATTATTTATGCTATAAACTGCGGAAAACTTTAGCTATAGTACACTAAATCCGCGGTTTTGGCAAGGGCTTTAGGTAATACTTTTTTAATACACACAAGACTATAATTATAACTAGCACACTAATCAGTTGTGGTAAACGCAGGCCAAAAATAAGCGGCGTCGGGTCAATGCGAATAAACTCCATTAGGAATCTAATTAACGAATAGCCGCCCAGATAAACCAGTGATAAAAAACCTTTTGATTTTCCCCCGATTTTTAATAATTTTATTAAAATGATAAACAATAATAAGCTGGCTAATGACTCATAAAGAAAGGTGGGTTGAAAAATCTCATTTTTTTCAAAGCCGACTATTCTGTTATCCGGACTAATATAAATGCCAATCACACTGTCGGTCGGACGGCCGTAAAGCTCCTGGTTAAAATAATTACCCCAACGGCCGATGGCCTGCCCCAGCGCCACGCCCGGCACGAGATGGTCGGTAATTTGCCAGAAACTGACGCGGTTTTTCCTACACCACCACCAGAGGGTCAGTGCCGAGAAGAGCACCGCTCCCTGAATAGACAGACCACCCTGCCAGATTTTCAAAATATCCAGCGGATGTGCCCAATAATAAATAAAATTGAAAAATAAAACATGCCCCAGCCGCGCTCCTAAGAGGCCGCCCATGATCACATAAAAAAATAAGTCGTCCACCTGAGCGCGACTCAGTAGCGATCTCTTAATAAAATAAGGGCGGACGTAAAAAAAACCGGCTAGCATAGCAAAAACTAAAATCAGTCCATACCAATGAACCGATATCTTCCCCAGTTGAAACACTAAACGGCTGGGCTCCCAAGTTTGCCAAAATATATCCATCTAAAAATTTTCCTTTAAAATATAAGCGATGATCTGCTTCCAAGTGTCATAATTTATGGCGCCGGGAATCAAATTGCCGTTAATAATATAACTGGGTGTGCCGATCACTCCGGCCTGGACGCCACTGGCATAATTTTCCCTGATTTTTTGATTGTATTTATCCTGATCCAGGCAGGGAGTAAATTTGGCCATATCCAAACCCAGTTGCTTGGCCAGAGTTTTTAGATTATCCCTTTTAAAATTTTCCTGATTGGCAAACAAAAGTTCACGGTACTCCCAATATTTGCCCTGCTCATTGGCGCAGGCCGCGGCCAAATGAGCTTCAAAGACATTGGGATGAAGGCCCTCGGTGGGAAAATCAACAGTGATAAAACGCACCACCGTGCCAAATTCAGCCAGCATCTTTTTTATTTCCGGCTGATCGCCTTTACAATAGGGGCAAGCCAGAGACTCATAAGCCGCGATAAAAATCAAAGGTTCTTTGGCGCCTAACCAGGGATGATCTTCGGTAATCAGTTCGGTTTTTTCTTTCTGCACCTGTTGATACTGCTCCGGAGTCAACCAAGCCGCCTCTTTCTGGCTGTAGATATCGCCCCGACGAATATGGATATAATTACTGATAGTCAGATAGATAAAATATAAAACTAATGACAAAATTACAGCTAAAAAGATAAGTAAAACCCGGCCCCAGGTGCGCCGATACCAGGGCTTAAAATATCGCCGAACGCGGGCATCATCCAGACGGGCTTTAATTTTTTCTTCTAGTACTCCCATAGTCCCATTATACTACATTTACTGCTGATTTGTCTTTTCCAGATAATCGCCTAAAGTAAATAATTTTTCTTCCCCTTGTTGGCCGGCCAGCAATTGTAAGCCGATGGGCAAACCTTTTTTATCCCGGCCAATCGGCAAAACCATACCGCAGATGCCGGCGATATTGGCCCCGACAGTAAAAACATCGGACAAATACATAGCCAGGGGATCCTGCACTTTTTCGCCCAGCTTAAATGCCGTAGTCGGAGTAGCCGGGGTAATCAACACATCCACCTGTTTAAAGACATTGGCAAAATCATGCTTAATTAAGGTTCTGGTCTTTTGCGCCTGCTTATAATAAGCATCATAATATCCGGCGGAAAGGATATAGGTACCGAGCATGATCCGGCGCTTGGTTTCCGGGCCAAAGCCCGCTCCCCTCACCCGCGCATACCAATCGGACAGACCTAATTTTTTATCCGCCCTTAACCCATAGAGTAACCCGTCAAAGCGCGCCAGATTAGAACTGACTTCGGCCGGCACTAATAGATAATAAGCGGCCAGGGCGTAATCGGTATAGGGCAAGCTGACTGATTTTATCTCAAAGCCCTGCGCCCGCAAAAATTTTACTTTTTGCTCTATGGCGGTTTTGATTTCCGGAGAAACACTGTCACTAAAATATTCGCGCGGCAAGCCCAAGCGGATTTTTTTGACATCCTGTTTCCAGGCACGTTTATAATCCGGTACTGCGCCGGGCAAACTGGTGGCGTCTTTTTTATCAAAACCGGACATCACCTGGAGTAAATAGGCTAAATCGCGGACGCTGTTGGCCAGTGGACCGATCTGGTCCAAGGAAGAGGTCATGGCTATGGCACCGAAACGTGAAACCCGACCATAAGTCGGTTTGAGCCCATAAACTCCACAGAAAGCCGCTGGTTGACGGATAGACCCTCCGGTATCCGTACCCAGGGCTACCGGGGCTAAATCAGCGGCTAACGCGGCCGCTGAGCCGCCAGAAGATCCTCCCGGCACCCGCGTGCGGTCATAGGGATTTAAAACCGGCCCAAAAGCGGAATTTTCATTTGAGGCACCCATGGCAAACTCATCACAATTGGTTTTGCCTAAAATAACCATACCGGCCTGTTGCAGACGAGACACGGCCGTAGCCGTATAGGGAGCAATATAGTCAGCCAGCATTTTGGACCCGGCCGTAGCTTTTAAATCCTTGACTAAAATCAAATCCTTCACGGCCAACGGCACTCCGGTTAATATCGTTGCTTGTTTAGTTTTTAATTTCTTATCGGCTAATCTCGCCTCAGTCAAAGCCTGATTATTAACACTAATAAAGGAATTGGTCTGATCGGCTTTAATAGCCCGCAAATAAGCAATAGTCAGTTCTACTGACGAATAATCCCCGGCTCTGAGCGCCCGGCTGATTTTATCAATTGTTAATTTGTGTAGATTTATTTTCGGCATTAGCGTTCAAATACCTCCGGTGAAACTACCAGGCCATCTTGTAGCACCGCTTGCTTGATCACCGCCGGTTGGGAGGACTGACTGATATCCGGACGCGGTCCCACTAAATTATCTTCGGTACCGGTCAGGCTTTCTTTAATTTTATCAAGTTTTAATTTATTAATTTTATTGACATAATCCAAAACTTTTACCAATTGTTTTTGGTAAATCTTAATCTCCGCTGGAGACAAATCCAGCTTGGCCAGTTGGGCTAACTTAATTACATCACGGGGTGATAATTTCATGGCTTTATCTTATACAATCAGCTTTATTTTGGCAATCGCTTATTTGGACTGCAACAATTGTAAAAACTGCGCTTCGTTAATTATTTTTATAGCCTTAATTCTTTGGGCTTTGGCCAGCTTTGACCCCGGCTCCGCACCGACCACCAAATAGTTTAAATTTTTACTGACCGTAGAAACTACTTTGCCGCCGGTTTGGCGGACCAGATCTTTGGCATCATCGCGATCAATATCTAGACTGCCGGTAAATAAAAAAGTTTGACCCTGTAGTTTTCCGACCGGACGCGGAGCCGTATTGATAGTCACTCCCAAGGACATCAATTCTCTGATGAGCTTCTGATTACTTTGGTCGCTGAGCCAAGACACGATAGAGCCAGATACTTCCGGACCAACATCCGGCACGCCCTCCAATTCAGCTTGACTGGCCGCGGCAAACTTTGACCAAGTACTAAAATAGCCGGCCAGAGCCACGGCGGTCTCCTCTCCCACATGTCTGATGCCCAGAGCAAAAATAAAATTTGGCAACGCAATTTTTTTTGAGACCTGAATAGCGGCCAGCAATTTTTGAGTTTTTTTATCAGCAAAACCTTCTAGGGGTTCCAAATCACCGGCCTTGAGCTCAAAGATGTCGGCCGGCGTGCCGATCAGGCCGCTATCTAAAAACTGAGCCACGATACTATCTCCCAGACCGTCAATGTTAAAACCTTTACGGGAAACAAAATGAATGATGGCCTCAACATTTTGACCGTAGCATTTTTTATTGGTGCAATAGTAAGCAACCTCCCCCTTTTTTTGGCTGACGGGCGAATGGCAGATGGGGCAAAATCTGGGAAAAATATATTTTTTTTCCTTGCCGCTACGCAGGCGCTTGATCACCTCAATAATATCGGGGATAATGTCCCCGGCTTTCTGAATAATAACCGTATCGCCCACCCGTACATCTTGGCGCTGGATTTCATCATAATTGTGCAAGGTAGCGCGGGACACGGTAGTACCGGCCACCGCTACCGGCTCCAAGATAGCCACCGGCGTCAGCGCTCCGGTACGGCCGACCTGCACCTGGATATCTAGCACTTTAGTGGTAACCTGCTCAGCCGGAAATTTGTAGGCGATCATCCAGCGCTCAGATTTACCGATATGCCCCAATCTTTTCTCCTGATCCAAAAGATTGACTACGATAACCGCGCCGTCGGTTTGAAAAGATAATTTTTTCCTTTTTTCCACCCACTTATTTAAATAGGCCTCTACTGCCTTCAAGTCACGGCAATATTCATTATAAGGGCTGACTTTAAAACCCAGATCAGCCAATAGCTGATGTGACTCCTCGTGCGTAGTTTGACCCATGTCAGTAATCATCTCAAAGACGATGCAAACCAGCTGGCGACTGGCCGTCACCCGGGGATCTAACTGGCGGATAGAGCCGGCCGCGACATTGCGCGGATTGGCAAACAGCGGTAATCCTTGCCGAGCCTGTTCTTTGTTCACGGATGCAAAAACCTTTTTTTCCATAACCACTTCCCCGCGCACTTCCAAGATAGCCGGCGGCTTTTGACCCTCTTTTAAACGCAGAGACAAAGGTATGCTTTCGATAGTTTTTAAATTATTAGTTACATCTTCGCCAAAAGTGCCGTCTCCGCGGGTAGCGCCGCGCCACAATATCCCGTCTTTATAAGTCAAAACTACGGTCAGGCCGTCCATCTTCAGCTCGCTGTAGTAACCGCTGGTAGTCCGACCCAAAATTTTTTCATTGCGCTCCTGCCAATCTCCCACATCCTGAATATTGAAAGCGTCGTTTAAAGACAAGACTTTTTGAGAGTGCCTGACTTTGATAAATTTATCCAAGACTGTTCCGCCGACCCGCTGAGTGGGAGAATCCGGACGAACCAAATCAGGCCATTGTTTTTCTAAACCGGCTAATTCGTTTTTGAGGGAATCAAGAGCGCCGTCGGAAATTTCCTGACGATCTAAAATATGATAGAGATAACGATGATGGTTTACCTCTTTAGTTAATTTATCTATCCGGATTTTGGCCTCGGCCTTAGTCATAGCGCCTCAAGGATTTTTGATAATCGGCTGTTCGGAGAAAATAATATAACTAAATACTCCGCTCAGTACGTTTAGCGACGGGATCCTGGCCTGTAATTTGTATGTAGCATTATGATATCTACCGAGTACGTCGATAAAGGCCTCGGATTTTATACCGATAGTAGAGCCGGCCTCCTTGATGTCAAAGTCCAACTGCTCTACTCTGGCATCCAAAGGACGGAAGGAAAAATTATAATATTTGGTATCATAAATATTATACTGACTGACGCTATCATCACACCAATCACCCTCGCCGTAGGCGCAATTGCAAATCAAGATAACACTGCTATTTTCTACGTTGGTAAAATTATTTTCAAAAGAAATATTACTTACCTCTAGTCGATTAGAAGCATGAGAAGGGAAACAATCCTTTATTTTCCAATTCACTACGTATTGATAGTCATTGGCCGCCACAGCGCTATTAGGCCCCCAATTAATCGCACTAACATCGCCGCTGGGATCAGTGATATTGACGCTGGCTGGCAAGGTGCCGGGAGAAGAAGTGGCAATCCCATAGACGGTATAGCTGTGTCCTCCTTGAACCGGGCTGACAGTCGTGGCTTCCACATAACTAAAAGTGCCGTCATAACCCTCTACCGAATACGGCGAATTAGTCTTCAGTCCGTTAAAAACACCTAAATTACTATGAATAATTCCATAATTTAGGTAATACAAGGCCTTTTCCAAACCGCTGTCAGCGGCATAATAGGCGCCGATGGAGTTAGTGGAGTTTAAAGACATTTTTAACTCGTCCAAAATAAATTTGCCCAGTGCCAAGGCCGAGGCCATCATCACGCTAAGTAGTATCAGAGCCATGACCAGAGCCATGCCCTTTCTTTGTCCTTTTAATAATTTTTTTTGGCCGAGGATCATAAAATTAACGCCGATAAATACGCGCCGAAACCGTAGTCTGCAGATACTGGAAAACATCCTGCATTATGTTTTGGCTAGGATATCTGGTTTGCAGTGACATAGTCACCCGGGGCTGTTGATTATTATTGTCGCTATCGCTGGCAAAAGGATCACTGGTGGGAAAAATCTTAAACCTTAAATTGGTAACTTTGATGCCGTTTAAGGATGGAGATAACAAAACCGTATAATTCTGCGGATTATCCTCCCACCAGGTACAGCTGGAAAAATCTGTCTTGCAGGTCGGAGTGACAAAATATAGACTGTCATTTTTTATTAAAAAAGCTTCCAGTTTATCCTGGTCATTGATAAAAATAATGCAGGCATCGGGAATGGGAGCGCTAAACAAGCTAGTGCAGGTATCGCTAGGCGTATAATCAAAAATAGCGGTCGTGCGAAACTCTCTAGCCATCAACTCGATAGCATAATAACTGTCGTTTAACAGGCGTTCATAAGATCGCGCCCGGGCCTGCAGACTGGTAAAGGACACATACACACCGGACACGGCTACGGTCATCAAGGCCAGCAGAAAAACCGAGATGAGCATTTCCAGAAAAGTAAAACCGACCTGCCGGTTGTAGTGCTTTTTTATTTTTAATAGCCGAAAAAACATATTATTTGCGCCAATTATACAAATTTTCTGATATTTCTAATTGTCCGGTCTTAGCCCCCCGCTTCCAACGCATATGGGCGATGGCCTGGATGCCTATGGCCTGTCTACCAAAACTACAGCTAGTGGTTTCAACATACTCCGCCGGGGGATTGGCGGTAGTGTCTAAACATATACTATTGATCTGTATGGTCCGATACATATTGCTCGGCTGAGTGGTAATGGTATGGGAATAAAAATTATTGTCACTGGGATCTATATAAAGTTTTTTCTGGTCATTTTCAAAATTCGCATTGGCGGGAGTGGTTGCGGTTTGTTTGTAATCCACGACAAAATAACCAGGGGCTAAATTATAATCCCAGGTGCAAGGTTGCCCGTTACAGATGTCATTGGCGTCAATCTTGAGCCAATTGCTGTCGCGGATATTTTTTACCAGTTCCAGACCCTCCCGGGCCAGGTTGGTAGCCAGATAACGGTCATAATTATCCCGGACCGAAGCCATATTTGTCAGAGCATAGGAAAAAGCCCCGATAATACCGATAGTAAAAACCGTCAAAGTGATCAGGGCTTCAATCAGGGTAAATCCGGATTGGTCAGCTTTATTTTCCCGTGTGGTAAACATTTTTTAAAAAACAAATATCACGGCTCTAAAACATCTCGGCCACCTTCACCCTCGCGGTCTCCATCGCCATCACGAGGCTTAATATACTCAGCATAAGCCGCGCCAAAATTTGGGATGATCGAGCCGTCGCTAGTCTGCTCGCCCAGGCGGATCTTGGCCTCATAACCATGGACAGTGCTCGTACCGGGCCAGCGCAGTCTAAGAACATAGCGTTTATTTTCCGGAGAATCATAAGGCATATCAGTATCAACATCCTTTTCACCCAGTATAGAAAAATAGAAATAATCATCGTCATTGACACTATTGGAAATCTGAAAGGCCTCGTCAGTATCATTATTTGGCACCGGCAAGTAAATCACCGATCCGATAATCTCATCTCCTTGGCTCTCCTGAAAACCGCCGCTGTGAAAACTCTTATCGGCATAAACAAAATACTTGGCCTGATCAGCAGTATTATCAAAGACAATCCCATAACCGCCGGGCGGAAAGACGGCTTCACTAGTGTTGGCAAACTTGTGAGTAGCTTTATTGACGGCCAGGCTTCTGACCTGACGCAGGTTGCCCAAGAGCTCCTCGGTGGACAACTCCACTTGTTTTTTTAAATTGGGACGAGTATAAAAATAAAAAGTTAACGATAATATGCCCATGATGGCGATAACAATGAGTAGTTCTACTAGAGTCATGCCTAATTGTTTTGATTTAATCATATGATAAAAAATTAATTTGCCTGCTAAAAATCACCTAAATAATCGCACTTAGCCCCGCAACCTATGGGCAAACCAGTGCCACTGCTCGGAGGCGTGTATTCACTATAAGCCACACCAAAGTTGGTTATGACCAAGCCGTCGTTGGTCTGCTCTCCGAGGCGAATCTCGGCCTCGTAGCCGTTAATTGGCGCTCCCGGTCCCGGCCATTTTATGGACAAAATATAAGTTTTATTGCTATCGGCCACCATATCGGTTATCGCCTTTTTTTCACTAAGCAGGGCAAAATAAAACGATTTATCGCCGTCAACACCATTACTTAACTCCAAAGGCCCCCGCGAAGAACCTACCGGCGTCGGCAAGATAATATCTGTTCCGATCTTTTCGTCTCCCTGACTCTGCAGAAAACCGGGGTTGCCGGCGCTCTTATCGGCATACAAAAAATACTTGGCCGGCTCAGTCGTGCCGTCAAAGACAATCCCATAACCGCCGGGCGGAAAGACGGCCTCGCTGTCTCCCGCAAACTTGTAGGTGGTCTGGGACGCCGCCATATTTCTAACTCGGCGTAAATTATTAATCAGCTCCTCGCCGGCCGCCACTAATTTTTTGCGATTGTCGTTATTAACATTGATATAAAAAGTAGCCGAGATAATACCCATGATGGCGATCACAATCAATAGTTCAATGATGGTTAGTCCGGACCGACTTTTAAATTTGAATTTTTTCATATTTTCAAAATTTAGGTCTATAAAAATAAGGCTAGATACCAGGATACCAGTTGCGGACCATAGAGCATGGCGATGATCGTGCCCAGACTGAGAAAGGTGCCAAAAGGTATCTTGTCCTTCCATTTTTTTATCCGCAGGGCAATCAATAATAAACTAACCGCGCTACCCAGCATATAAGAAACAAATAAGGCCGTCAGGATCTGAGGCCAGCCCAAGATCAGGCCCATCAGCACGCCCAGATTGATGTCTCCCCAACCGATCCACTGACCCCGGGAAACCAAAAATTGGGCTAGGAAAAATCCTCCCCCGGCCAGAGCACCGAGTAGCAAACTGAGTAAGTGCTGGCCTAAAAAAAGATTGCCGGCCAGAGCGATGACCGCCGCCGGCAAAACCACCTTGTCCAAAATCAGATAGTATTTCCAGTCATAAAGAAATATGACAATCAAAAACGCGGCCAAGACCCACCATAGGGCTATTTTTATGGCTAGATATCCGCTCAGGGCAAAGATATCTCCGCTCGGTAAAACAGTGGTAAAAATCAATAAAAAAACCAATCCGGTCAGCAGTTCAATCAGGGGATAAAGCACGGAAAAAGGCTGGCGGCAATAACGGCAACGCCCGCGCAAATAAATATAACTTAAGACCGGAACCAAATCTCGGGTATGCAGGCGATGACCGCAAAAAAGGCATTTGGAAAAACCAGTAACAAAGGTTTCCTGGCGGTGCAGACGGCGCGCCACCACATTGAGAAAACTGCCGACAAATATACCTAAAATAAATATAAAAACTACCATAAGGGTAGCTTTATTATAACACAAACACTATAAAAATCCTATTTTATTTATTTGATCGGCACTCCAATTTTAAATTGGTCTTTAGCTGGCAAAGTGCTCCCCGACTAGCACCCCAGTCCGGCCAGCTATTAGTCACCTCAAACTCTATGTTATATTCCTCTCCAGTGCTGGAATAGGTTACTGACTTGGCCCAATTAAAGCTGGTCTGATAATAAGTAACTTCACCCGGTCTATTTATGCCGTTTTCCGTGATCGTCCGGATCTGGCTGGCATCTATACGCGGTGAGCTGGGATAAGTGTTAAATTTACTATAATAATTTTCCAGAGCCGCACCCAGGATCTGCGACTGACTGGCCACGCGCAAGTCACTGGCTCGGCTATTAAATATAGCGATGATAAAAAAAGCCAAAGCAATGGCTATGGCCAAGGCGATTAATAAATATAGTTTAGTGCGCGCAGTGTAGTTAAACATGACTATTTACACCTGCTATGGTGATCAAATAAATATGACCAAAAAATTCAGTCAAAAAAATTAATTACATCCAAAAATAGCATTTTTGCTCATTGCATTCCCAGTAAGTATCTATTCCCGGCGTATCTCCTGGAATATCGCATACATTAAACGGTGCGACAGCATCTCTGCACGCCATAATGCGCCAAATCCCTAAAGAATAATTCGATGATTCAATCGCCCACAGCCAACCTTTTGGCATGCTTGGCCAGGTAGTCTCAGAACCCTGACAAATTACAGTCCCTGCCAAAGGTGTTCCAAATTCATTTACGCCATTATAGAGTAAATTCTTTTTATTTTCAAAACAGAGAAGAATAGCCGGAGTCAGAGAGCTAAGTGATCCTTGCACATTAGAAAATTTAGCCTTATCCCGTGATACATTTAGATTAACTATGGCCACGGCTGATAAGATACCGATGATAGCAATCACTACTAATAGTTCAATGAGTGTAAAGCCGATTCGGCCATTTTTTATTTTATTTTTCATTTACAGACCTAAATTATTAGATACTTCATTATACCATATTTTCAAATTTATTTAAACAAATAACAAAACCCCCAGATTGGAGGTTTTGAATAACTAAACAAATCGTTAAATTATGAACAAGTAGCATTTAAAGCCTGTTGGGTACAACCTGCTTCAGTACAACATATCTGATTCGACGGTATACCTGACCCTGTTAATAATACCGTCCAATCACCATTGGTTGGGTCACCATCGGTTAGTGTTACAGCTGCCGTGCCACTACCAATAACAGAATCTGGAATGGTCGGCCAGTTAACACCGGACACTGGTGGATTACACATGGCCGCTTGTGCGTCGTATGTTGCAAGAACCGAGTTTGCATCGCCACATAATATTACTGCTGGGGCTAAAGAAGTTCCCCAAGCTTGAGCCGACGCCAATTTGGCTTTGTCACGCGCCTGATTTAAGTTCACGATGGCCACGGATGATAAGATACCGATAATCGCGATAACCACCAGAAGTTCAATTAAAGTAAAACCTTTTTGAATTCTCATTTTTTCACCTCCATTTCATTTTGACCATCTTGGTTTCCCTAAAGCTTGAGATCCCCAAAGCTCTAATTAAACTCAGATCAGCCAAATTTTACTTTTTACTAATTAAATTAACTTGACTTTATTATATCACTTTTTAAGATTAGCTACAAATACCATAGTGTTTTATTTGATGGCTTGAGCCAGCTTAAACATCGGTAACATGATGGCCGCCACCATACCGCCCACACCCACACCCATGATCACCAGGATCAGGGGCTCAATCAGCGAGGTCATACCCTGTACCAGATTTTCTATTTCCCGGCTGTAGAATTCGCTTAGTTTTTCCAGCACAGTATCTACCCGGCCGGTGCGCTCCCCGATATTGATCATCTGGGAGAGCATCTTGGGCATCAGTTTGGAGTTGATAAATAGCGAAGAAATAGAGTTGCCGTCCTCTACCTCGGCTACGGTATCCATAATCAGCTTGCTATAGGCCTTGTTATCCACCACTTCGGAGGTGATGCGCAGGGCCGTGGTGATCGGCACTCCGCCCTTGATCAGAGTGGACAAACTGCGGGCAAAGCGGACTATATAGATCTTTTTAAACAAAGGCCCAAATAAAGGGATCTGGATTTTCATAGTGTCCCAGACGACATTGCCGGCTCGCGACCGTGACCAGAGTCTAAAAATAACTAGAGCCGCTACCAACCCGACCAAAACATAGCCGTAATTATTTTTCATAAAGTCCGAGGCGCCGATAAGCAGTTTGGTTAAAAAGGGCAACTCGGCTCCGGACTCTTTGATGATCTGCGTCATCTGGGGGATGACAAAAACCATCATCAGAAAGGCCACCACGATCATGCCTATTATGACAAAGACCGGGTAGATCATGGCGCTCTTGATCTTGGCTACCAAATCATAGTCTTTTTCCATCTGGTCGGCCAGATATTCCAGCACTTCTTCCAGCCGGCCGCTGGTTTCGCCGGACTTGATCATGGAGATATAAAAACGGCTGAATACTTTTTTGTGTTTGGCCATGGAGTCGGATAGTTTCATGCCGCCGTCCACATCATTGACCATCTCGGTGATTTTTTCCGCGAAAAGCGGATTAGCCGTCTGTTGGACCAGGATGCGCAGGGCCTGAACCACCGGTACTGTAGCCGAAATCATCACTGAAAATTGGCGAGAAAAAACTACGATGTCCTTGCCCGAGATCCGACCGATATTGATATTAAAACCCCGGCCGGTTTTACTCTTGGTCTGGGTCAAACTGAGAATGATCAAACCACGGTTGCCCAAAAGCTCCGCCACTTCATTTTCTGAGATGGCTTCTACGGCTCCGGTCGTTACCTGGCCTTCATTATTTTTAGCTCTATATCGATAAACTGGCATAAACTACATTATTTAAACTCTTCTTTATTAATAGCATTTTTTTTAGCTTCTTCCGGACTGATTTCACCTACCCGGATGAGCTGTTGCAGGGATTTGTCCAGGGAAATCATACCTTCTTCCTTAGAGGTCTGCATGATGCTCTCCAGCTGGCGCAGGTTATTATCTCGGATGCTGGACCTGACCGCCGAGGTCATAGTCAGCACCTCCGCCGCCAGAGTCAGACCGCCGGTCAAGCGCGGCAATAGGCGCTGGGACAAGACGCCGATCAGCACTTCGGCCAGGAGATCTTGGCCCCATAGGCGCTTTTCCAAAGGCAGATGGCTGATAAAACGGTCTATGGCCGAGATGACCGAATCCGCGTCCATCACCAGGATCACCAACTTGCCGCTTTCGGCCAGTTCCAGAACCAGCTCACCGACACCGTCTTCAAAAAAAGAACTGACATAGACCACGTCCACATCGTCATCGCGCATATCTTTGAGGCCGGTTACAAAATCGGGCACATCGCGGCCGACTTCGCGCTGTTCTACTACGGCGTGATTATTGACAAATAAATATTCAATAGGTTGTTCCAAAGTCTGGATATGCCAGCCGATATTTTGATTGATGGTTTCCAGTAGTGACGCGGCCGTGGTGGTCCGTCCGCTGGCATAAGGCCCGGTGATGATCAGTAATCCCTGATCGCAATTAAGCATTTGGACTATGGACAGGGGAATATTCAGATCCTTTGGTGATAAAATATAAGGCGGGATAATACGCAGGGATAGGGCCAGATAGCCCTTTTGATAAAAGGCCTTTACCCGATAACGGGCTCGATTTGCCCAGCTATAGATGGTCACCACCTCGCGTTTTTGATTAAGCACCTCCAGATCGCTCTTGGACAGTAGTATTTCCGCCAAAACTAATAAAGTATCCGGCTTTAAAACCTGCTGTTCAGTCAAAGTGACCAGGCGTCCCTCCACCCGGATGACCGGGTTGGTGCCGGCCGCCAGATGCACATCACTAGCCCGGCGCTCCGCGGCCGCATTTAATATATTATTAATTAATAATGTCCCCGACATGGTTTAAAAATTTTTTAATATCATCTTGATCTTGGTGATAACCTCGGAAGGAACAAAATGGGCCTTGATCAGATAATCAACCGCTCCCAGATTAAGACACCGGTCGATTTTATCTTTCTGGGAATAATTGGTCAGGACCAAAACCGGTATATCTTTGGTTTCACTATCCTCTTTCATTCTGCGCAGAACTTCAAAACCGTCCATCTCCGGCAGATTGAGGTCTAACAGCACCATGTCCGGTTTTTCTTTCTGGATGGCTTTGAGGCCGGACAAACCGCTGGTCGCTTCCTGCACTACAAATCCTTCCAGATCCAGCTTGGTCGCATACATCTTAGATAAGAATTCGTCGTCTTCTACGATTATGACTTTTTTTCCGTCCATATGATTAAAATTAGGTTAAATTAAAGTTTAGCCACCCGTAAAACTTCGTTGATAGAGGTCAGGCCTAAGAGGACTTTGAGCACGCCGTCTTGTTCCATAGTGATAAAATTTTGTTTGACCAGCTCGGCCTCGGCGTCACGGCGGCTAAAACCCTTGGTGATTATTTCCTGCAGATTGCGGTTGATGTTGATAGCTTCCACGATGGCCAGACGTCCCCGATAGCCGGTCATACTACAATTTTGACAGCCGGCGCCTTTATAAAACTTCAGATGGTTTTTATCAATATCGGCATACATGGCTTCCGGCGGTACTTCTTTGAGCAGAGTCTCTACCTTGACCAGGACCTCGGCCGGAATCTCTGTCTGGACTTTGCATTTTTCGCATATTTTCCGCACCAGGCGCTGAGCGACCACGGCATTGAGCGTGCTAGCCAATAAAAAGGGCTCCACGTGCATATCAAATAGCCGCGGTATGGCGCCGATAGCACTATTGGTATGGAGAGTGGTGAGTACCGAGTGTCCGGTCAGGCCGGCATGGATGGCCAGCTCGGCGGTCTCGTTGTCACGGATTTCTCCCACCATGATGATGTCCGGATCTTGGCGCAAGAGAGCGCGCAGACCGGTAGCAAAAGTAAAACTTACTTCCGGGCGGACCTGGGACTGGTTAACTCCGGGAATATAATATTCTACCGGGTCCTCCAAGGTGGCGATATTAACATCGTCTTTGTTCAGATAACTCAAAGCGGCAAACAAAGTAGTAGATTTGCCGGAACCGGTCGGACCGGTCAGTAAAAAAAGACCGTTGGGCTTGTCAATATTTTCTTTGACGATCTGGGCTTGTAAACCCATAAAGCCTAGGTCGGCAAAAGTCGGCGCCTTGTCCGGCGTCTCCAAGATACGCATCACTACTTTTTCATGCCCCATCAGCGGAATAGTGGAAATACGGAAGTCCACGTCTTTGTTATAGACTTTGATGCGGATGCGGCCGTCCTGGGGCACGCGTGTTTCGTCAATCTTTAAGTTGGCTAAAACTTTAATTCTGGAGACCAGGGCTTCATGGACATAGAGCGGCAGGACAATAGTGGTGTGCAAGACGCCGTCGATGCGGTAGCGCACCTTGCTCTGATTGAGCACCGGTTCAATATGGATGTCCGAAGCGCGTCCCTCGATAGCATGGCGTAAAACAACGGAGACGATTTTGGACACCGGAGCGCTCTTAACCACTTCCGCTTCCTGACTTGCCGGGCCTAAAAGTTCATTTTTGGGAGCAAAAATTTCTTCGGCCGTGTCCAGGGCCTGACCGACTTCGTCGCCCAGAGAGTCATACTGTTTGACCGCGGCGTGATAGCTGTCTTCGGAGATAATATAATATTTAACCGTCAGATTGTTTTTACGGGCCAAAAAATTCAACGCTTCCATGGCCTTAAAATCAGTCGGATCAAGCAGACCGGCCTCCAGGGTATCGCCCACGCGGTTAAACACAACCATTTTATAATTTTCGGACAGATCATGCGGCAAGATATTGAGCACGGCTCCGGCAATGCCACGGCCCATCAGATTGACATATTCCAAATTATAAAAAAATCCTTTGGCCTGAGCCCAGTCCTCGTCGGAAACCAAAATAAGGCGGCGAATTTCCTTCTCCGCTTCTTCAAAAGAGGCAAACTCTCTGGCGACTAACTGCTGATATTGCTCTGCAGCCAGTAGTCCGCGCTCCTTTAAAAAATCCAAAAGCCTTGTTATCTCCGCTAGAGCCATAAATCTCCTGCTTATAAGACTACTGTTTTCTTACTCCTTAACTACTGCGGGCGGTGCAATCGGAAAAAACGGTTCGGAATTGCCGACTTTATCCAGGGGAATGTCTATTTTGATTTCTTTCAGACTGGCGAACTGCTTACTCTCCGCTAAATCTACCCAGATAGACCCAGGGTCGGCCTCGGTCACCAAAAAATCCCGCACATTGTCAGCGGCCATGTTCTTGAGAAAATCTATCCTTTGCAAGTCGGCCTGACGCTGATCTTGAGCCGGATTGGAGCGATACATCGTAGTAAATAACCACCAGCCGCCTCCGATCAAAGACAGAGCTAATATGATAAGCAAGATAATGGTTAGTTTTCTATCATTCATATAGCTTATTTATAGTAAGTCACCAAATTAACTCCGAAAGTGTTTGGTTCTTTGCCGCCAAACTCTCCAAAGGCCACGCTCTGGATGTCCATCAAACGCAAATTACTTTCTAAATCCGACAAATATTTTTTAAATAAATCATAGTCCGATTCTGTACCCTCGGCGGGCAAAAGCGGTGTGCCTTCTTCGGACTCTTCCTTGGCCGGTCGGGACAGATTAAGATGAATAATCATAGTATCCAGGGCTGGGGTGCTGGTTGACATTGTCAAAATAGCGGAAGATCCGGAGGGTGCGGTCTGGCCGATTTCGGCCACCAGAGCCGGTGGCAGTCCCTGTGTAGACACAGGCGCAGTCTGGCCAGTAGCCACGGCTGCCTTGTCTTTATTGGGCTTATCCACTAGTTCTATGCTTTCCAGGATAAAGCCCCGATCCAGAGCCAGTTTTTCCGACAGGACAAATAACTCGGCTGTCTGGGGATCGTCCGGAACAGCCGATTTTAAGCGGTCTAGGATGTCTGTCCTGGTAGTTTTGATGGTGGTATATTCGGTTTTCAGTTCCTTGAGCCGTTGCAATAATTCTTGATGTTTGCCGCGGACAAATTCCGACTCGGCCGTGACACTGCGTTGACCGTTGATATCCGCCAAACTCGGAGCAATAAACAAAAAATATCCGGCCGTCAATACACCCAAAACAATGACCAATATCAACAACCAGGTAAAACGATTGGCCACGATCAAAATTTCCGAAGGTTGGTCAAATTTTATTTCTTTTTTTTCTTTGGGCATGGGAGACCAAAAAATTATTCTTTAAAATAAAATAAATTGGGATTTAGGACGATGATGACGTCAAACTCAATTCCCTTGTCCGTTCTTTGGGCGGACGATATGCTCGCCCGGCTGACAAATTCTTTGGCGCTGTCCTGTCCTAATACTTTTAGTTGTCTGGCCACGGCATTATAGTCCTTGCCCACGGCCTTGAGCGTCATCGCCCCGTCATTGCCGGCCGAAAAACCGCTATAATAAACCTCTTGGACCGTATAACGCTCGAGCAGATTGAAAAAATTTGTCCAGTAAACATGTTTGCTCAAGACACTGTTAAAAGCCTTGATCTCATCGCCCAGAGTCTTGATTTCTACATTTAAATCACTAAAACTCAAAATTTCTTTTTCCAATTCGGAGATCTGCTGGGAACTGTTGGACAGCTGTCTGATTATTTCCCGCTTCTTGTAATACAGCGCTCCGTAGAATGCGCCCACCACAATGGCGCTGAGAAAAAACACCACTAGGGCTAAGACGCCGATCTGTTGCCAATTTCTCATGCGCGAAGCCGCCGGTATCAGGTCTACTCCTCCCCCGCCGTCTAAAAATCTGGCTCTGATCCTGGGTTCGGGCTGGTGAAATTTTCCTCCTTTTTCTTTGACTTCGGCCGGTGCCTCTTCTTTGACGGCTACTGGCGCCGGAGCCGGAGGCGGGACTACTGGAGCGGGCGCTGGTTTGACCGGCGCCGGAGCAACCGGCAAACTAAAATCTCTTTTGGGAACAAAAGGAACGCGAACATTGGGTTGTAATTTGGGAGCCGGCGCCGGAGCTGGCCGGTATTCTTCTATCTTTGGTAGGGACGGTAATTTATTATCAACGGGAACATTGGGAGTAATCGGCCTTATTTGTATGCCCGGATCCTTTGGTAGTTCAGCTCTGATCACTACTTCCCGGAACGGACTGGGCGCTGGTTGCTGAACCGGCCTAGATGCCTTGGGTTGAGGGTCTTTTTCTTCTCTAACATCATTTTTTAGTGGTGTTTTAGGTTTTTCTTTCTGATTGTTATACTCCAGAGCCCGACGTTCCTCAATGTCCAGTTTTTGCGCCGACACCCCGCCATTGTCGTTTTTCTTATCCGGAGCAAACACGGTAACCTCATTTTCATCTTTTGGCTTGGCACTGCGCCGACGGCTAAAAAAAGATGCCGGGCGTTGCCACCAGGACGCGGACGAACCGCTCAGTTCGCCTCCCGCTTTCCGAGCTTGACCGGCCGGCGCCGATAAATCCAATTCGTAATTCTCTTTTTTCTTAGCTAAAATCGCTTCTTCTTTGGTGCGAAGATCTTCCGGCATTAGATTGATATTTTTATCATCAGCCATAATTTATTTAAATATCGCGCATAGCTAACCCGATGCTCACGGCCATGGTCGGACCGATTTCCTGCAAAACCGCTTTGAGATCCAAAGGATAGATAATCCGGTCCCAGGGATCGCCGATAATTACCGGCAGATTCAGGAGCTGGGAAAGATACTCCGGCAGATTCGGCAAAAAAGCACTACCGCCGGTCAAAATTATTTTCTCAATGCGGGTAATGCCCTGTTTGTGATAGAGTTCAAAAACATATTGGATTTCATTGACAATAGAATTTAATGATTTTTGGATGGCGTCGGGTACATTCTTAAAACCGGTGCTAGAACTGGCTAAACCAAAATCACGTTTAAATTGTTCTGCCCGTTCCTGATTGACATTGAGGCTATTGGCGATGGCCTTGGTGATAGTATCGCCGCCGGCGTCAATACCGCGGTTAAGCACCGGCACCCCTTCTTCAATAATGCAGATATCGGCGCTGTTGGCTCCGATATCCACGATCATCACCGTGGACATATCATTGCCGATCAGTGAACGCGACAAGGCAAAGGCCTCAGTTTCCAGGCTAATCAGGTTTAATTTAGCTTTTTTAAAAATATCAATATAGCGAGTAACTAAACTTTTGGGAGCGGCCGTAAGGAGGATGCGGTAATTGCGGTCATCCAGACTCGAACCGATCATGCCGACTGGTTTAGCCGGAGCTGTCTGATTTCTGCCGGCCTGCAGAGCCGAGGAACTGCCGCTGTTTATCTCCGAAAGTATATCCTCGCTCTCCTTCTGCATGCCGCCGGCCATATCTTTTGAGCCAGGTATATCGCCGACTTTCAAGGGAGCCGCACTATTGCCCGCGCCGATAATATCGCCGATCTTACTTTTTGGTCCCTTGACCTTTTTTTTATTTAATATTTTCCAATCTAGAATCATCTCTTCGATGGGCACGGGAATAAATTTCTTTGCTTCCCATTTGATCGCCGCACCCAGGTCTTTTTTAGCCATCGGCGGCAAGGTAATGATGAAATTAAAAACCGAAGAAGTAGGCAGAGCGGCGATCACTTGTCTGGCCTGCACATTGGATTTGGCCACGATTTGATTGATATAATCGGCAATAGCCTGATTATTTTTTTCCGTGGAACTGCGTAAAATATTGACGGCCACGCCGGCATAACCGTAAGTTTTTAGACGGGCCTGACCCTTATAATTTTCCAATTCGGTCAATTTGATGCTGGAGGTACCGATATCCACACCGAGATAACTTGTCGGGCTAGAAAACAAACCCATAAGGTCCAAATTTATTAAATATTTATTAATATATTATAACACATTTTCAACTTGGCGACTAATAATTTTACTGGTCTATAAAACGTGGTAATAATTGACCAAAATCCATCAGCCCGGGCGGCGGATTGGCCTGCATGCGGCCGTTGTTGATAAAAGATTCCGAAGGAGTAGCATTGGCATCGGTCCTAGTCCGGCCAAGTTCAAAACGCTTGGCCAAAATACTACCGTCAACTGTCAAAAAATTAGCGCCGCAACTTATAGAGGGGGTTAAGGTGGTATCGCAGGAAATAAACTGACCACAACCGGCAACCGGTCCAGGACCGGGCGGCGTATCACCCCGATGATCCTCGCAAGATGTGCCGTTACCCAAAACAACAAAGGTGCCGGCCAAGTTAGAAACCCCCGGACCAATTCTGACGTCGCCCCTAACAATCCAGACTAAGGAAGGAATTTCTTTTAAATTATATACCGTGCTTAGACTTTCATAAATGATATTATTAGTAATATTCAAATTACCATTAACTACTATGACCCCTGAAGCTAACTTATCTTGATCAACGTTGATATGTATCTCCGCTTTTATCTCTAAAGGCGGTGCTTCGGGAAAATAAAATGTCCGCCCACCCAAATAAAATAGACTATTTAGATAAGAAGCAAAATTTGACAAATTAGCACCAGTTATGGTTTCTACTGTTGATCCATACTTATTCACGTCATTGGAATATTTGGTGATAATCCCCTGATAGTCTATAGCTCCCAGGACGTTTCTATATTTGAGAGAATTGGGTGTGGGCAGAAAATAGTTGATCAGCGGCCGGTTATGCAACTCGCCCTGAAAAATCCCGTGCAGGGTGGAAGAACTGACAAAATTAGTAATCGTGCCACCGGACTCTATCAGATAGGAAGCATTATATTTGCCCAAGGGCGGGGTATAACGGCTAAAGACACTGTTTTTGGAATAAATACTACCGCCTTCTACATTGATATAGGGCTTAGTGGAGGTGCTGATCTTGGGCGAAAACCAAACCCAACCTATTTCATCATTATAACCCCAGCCGCAGATCAGTGCGGAGCTAGCCCGATTATGCTCAGAATCCAAAATTAAGCCGGGGTTATAAGCGGCGAATCCACATTTTTCGCACCTATTTTTATTGTAGCCATAGGCGCTCGCGTCGCAACGATTTGCCATACTGGCGATAGTGCAGTCGCTACAAGTAAAACCAGCTATAGTCTTTTGTATGCTACCCACCGGCCGGGAGTCACAGCTAAGCACCGGACAAATACTCCGAGCGCAGATCTGACCCACCGGACATTCATTATCAGCCCAACAAATGCCTTGCGAACCGGTACATTTGCCCGGACAATCACTATCTTCGTCGCATCCAGTTACGTTATCTGTACAAAGTCTGGGTGGGCAGTCACCAATCCCGTTAGGGCAGGGTGTGGAACGAGCATTACTGCAAGTGAACTGCTCTAAGCAGGTTCCGCCAGCACAATCACCGTCACGGTCACATTGTCTATTGATATCATCAGAACAATGCCCCCGATAATAAACATACTTTAGGCAATTATCACAGAAGTTTTTCTGTCCGACAGTAATGCAGGACACACCGCAATCACTATCTTGAGAGCAGGACTCCCCGTTCAGCGGACCACCAGAACAAGTCTTGACGCCGGCAACTTCCACACAAGAATAACCGTCACAATCTGCGGTGGTGGTGCACGGATCACAGGGCGGAGTAGAGCAATTACTGCACTTGGTTATGGGCTCGGAAAAACAATTAAAACAGCCATCAATCGGACGGTCATAGGCCGGCAGATCTTCATTAGGATAATATACAGGGTTAGAAGGATAGTAATTTAAAAAACTATCGCTGGCCGGAGAAGAATGCTCTATCTTGGTAAAACTGGGAAAGCTATTATCACCACCACTTATTATCCAATTTTTGTCCAATAAAACGCGCATCCCCTCAGTAGAAGCTCGATTAAAAGTAGAAGAATTATAATCATCAGAAAAACACAGCCAACCCAAAGAACTATCGTCATCAGTATAAGGAGTGGATCCGGACCAGGCACAGCCGGTAACTGTATTCATAGCACCTTCAGAACGAACTTGTAATTTATAATCAATGACATTACCGTTACTATCAACATTATTACAGGTATTATCACCGATGCCGTCGCCGTTCACATCGTTATTACAATTTAGACTGATCCAGCCGGTGGTAGAGGCATAGGCCCAGCCGTAGATTTCCATCGGATTTACTAAAATGGCCCTGGTCTGCACTGACCGCTGGGATAAAAATAAAACCATAGCCAAGATGGCTACAGCAAAAATAATTCTACTATAAAAATGTATGTGAAAATCCCTTTTCATTGGGAAAAATATTCTTGCTTGTTTAAAACAATTACGGACATGTAGTCGCTGTGACCAACCCGTTCTTAACCGTAATGGTGCAAGCTCCGGTATTGGTAGAATTTCTTACGTTTATTGTTATGGTGGCTCCGGCTGTCCCGTCACTGCTATTGTAGCTGGTTCCACGGATGGATCCGCCGACATCCAGTGTGTATGCAGGGGTATTGTTGGCTATGCCAACGCGAGGAGTAGTTGCACTAAAATTTCCATAAATAAGCGGTATATTTGTATCAGAATTTGTGATATATAGTTTGTTAGAACCGGTTTCGAAATATCCCGCGTTATTTCCGATAAAAACGTTACCAGAACCTGTTTCTTGACTATATCCTGCCTTAAACCCTAATAAAACATTATTACTGGCTGTATCATCATTACCAGCGCCATAACCAGCCTTGTATCCCACGATAACATTACTAGAAGCGGTCCTTAAACTATAACCCGCTGATTGTCCCAGAAAAACATTATAATGACCATCCACTAACATTCTACCAGAGTCTCCCCCCACCGCGGTATTATTTACCCCAGTGGTGACTAGGCCGAGCGACCAAGCGCCAATACCCACATCATGAGTAGCTGAAGTTATAAATTTTCCGGCCTGATTACCGATCACAACATTATATTGCCCGGTAGAAATTATATTCAAAGCATCATTGCCAATACCCACATTATTCGTGCCGCTGACTGAAAAGCTTCCGGCTCTGCGCCCCAAAAAAACATTGGCCGTACCGGTATCGTGCATAAATCTCTCCGTGCTTGAATACAGAGTGATAGTCCCGGCATTACTATTATAAATATTACTCCCATTAGCTGTCCAATAAGCGCCGCCGGCGGCTGACCAGTTTGAAATACAATCCGCCACCGATGTTCCGTTTAAGCATAGTTGCCCTTGAAAATACCCGGCAATATTATTTGAGGCGGCAGTATTTTGACCGTGAATAGCCGGAGTACTAGCCACACTAGACACCGAGTAAATTTTTCCATCGTTCATTTTTAATTCACCGGTGCTTAGTCCGGTGCTTCTCATCGTGACTTTATTACTTCCGTTGCCGCTCAAACCATTCCAAAAATTCAAATTCTGATCTGCTTCTTCCTGATAAATGGCCCAATAACTACTATTTGATGACTGGATGTCTAATTCCGCATTACTTTTCGTCGGACCAGTGGCATATAATTCTAAAGTATGAGCGGGATTACTTTGCCCGATACCGACAAATTCCTGGCTGGAAGTAGTGTAATAAATGTTTCCGGCCGCGCCATCAATATGCTTCCACCAATCCCCGCCAGCGCCGCTACCTGATCCGAGATCAGACCAAGAGTCAATACATTGACTGGGATTGTTTTTATCAGTACCACCCAAACAAAGCGGACCGCCGTCAAAGTAGCCGGCTATACCACCGGCCGACGCTATGCCCTGGATAGCATATCCGGAAGAATTATCGGTTTGACCATAAATAGCGGCTTTAGTGGCCGCACTACTTATGGCTGAGACCAAACCGCCCTTTGAACTGCCGTTTGTAAAAGATGAATCAATAAAACTTTTGTTATTAAGGTTTAAATCCGCCACCATGGGATTCATAGTTATACCGATGGTGATCGGGTCTCCGGGATTGTCTCCCGGGGGCAAAAATTGAGCCCAGGCTACCCGATAAAGCAGGACGATGCTCAGCACCGACGCGCCTAGGACTAGGATCGGCAAACTCAAATTATTAATTTTTTTCCACATAGCAAAGAAATTAATTTTTTTCGCTATTATTATACCACAAATCACCCTCGCACAACAAGAAAAACGCCTCTTGATAAAAGCCCGGCCATCTAGTACAATAAAATCAATAATTAAGCAGTAAATATAAGTAAAATTATGAACACTATTACTTGGATTATAGTGATTGTGGTCGTGCTGATTGTCGGCTGGCTGATCGGCGTTTACAACAGTTTGATTCGTCTGCGCAACCGCGTCGATGAGGCCTGGTCGGATATTGACGTCCAACTCAAAAGGCGCTATGACCTGATCCCCAACCTGGTGGAAAGCGTCAAGGGCTATCTCAAGCACGAGGCCGGTGTGCTGACTAAAGTGACGGAGGCCAGAAATATGGCTATGAACGCTCAGGGTCCGGCGGCCAAGAGCAAGGCCGAAGACGCTCTCTCCTCTACTTTAAAAAGCCTGTTTGCGGTTTCGGAAAATTATCCCGACCTCAAAGCATCGCAAAACTTTTTACAGTTGCAGGATGAGATTTCGGACACGGAAAATAAAATTCAGGCCTCGCGCCGCTTTTACAACGGCCAGGTCCGGGATTTTAATACCAAACTGGAGGTTTTCCCCAATAATATGTTGGCCGGAGCCATGAACTTCAAAAGCCGGGAATTTTTTGAGATTGCCGACCTAGCCCAAAAAGAAAACGTCAAAGTCAGTTTTTAATTTTAAAAAAATAAGACCACTGTTTCCGGATCGGGAAGTGGTTTTATTATCTTCCAAAATTATTGACAAAACGAAGATAAAATTGTTATATTAAAATGAACTAAACTTCATAAAATGTATAACCAAATTGACAGCAATAAAAGAAAAAGTTTTTTGCTTATCCTGCTCTTTATCGTAATCATCGCCGGCCTGGTCTGGGTCTGGGATTATTATTACGGCGGCAACTATGTGGCCGTGGTTTTTGCTTTTATCTTTGCCTCGGTGATGAGTCTGGTCAGTTTTTATGCCGGCGATAAGCTAGCCTTGGCCCAATCCGGCGGTCGGGAAATAGCTAAGCAGGATAACCCCTATGTCTGGCGTTTAGTAGAAAACATCAGCATCACTGCCGGCGTACCCATGCCAAAAGTGTATATTATTGACGATCCGGCTATGAATGCCTTTGCTACCGGACGCGATCCCCAGCACGCTTCGATCGCTTTGACCTCGGGCATCATCAGCGGCTTGGAAAATGAAGAGCTGGAAGGTGTGATCGCCCACGAACTTTCACATGTGAAAAATTATGATATCCGCCTGATGATGGTGGTGATAGTACTGATCGGCATCATCACTTTACTGGCTGATTGGCTGATGCGCAGTTTTATGTGGGGACGCCGCAGTCGCGATGACAGAAACAGCGGCAGTGGCATCCTGATCATCATCGGCCTGATCTTAGCCATACTCTCCCCGCTCTTTGCCAAACTCATCCAGCTGGCCGTATCCCGTAAGAGAGAATATCTGGCTGATGCCTCCGGCGCTCTACTCACCCGCTATCCCGAAGGCCTGGCCCGGGCTCTGGAAAAGATAGAAGCGCAAAATGGCCGACTACTTCATGCCAATAAAGCCACGGCTCACCTCTATATTTCCAACCCCTTTAGCGCCCAAAGCGTTTCCCGCCTGTTCTCCACCCATCCCCCGATAAAGGACCGTATCAAAACCCTACGCCAGATGGCCTAAATTTAAAAAAATGAGTCCCGTCAGAAATTTGCTTTCTAACGACGACCCATTAAATAAAATAAACTTAAACATTACTATACTATAATAATTTCTAACGGGATGAGTAGCGAAAATTCTCAAAATATACTGGACAAATTTACCTTTCATTTTAAAAAGGTGCTGATCCGCGCCCAAAACCTGGCGCTGGCCAAAAAACACCGGGAGATCGAGCCCGCGGACTTATTTGTTTCCCTGGCCCAAACCAAAGGGTCGTTGGGTTCGGACATCCTGACCAAGCAAAAAATAAATTTGTCTTTGTTTGAGACTATTAATATGGCCGACAATTACGAGATCGTCGGGCTTAGCGCCGAACAGATGCCCCAGCCTTCAGAAGCCGCTCAAGCCGTGATCGAAAAAGCGGTGGTTACCGCCTACAAATACCAGCACCGCTATATCGGCACTGAGCATCTGCTTTTGGGACTCTTAGAAAGCACTAATGATGCTTTGCAAAAATTATTGATTGACAGCCAGTTGGACACCAAAAATTTAAAACAGCATCTGATTTTTATCCTAAAAAGCACCTCCAAATTTAATGATCTGGCCACCAGCGCCGAAGAAGATCTGCGCGAAATCAATAATCTGACCGGTGAGCCGAACCTGGAAATTTCCGTCTTGGAAAGCTATACTGTCAATCTGACCAGTCGGGAAATCCAAAAAAAAATCGATCCGGTTATCGGCCGTAGCCGCGAGCTGGACCGCCTGATCGAGATCCTGTCTCGCCGCACTAAAAATAATCCCGTACTCCTCGGCGACGCCGGCGTGGGGAAAACCGCTATTATCGAAGGGCTGGCCAAGCGCATCACGGAAAATAAAGTACCTGATGTTTTACTAAGTAAAACCATACTCAATCTGGATATTTCCGGTCTTTTAGCGGGTACTATGTATCGCGGCGAATTTGAAAACCGGCTGAAACAAGTGATCAGCGAGGTCAAAGGCAATCCCAATATTATCTTATTTATTGATGAGCTCCATACCATCATGGGCGCCGGGGCTACTACCGGATCGCTGGACGCGGCCAATATACTAAAACCTGCCCTGGCCCGCGGCGAATTGCGCTGTATCGGCGCCACTACTTTTGAAGAATACAAAAAACACATTGAAAGCGACCGGGCTCTGGAACGGCGCTTTCAACCTATTATTATCAATGAATCCAGTGAAGACGAAACTTTTGAAATCCTCAAAGGAATCAAGGCAAACTACGAGGCCTTTCACCGGGTTTTTATAAATGAAGAAGCTCTGCGCACGGCTGTTGCCCTTAGTCAAAGATTTTTGCCGGACCGTAAATTACCCGATAAAGCTATCGATCTGATCGATGAGGCCGCCGCCCGTTTTAAAGTCAAACATACCAAGGAAAATATCGCCAAAAAAATAAAGGAACTACAGGATCAACTGGAAGATTTGCGCCAGATAAAAAAGCAAGCGATCTTGGCGGAAAATTATCTGCAGGCTCTGGACCACAAAAATAAAGAAAACGCTTTACTGACTCAGTTGGGAGAATTAGAGGTCAAGGCGGCGGCCGCCCGCGATAAAAATCTTGGTGAGATTGACCGACAGCATGTCCAAGAAATAATCTCCGAGATGACCGGAGTACCAGTGGCTGATATGACCAGCGACGAAAACCGCCGTCTGCTCAAATTAGAAAATAATCTGCGACAGGAAATCTTTGGCCAGGCCAGAGCTCTGACCACCATTACCAATACTATCCGCAAAGCTAAAGTCGGCCTGCACGACAAACGCAAGCCCACGGCCTCATTTATGTTCCTCGGCCCCAGTGGCGTGGGCAAGACTGAAACCGCCAAACAAATTGCCCGCTATGTTTTTGGCGGTAGTCAAAATATGCTCCGTCTGGACATGAGCGAATTTGCCGAGAAATTTAACTCTTCCAAACTGATCGGCGCTCCGGCCGGCTATGTCGGTTATAAGGAAGGAAATAAGCTTACGGATTTTGTCAAAAACAAACCATATAGTTTGATACTTTTTGATGAAATTGAAAAAGCTCACCCCGATGTCTTTAATTTACTGTTACCGATATTAGAAGAAGGTGAGATTACCGATGCTACCGGACGCACGGTTAATTTTAGAAACTGCGTGATCGTCATGACCTCCAACATCGGGCTGGCGGATTTCAATACTCAAGCCCAGCTCGGTTTTAATATTAGTGATGAGGCGATTTCCAAAAAAAATTCCGACTGGCAAGAGCTGAGCCAACGTATCTTGGCCACATTGCCAAATTATTTTCCGCCGGAATTTAGCAACCGCCTGGACAATATTATTATTTTTGACCCTCTGGATAAACCCGCCGCCCGAAAAATCATCCGCCGCGAACTGCATCGTCTGGCCGAAAGACTGGCCGAGCGTAAAATCACTCTGAAAATCAGCGACAAAGTCCTGAATTATCTGCTGGTCAAACCTCTAGTAGCCAATGAAGGCGCACGCGGCCTAAAGCGCCTAGTGGATGAATATATAGCTAATCCTCTGGCCACCAGACTACTGGCTAAGAAAATACCCCGCGCCACAGTCAGTGTGCAAAAAGAAAAAATTATTTTTAACTAAGCTTTGCCCCTTGATAAAGGGGACGATGAGAATATAGAAGAAGCAAAGCGATGAAAAGAAGAAGAGCGACATTTTTTAAATATGCCTTTTATTTAAAAAAGTTGGCACGGAATAATAGAAAAAATCCAACCGAGCCCGAGCTTCGATTTTGGTTTAAGGTAATTAAAAATATTCCGAGCAACTATAAGTTTCATCGACAGAAACCGATTGGTAATTTTATACTAGATTTCTATTGTTCTAAACTATTACTTGATGTTGAGATTGACGGAGATAGCCATTTTTGGGAAACAAATAATGATGGCCGACGTAAAAAAACATTAGATTCATTTGGCATTAAAGTAATTAGATACACAAATGACCAAGTTATGGAGAACCTAGGTGGAGTTTATGAGGACTTCCTAAAACAAATACAAATTAGGGAACGTGTATTAAAACCCCCTCAATCCCCCTTATCAGGGGGATCTGGTATTGTGTCCCCCTTGATAAAGGGGGCTAGGGGGATTTAGAAGAAGCGAAGCGATGTTAAAAAAAATAGTCAATTTTATCTTAGATTTTATTTGGCCGGAATTTTGCCTGGGCTGCCGCAAAGAAGGCAGTCTTTGTTGTGAGCGCTGTACCGAAAAATTAATCTTGTTGCCGGCCACGCCCGAACACTGGCCGGATTTGCCTCATCCCTACTTTGATGCCTGTTACATCAGTATTGATTATGAAAACCCCCTGATCCAAAAACTGATTAAGTGCTACAAATATGATTATATCCAGAAAATCAGCGATATTTTAACAGCTCTGCTTTATCAGCAAGCTCTACAATTAAATTTGCCCGACAATACTGTAATTACTAATGTGCCTCTCCACCACCGACGGCAACGTGAACGCGGCTTTGACCAAACCGAAGTTTTGGCTAAAAAATTAGCCGCGCGCTTAAGTCTTACATACATTCCTTTGCTAAAGAGAATCCGAAAAACAAAAAGCCAAGCCAAGTTGGCCAAGCTAGAGAGAAAAAATAATGTGGCCGGTGCTTTTGCCGTCTCTGGTGCCGCGCCGCGTCTGACGCGGCGCGGCCCAATCCTACTGATAGACGACGTCGCCACTACCGGCGCTACCCTAAACGAAGCCGCTGGTGTCCTAAAGGATTATGGCTATAAAAAAATAATTTGCTTAGTAATTGCGAAAAATAATCCCTAAATTGGCAAACAAAAAAGAGGGCGACCGACCCTCTTTTTTTGGCGCTATTCTACCTTGAGAGTGCCCCAGTGGCCCAGTGCCCGGTGATTTGGCATACTACAGTAATAGACAAACTCTCCGGCCTTGTCCGCCGTAAATTCAATAGTAACTTGCTGATCCAAAGGCGTCGACTGGTGAATATTATATTCATCAATGTTAAAATCGTGGGTACCTTTAATATTGGTCACTTTGATGCGAACTTTATCCCCTTTTTTGACCACAAGCTCCTTGAGTGAATACTGCGGTTTGGCCTGGCCATCCACCATTTCATAAAAAGAGGTCATGATAAATTCCTTAACAGCAGCGGCTCCTGGAGCAGTCTCAGCATCACCCGTCGGGGCCGGCAGAACCTCAAATCTTACTCTAGCTGAATTATTTTGTTCAGCTGGATTCTGGTTATTGCCAGTTCCGCTACTAGGGTTATTCTGCCCAACCGCTACCGGGCTTTCCGGTGTGTTGTTGTTTGTCTGGGTCGCCGGCTTAGTGCAACTGGCGCCCATAAACAGAACCAAGCCGAGGGTGGCTATGCCCAGGCCTAACTTTTTTAGATATATATGCATAATCTTATTGGTTAATTGTTAAATTATGGTCGCTATATTATAGCATAAAATTTTATAAAATAAAAAACCTACTGCTCACATAGGTATATTACGGATGGTTTAACAAATTTTTCGGGATTTTCTGGCGGAGAGTGAAGGATTCCCCGCCCGAGGCGGGTCAGCCTCTGGCTGAGAACCATTATATGTGTCCTGGCGGAGAGTGAGGCCCCGTAAAATTTCCTCTTCGCTTTGCTTAGAGTCAATTTACGGGGTAAAGATTCGTTATTGGCGGTGATATTTTACACTTTGCGCGAACCTTTTTTGAACGAAACGGTAACTGATTCGCCCCGCCGCCGCTCGCTAACGCTCGCCAGCCAGCAAAAAAGTTTTCTTTTCCTTTTAAAAGAAAAAATCAGGCGCGCGCAAAAGAAAAGCAGAGAAAACTTTTTTGCTGGCTTCTGCTCCTAACAGAGCAGGCGGCGGGGCTCCAACGCTCGGGCGCGGCGGAATTCCCCCCACGCCCCCCTTCCGCCGCGCCCTCGCTTCCGACGGCTCTTTTTTCGGCGGGATTGGAGTGCGT
>PQAE01000008.1 GCA_003104935.1 Parcubacteria group bacterium | reverse complement strand
AGAAACCCCCAGCGATTAGCTGGAGGGTATGTTCATTTTCAGAAAAAGTTATACGCCAAAGTTAATAGCCAGTGTTATTAAAATTTATACAAAACCGCACCCGACCTCTTGAGCAATTCTTATTTAAAAATAGAAATCGGTGCCACGCGAGTGACACCGATTCAAATAGGGCAAAGAGCTGAGTTCTCAATCTTCTTGCTCTTCCCGGGCAATGACCCGGTGGCAGGTAAAAGCCAGAATCCGGTCTTCGGCAAACAGCCCCAGTAGATCGATCAGGGCCTGTCGGGACGACAAGGCGCTCAGAGCCATAGTATTGCTGTGGCTCTCGGTAGAGCCGTCGGCCAGCTGGATGGTAGCCGTGAAAAACCAACTGTATTGCTTTGGCTGACGCAGAATTGATTTGAATTTTGGCACGATATTGCTCCTGGTCAGAGTTGTCTGGATCAGAACTAGAAAACAATACTTTATAGCACGTTATTATAATTTTGTAAATAAGATGTCTCTTTACAAAATACTAAATATATAGTAGTTTAAAGTGTTTATTGTATATTGAAATCTTTCGGAATAAAACATAGAAAAGAGGTTAAAATCATGAGTGATGCCCTGGAGCTAGTAGCACTGCCGGTAGCAGTAGAACACGCCAGCATTGCCGTTGTTGGCAATGTCAGTTGCCACTGGGTTTTGAAGGGTGGACCGGAGGCCAAGCGCGACCTGCTGGTAATCATGCGCAAGATCCAGGGAATCCTGGAAGGATTTGAGACTATGGCCGTCAGAGGCCAGTTGGAAATAGAGATCCCCTCCCAAGGCTCCCGCTACCGCGGTCGGTTGGAATACCATCCTCAAGATGAGGAGGCCCTGAAGCAGTGGCTGGATTTGCTCTACACCACCATCACCTATCACCGCAACGAGTTGCGCTTTTATCTGGCACACGCCAGCTTTGTGCTCACTCTCACCGGCAAGAAGGGAGCTTGAATCATGCCCGACGAATTGCACGTGGAGTCCATGGTTACGGATAAGAAGTACCAGACTTTCCGTACCGTCAGTAGTGTCCACTGCCAATGGACCATCAATAGTGATTTGGTTTCGCGGCGAGACCTGACCGTGGTCTTGCGGCAGATTCATGGCATCCTGGAGGCCTTTGACACCATCGCCGTCAGGGGACAGCTGGGAGTGGAGATCTTTCCGGAAGGGGCGCGCTACCGCGGTCGGTTGGAATACCATCCCCAGGATCAGACCGAAATGACCCAGTGGCTCAACAAGTTGCTGACCACTATCGCTTCTCTTCATCCGCAGTTTCTGTCTCATCAGGTGCGGGCCAGCTATGCTCTGACTCTCACTTGTCAGGTTTTGGACAAATAGGGGAGGAGTTGTGCGGGTAAAGCTGGGCAAGGTCATATCCTCATACTGTAACATGTGTGGAGAGATCTCTACGTTTAGGTGCATCAACAAGTGGTGATTACCTTGGCGTCGTTACTGGCGTTGCCTCAAGTGCGGTTCTACCGAGCGGGTATAGCAATCCGCTCCGGGAGGAAAAATGGCGGTCAAAGTCGGAGATATTGCTCACGGTTTTTGCCGCAATTGCGAACAGCGGCGCACCTGGAAGTGCTTCCGTAGCTCGTGGTGGCGTCCCTGGCGTAAGCGTTGGGTCTGCCTAACCTGCAGTAACAGCTTTTCGGTTCATTCACCCTTTCACAAACCCAACTGAGAAAAATCACTTGGGTTTCAAAGGCCGATACGGTTTTCCGCGTCGGCTTTTTCATTTTACTTGACTTAACCGATGTTTTAATTAGTTAAATTATAGCAAAAAATCGCCTTAAGGGCGATATTCCGGGAGCTGTCTCCGGCAGAAAATATTGAACGGAATAGTAATTTTTTTTACGTCGCAAATAAAATAACTGCAATCCCCGGAGCCCAAAATATAAATTTGCCACTCTTTTTACTCATAGATTTTCCTTTTGTTATTTATTATTGTTTATAATCTTTATTTATCGCACCACCTTAATTATGTAGCAAACATTCGCACGGCTTATTTTTTAAAATCATTCTTTGTTCTCTAATTGTGTTGATAAAAACTTGCTGACTGCCTGAACCCCTGGCTAATTTTTTATTAAGCGGTGTGTAGTGACTGTACCCACGCGTACTAAACTCACGCACAAGCGCCTCATGCCTCTCGTAAAGTGCTTTCTCTTTACCAACCCAGCGCAAAGTTTCCGGGTGGCGTGAATAACCGCCTTTGCCACCGTGCTTTGTCAAAATATTCCAGAGCCCGTGAAGTTCGCGATGTTCGGCGAGCAAATGTTTCCGGCACAAATGTTTTGGATGTATGTCCCATACGCGCATATTATCTATTCAAATATGTGACAGTCAGCTGTAAAATCGTCGCAAACGATACCCAAAGTAGATACGGGGTATTGGCGTAAGCAATCCAGCGGAAATGCGGCCAAATGGCCATGAGCGCCCAGATGAGCGTCGCCAACACTAGCACAATATCAATCGCCGCCAAGAGATTGTTTTTCAATCCGAATTGCAAAGGTGTAAAAGCAAAATTGAAAATCAAGTTGAGCACAAACGGCAAGGCGATAATCCACGGAATCTGCTTAGTGAATGCTTTGTAAAACACCGTGCCAAAAGTAAACGCTATAATCGTGTAGAGCACCGTCCACACCGGTCCAAAAAGCCAACTTGGTGGCGCCCACGATGGTTTGATTAAAGTTTGATACCAGTTGTATGTGTTGTTCATATGTTTTTATTATCTATTGTCTTTTGCCCGATTGTGTGTTTTGCGCAACAGCTCACAATTTTTTACTGAATTAGCCCCACCTTTACTCCAAATTAAACTCACCATCGCCGTCTATATCATGTACATCGTTGATATAAATTTGTTCGCAGTTACTTTTGGACGGCCCTTAACCGATATTTTAACTAGTTAAATTATAGCAAAAAATCGCCTTAATGGCGATATTCCGGGAGCTGGCTCCGACAGAAAATATTGAATGGATAATAATTTTTTTACGTCCCAAATAAAATTAAAAAATGACCCCTCCTGGCTCCGAGGAGGGACTTCCGCGTCGTTCGCTTCGCTCTCTCCTTGTCCGGGGCAGCGCACAAAGCTACGCTCGCTCGCTTTGTGCGACGCTCTCCGCCATTTGGCGGATCGCTGCTGCCCGTTCGAGTCCCATCAGAAAATTAGTAAACAAAAAAAATGAAATTATTTACTTCATTTTTTTTGTATGGCTCCGCACTTTCGCGCGGTTATGCGCTCAAGTACGTCGCCAATTAAAAATAAAAACCCGAACAAATGTTCAGGTTTTTATTTTTTGCTCCGAGGGAGGGACTCGAACCCACGACCAATCCCGCTTTCCATAAAAAAATGACCCCTCTTGGCTCCGAGGGAGGGACTCGAACCCACGACCAATTGATTAACAGTCAACTGCTCTACCACTGAGCTACCTCGGACCCAAGAGGGGTCATATAATTAAATGTTAGCGGGACTGCTCCCTGCCTGCCGGTAGGCAGGTACCACTGAGCTACCTCGGAATATATATATAATAAGTGGTCTTGAATATAATTTGGTCGGGGATACAGGACTTGAACCTGCGGCCTCATGCACCCCATGCATGCGCGCTAGCCAACTGCGCCAATCCCCGTGAAATAAATTTTAATAATTGGTACAACCACGTGAACGTGCGAAGCACGGTTTTATGTGGTAGCAGGGGTGGGAATCGAACCCACGACCTCAGGCTTATGAGTCCTACGCTCTAACCAACTGAGCTACCCTGCCCTACTGCGCTTTTCGCTACGCTCAAAGCTTCGTAGGGCGCAGCCGCCAAATGAGTGGCCGTGCCATCTGAGCTTATTTAAATTTTTGGTAGCGGGGGCCGGACTCGAACCGGCGACCTCCAGGTTATGGGCCTGGCGAGCTGCCAACTGCTCTACCCCGCGTCATTTAATAAATTTGATTCTATATTCGATCTCTCAAGAAAATTCGACCGAATCCAGTTTTAAAATATTTTTCTCTTTTTAACGCCTTATCTTCATCAAGACACTCCTCATAATAAACCAATTTAAGTGGTTTTCTATTTTTTGTAGATTTTACAAAACCATCATTGTGTAGAGCGATCCTCTCGGTGAGATTCTCAGTAAATCCTATATATAATTTATTGTCAATAGAACTTTTTAATACGTAAGTATAAAACATGGCTTTTCTTCCTAAATTTTTTTACTGCTCCCGTCCGCCACGGCTTCGCCGAAGGCGTGCCGGGCGGGCTACCCCGCGTCGTAAATAATAATAATTTAATATGGTGGACCGTGTCCCGCCCGCTGGCGGGACGACCTCGACAACTACAGTTATAATGGTGGACTTGAGGGGACTCGAACCCCTGACCTCTTCCATGCCATGGAAGCGTTCTAGCCAACTGAACTACAAGCCCGGGCTAAGATATTTTTTTGTTTTTGCACCGCTGGTAGTCATGCCATGGAAGCGCGCTACCAACTACGCCAACGGCCCCCTTAATAAATGACCCAATCCCGCCCGCGGGCGGGACGACCTCTTCCATGCCATGGAAGCGCTCTAGCCAACTGCCTGTCCCGAGTGACAGCGAGGGAAGCTATGGGCCCCTACTGATCTAAACTTCTGGTGGGCGTGGAGGCCCGCCTGCCATGACAGCCGTCAGGCTTGTCGGGCAGGGACTTGCCACGGGATAAACCCGTGATCCGCCTCTGGCGGAAACCCACACGGTTTGCCTCCACTGGATTTTGAGTCCCCATACAAGCTTCGCTTTTACGGGGCAAGCCAGCGCAACGATATTTGTTTATTAATGGTGGGGATGGAGGGACTTGAACCCACACGGAGTTGCCTCCACTGGATTTTGAGTCCAGCGCGTCTGCCAATTTCACCACATCCCCATAAAATGTCAAAGCGCGCCTGCCCCTGTTTTACGGGGTCTGCCAATTTCCTGCCCACCGAAGCCTTGACGTAGGTGGGCACCACACGCCCATAACCTACTAAGTGGCGGCTAATAAACAAGCCTTATTCTACAATAAAAATAGAAGCTCGTCAATTTATTTGGCCTATTTAGGCTATTATACACAATATAATGGAATAGGAAAGTACATATTGACAATATTTATAAAATGTGCTATAATTTAGTGTTTTAAAGTACATCGAAAACCATTGAAAAACAGCCTAGAAAAACTAGTGTTCCAGCTGGGAGAGGATATGATGTAAAAAAAGAGCATTGTCCGGCCGAATAAATTGGAAGAAAGTCACGTTTTCTGGAGGAGAAATTAAAATGCAGCGAGCCATCCTGGTCGCCATTCTTTGCCTGCTGTGCTTGGCCACTGTAGCCGAGGCCCAGACAAAGGTCCAACCCTACGCCTTCGTCAGCATTGAGGCTCCTAACTACACCCATTCCAGCTATGCTTGGAACTGGGCCCGGGTGGGAGTCAAGGCAATGCCGAAGGGTTTCTTCGGCGGCCAGGAAATGATTCATCTGGAGTACGACCTGGTCACCAGCCAGGTTAAGTACAGCTACCTCAAGTGGGATCACTCGGCCGGGTCAGGTCAGATCTCCGTGGTAGCAGGTAAGTACTTGGCGCTCCCGCAATGGTCATATCCGGCGCCCAAGAGTCTGCAGTTGACTCGTTGGGTCGATGCGGAAGGTGGGCAAATGCCTATCTACTGCACGGGTGTGGCTCTGTGGTACAGCTTGAGTAATTACCAGATTCAGATGAGTCAGTATGACCACGACCGTTTTGGTCTGCGTTTGGCGGCCGGTCCGGTCAGCGGCTACTGGCTTTCGCACACCTGCTATGGTAGAACACTGCAACAGAGTTTCGGCAACTGGTTGAATCCTTTCACGGGATTCACCGTATACTACTCACACCGGACGGTGTGGTTCGTGCAGAACTCTGTGGCACTGCCGCAGCACTTGCGCGCCTTTGGTCAGTTTGACTTCGGTCAGACCGGTCAGGAGGAGAATTACTTGGCGGGACTGACTTGGGAGTACTCTCCCAACAGTTTTGTCAAGGCGTTCTACGAGCCGCGTCTGGAAACCTTCCAGATGCATGCGACCTTTAGCTTCTAGGCGGTGATTTGTTCCCCGCCCCCCACTTTTATCAAAAAGTGCGGGGGCGGGGGCAATAATTTTTTGCTTGTTTTTCTCTCTATGGTCTTGCACGGAAATAATAAAAGTGGGAAACTATAGAGAGGAAGAGAAGCGCGTTCGGTGCTTGTTCTTCCTGGTGTGGGAGTGTTTAGCCCCCAAAACGTGTTGTGGAGGATGAGGATGCCGAATCAGGCATACACCCACGGGCACTTGGTGCCGATCGGTTTCGCTTCCGAGCGAGACGAAGAGTATCAGCTGCCGGCAGGGGCCAAGAAACCCTTGCCATTCTTCCGGGACGCGATGGATCGCTTCCAGGTAGCCGAAAGGGCTATGGAGAGACGTTTGGACGCGTCGTGGCGGAGGCGGAGGGCGCTGACGCGCCGCACTGGCTGAATCATTCAGCCTAAGTTTCACGAGGGCCCGTACGCGCAAGCGGCGGGCCTTTCTTTTTATTATTTTGCTGTGATAAAATAGAGGCATGGATATTAAAGCGGTTAATATCACTATTTATGGTCAGGTGCAGGGAGTCGGCTTTCGTTATTATTTAAAATCGATCGCCCAGCAGGAAAGGGTAGGCGGTTTTGCCCGCAACCAGGCCGATGGCTCTGTTTATATTGAAGCCGAAGGCACGCCGCTGGCGGTAGATTCTTTTTTGGCCCAATGCAAAAAAGGACCGTCTAGCGCCCAGATAAAAGATGTATATGTGGTGCCGGGCCAAGTAAAAAATTATGCGGATTTTCGTATTGCTTTATAGTTTTATTTTATGCCCACCTTAAATATTATTTCCTGGAATGTAAACGGCATCCGGGCCGTGACCAAAAAAGGCTTTGGCGCTTTTTTAAGAAAATATCGTCCGGACATTTTGTGTCTGCAGGAAATAAAAATTTCCGAAAGTGCGCGCAATCAGACTGAGTTTGATTTTGCCGGCTATCAGGAGTTTTGGCACAGTGCCCAGCGTCCGGGCTATAGCGGTACGGCTTTTTTGGTACGCGACAAATTAAAAGTCAGACTACTGGACAAATTTAGCTGGGACAATGAAGGCCGCATTCAGGTTTTGGACATAGGATATTTTTATTTGGTTAATGTATATTTTCCAAATGCCAATCATGAACTCTCTCGTCTGGGTTTTAAATTAGAATTTAACAATAAGCTTTTGGCTTATCTGAAAAAGTGGCAGGAAAAAAAGCCGGTCATAGTCACCGGGGATTTTAATGTGGCGCACGAAGAAATTGATTTGGCCCGGCCAAAGGAAAATGAAGGCAACGCCGGGTTTACCAAAGAAGAAAGGCGCTGGATGACCGAGTTTCTTAAGCAGGGCTGGTACGATACTTTTCGGGAGCTTAATCCTAAAAAAATTCAGTATTCCTGGTGGTCTTTCCGCAGTGCCGCCCGGAGTAGAAATATCGGATGGCGCATAGATTATTTTTGTGCTTCAGATAAACTATTGAACAAAATACAAAAGGCTTATATTTTAGACCAGGTCATGGGTTCCGATCACGCGCCGGTGGGGATAGAGATAAAAGTGTAAAGTTAAAAGTAAAAATTAATTTAATAATTAAACCATACGCCATACGGCGCATGGTTTTTTTATGCGTTGACAGAATAATCAAATTGTCTTAAAGTGAAGTGTATTTTGTTGTTTAATATTTTCTGTCAGTCATGGTCCTAAAAGAAGGGGGACGGGATGAATCCGGTTTTGGAATTTCTCAAGCGCATTAGCCGTTGGACGGTCAATGTGCTGGCGGTCGTCGATCTGGGTTGGGGAGACGGCGGCAAGGGCAAGATCGTGGATTGGCTGGCCAAGTATTGGGCCGACATTATCGCGCGCGGCACTGGCGGTGCCAATGCCGGCCATACCATCTGTGTCGGTCTGCTGAAGCACGTCTTTCATCTGGTGCCGGCCGGCATTTTGCATGACGGCGAAGGCAAGATCAACATCATCGGCCGGGGTGTGGCCATCGATCCGGCGACTTTGTCGGATGAGATCGTCACTCTGGAAAGCGCCGGTCTGCCCTACAACGGCCTGCGCATCTCGCACCAGGCTCACCTGGTACTACCCATCGATATCGCCCTTGATCGTCTCAAGGAAGCTAGTCAGGGTAATGGGGCTATCGGTACAACCGGTCGTGGCATCGGTCCGGTCTACGAGTCGCATGTGGCTCGCATCGGTCTGACTGTCAATGATTTGCTCAATCCCGACGCGTTTGCTCGCCGTTTGCGGCGCAATTGGGAAGCCCGACGTTGGTTCTTCCAACAGTTCGGGGAAACTCTTGTGCGCGAGGTCATGCATTTACCGGCTCTCGGCAATGGCGTCTTCTATGCTGGTTCGGTCAAGATCTTTGACCTGGACGCCATCGTCGGTCGCTATCTGGTTTATGCGGAAAAGTTCCGCGAGCAGATCTGTGATACCGACGAGCTGTTGCGTCAGTCATTGAAACAGGGCAAAAAAGTCGTTCTGGAAGGAGCACAAGGTGTGTTACTTTCGGTGTTGCACGGCTCCTATCCCTATGTCACCAGTAGCGACTGTTCGCTGGCTGGCTTGGCCGAGGGAGTAGGTCTGCGCACCGAAGACGTTGATTACACCTTGGGTGTGTCCAAGGCGCCCTACATGACTCGCGTGGGTCGAGGACCGTTTCCGACTGAGTTGGGAGGAGTAGACTCAGCACGCTGGTGCGATCGCCGCGACATGAATCGTACAGAGGAAGCGAATCTTTATTCGTCTGTTTCTCTGAATTCCAGCGACCCTTTTTCACAGGGTGTAGCCATCCGTCAAGCCGGCGGAGAATATGGGGCTACGACCGGACGTCTGCGCCGGGTGGGTTGGTTGGACATGCCGCTCCTGCGTCATGCCTGGCGTTATGCCGGGCAAGGCCGGGGTGGTTTGGCTCTGACCATGTTGGATGTGATGTGTGGTTGTGAGACCATCAAGGTCTGCACTCACCATCTCTATGAAGGTCCGGAGTATCTGGTCGGCAACCAACGTCTGGTTTTCGGTATGCGTTTAGACACGGCGGTGATGGACGAGCAGGTGCTGTCCCAGTGCCGGCCGGTCTATGCGCAGATGCCGGGTTGGACCAACCTGGACAATGCGAGCGAAGATCTCTTGCCTCTGATTGACACTATCGAGCACTACATCGGCACTTCGGTTGATGTGGTTTCTGTCGGAGCTGATCGGGACGCGACCCTGGTGTTTTGATTGGTTCTTAAAAAAGACGCCCTGTACCAGTGACTTCACATTGGTATAGGGCGTTTTTCGTTTTATTACCCTATTGCGAGCGAACATAGTGAGCGCGGCAATCACATTGAGATTGCTTCGCCACGCTGAGCGCGGCTCGCAAAAGCGTGAATTTTAAAAAATATAATCCGGATAATCGTTGCGCGCATTCCAGAGTAACCAGCCGTCGGTAGAAGTGACATTTTGTACAGCCTCGATTTGTTGGGCTATCATACCCTGATCATAGACCGCGCCCAGATCAAAAGCCTGTAGCCAGGGGCGAATCCTGGCTTTTTTATTTTTTAAGTCCCCTTGACTGATTGCTAATCCATAAGCGACGACTTCTCCGGGATGTTCGGCCGAATTTTCAAAACCAAGATAATTTTGGGCGTAGTGTGAGGCGTACAGCATCGGGCAGACAAAATCAAAATAATCGGCGGCGTCGGTGATTTTTTGGCCGATGCCGAGATCGTAATCCGTGCCCGTATTATCCATCACTAGTCCGAACATATCGACCGAAGTAGTGGCCACATTTTTTAAATTTTTGTCCAGATAGGAAAAAAAGTTTTTCAGCACCTCGGTCTTACTCCGACCATCCGGCAGATTATAGTCCAGATTGGCGATATTGCCGTCGCTGGGATAGCGGATATAATCAAAATTGATTTCATCAAAACCCAGCTTGGCCGCTTCTCTGGCGATAGCCAGATTATACTGCCAGACTGCTTCTTGGTTAGGGTCCATCCATGCTAGTCCCTTACGGTCTTTCCAGACTTCGCCGGACATGGTATGAAAGGCCAGTTCCGGATTACTGATAGCCAGGACCGGATCCTGAAAAATAGTTTGGCGGGCGATGACATAGATCTTTGCCCGGTGAAAATCAGTTAAGACTTGGGAGATATCGCGCATGTGTGCTTCGACGGCCTGTTTTTTTTTAACTTCCGGGAGATTGCTATTATAGAGCACATGGCCGGAATAATCTTTGATGTCAATGACGACACTATTTATCTTTCCGTTTTTAATCCGGGCGATAAGGTTGCGGCGAAACTTCTCATTGCCGGCCGAGTAGGCGGTCAGATACAGTCCGCGGACTACTTTGGGTTTAGGGATATGGTTGGCAATTTTTTCCGGTTCGGCCAGAGGGCGCACCGAGAGCGGGTTATAAGTCGGAACAGGAGATTGGCTACGGACAAAGACAAACAGAAAAGACATAACAGCAAACAACAAGCAGGTGGCCAGATATAAAAAACTTTGTTTTTGGCGGGGATGCATAGGTTAATTATAGCATATTACCTATAAAATTTGCCTAATCATCTATTTTTCATTACAATATAATGGATTCACCCCGTTAGCAAATTTGTTTATATAGCGGGGTTGATTTTATGAAAAAATGACTATTAAAAAATATTAATTAGAGCAATAATTCTCTAACGGGGTGAAAAAATATTCTATTTTTGGTGTTGTAATTTTAGCCATAACCGTCCTAGTCGGTTATTTTGTCCTGGCGCGAGCCGGTAGTTTTCATACGCCGCGACAGGCCAAGGTCTTAGCGCAACTGGCCGATCAGCAGATAGTGATCGCCATCCAGCCGGACATGACCTTTTCAACCGTTGCCGAACAGGCCGGACTGGAAAAATCTCTGACCCAGACTTTGTTTGAGGCCGCTTTTGACGTCTATGATCTCAGTAAAATCCGCGTGGGTCGGGAAATGACTTTTATTTTTAATCCGGACGGCAGTGAGTTAAAAAGATTGATTTATCCCATTAATACCGAAGAAGAATTATACATTGACCACGACGCTCAGGGCGTCTGGAAGGCCCATCTGGAAAAAATTGATTATGAAGTTAAGATAAAAACAGTTGCGGGTCAGATTGACAGTTCGCTCTATGAGTCGGCGATGGCCCAGGGCGTAGATATCCGGGCGATCATCGCTCTAGCCGACGTCTTTGCCTGGTCCATCGATTTTGGTATGGGTATCCGCCAGGGGGATACCTATAAATTTATTTACGAGGAACGCTACCGTGATGGCGCTTATGTCATGCCTGGCAAAATCATCGCCGCTCGTTTTGTCAATGACGGGAAAACAGTTGAGGGTTATTACTTTGAGGACGGCACCGATGATCAGGGCGCGCTGGTGGAAGGATATTATGATTCGGATGGAGCGTCGCTACAAAAAATTTTTTTAAAAAATCCGGTGTCTTACAAATACATCAGCTCCGGCTTTACCACGGGCCGACGTTATATCTCAGCCTTTAATATTAGTACCGGTCATCGGGCCATTGATTACGCCGCTCAGTATGGAGCGCCAGTGCGCGCCGTGGGCGACGGCCAAATTACTCACGCCAGCTGGAGTAGCGCCGGCTATGGCAACTTGATTTCCATCCGGCACAATGAGACTTTTAGCACTAACTACGGGCACTTGTCCAAGATTTATGTCCGCGGGGGACAAAAAGTAAAGCAGGGGGATATTATCGGCGCTATCGGCTCGACCGGACTATCTACCGGACCACACCTGCATTTTGAAATGGTAAAAAACGGCACCAAGATTAATCCTTTGACTATTGAGATCCCTTCCGGCAAGGCGGTTAGTGACACTAATCTGGACAAATTCAAAGCCGTGGTCAAGGATTGGCAGGCAAAGCTAAATTAATATTTTATGAGCACCCCGCTTTACATCAAACCCAAAAAGCCTCGGCTACAAAAAAGTGTCTCGCCGGATAATGCTATTTCCCGCTGGACTTTGTCTTATCGTCTCCAAGGCCTGACCCTGGGTTTAGCCGCGGCCATGATTTATCATTATCTTTATCTGTCCGCATGGTCCTATCAATTGTTGATTGGCGCGGCCATTTTAGGATATTTTTTAGGTTGGCCAGTCGGCCGCTTTTTTATACCAAAAAGTAAAGTGGTTTATTTGAGAGAATGCGGTTTATAAGGTATAATAAGGGTGGTTTTTTAATTTTATTATGGCCAGAATAATTGCCGTGGTTAATCAAAAGGGCGGTGTGGGTAAAACTACTTCCGCTATAAATATTTCCGCTTGGCTGGCTCATTTTGGCCAGCGGGTTTTAATCGTTGATATTGATCCCCAAGGTAATGCTTCTTCCGGATTAGGTATTGATTACAAAACTCTGGATAAAGGACTCTACCAGGTGTTAGTTGATGAAAATATCCGTGCTACCGAAGTGATCAAAGCTATTCGGCCAAATTTCCATATCTTGCCGGCTACGCCTGATCTGGCCGGAGCGACCATTGATCTGGTGGCAACAGATAACCGCGAGTTTAAACTGGCGGAAAATTTAAAAGAGCTTGAGGATCTTTATGATTATATTATCATTGATAACCCTCCTTCGCTGGGACTACTGACCATCAACGGTTTGGTAGCGGCTCGGGAGATTTTGATCCCGGTGCAGTGCGAATATTTTGCCCTGGAGGGATTATCGCAGTTATTAAATACCATAAATTTGATCAAAGAACACTTGAAGCCGGAACTAAAAATACTTGGTGCCTTTATGACCATGTATGATAGCCGCAACAAGCTCTCCGAAGCCGTGTTTGATGAATTGTATCAGCATTTTCCGGAAAAGATTTTTCGTAGCGTAATTCCGCGTTCGGTGCGCATCGCCGAAGCACCCTCGCACGGTTTACCGATCAAAGATTATGACGCTGATTCCGCCGGGTCCAACGCTTATCGGCGTCTAGCTCAGGAAATAATTTTTGTTAAATAAAAATAAAATATGGTTACTTTAGGCAAGGGTTTGGGAGCATTGATTCCAAACAAAAAAAATCAAAATTCAGCGGCCGTTGACGACGCGATTGCAGACGGGCAGAGGATACAGCAGGTGCCGATCACCGCGGTAAAGTCCAATCCCTGGCAACCGCGCACGTATTTTGATCGGGATAAATTGGAGGAGCTGGCCGAGTCGATCAAACAGCACGGCATTCTCCAACCCTTGGTTGTGACCCGCGAAGGCGATGGTTATCAGCTCATTGCCGGCGAGCGCCGGCTCAAAGCCGCCGAGATTTTAGGGATGTCCGAGGTACCGGTTATTGTTAAAGTAGTTTCCAACCGTGACAAATTGGAATTATCAATTATTGAAAATATTCAGCGCAGTGATCTAAATCCCTTGGAAGAGGCCAATAGCTATAAGCGGCTGATGGATGAGTTTGGGCTTAGCTTAGAAGCCATCGCCAATCAGGTCGGAAAAAATATTTCTACTATTTCCAACTCCTTGCGTTTGTTGTCTTTACCCATTGTGATCAAAGAAGCACTGTCCGAAGGAAAAATCACCGCTAGTCATGCCAAATTAATCTTAAGTTATCAGACCAAGAACGAGCAGATAAAAGTTTTTAAAAAAATATTAAAAAGTAATTTGACCGTGCAGGCCCTTTATGATCTGACCAAAAAAGACCATCCCAAAAATAAGATAGACACGGGCGCAGATCCGGTCTTGGGTTCTTGGGAAGAAAAATTAAGCAAAGCTCTGAGCGCAAAAGTCAGTATTAGTAAGCGGGGGGAAAGAGGGCAGATTAAGATTGATTTTTTTTCACATGAGGAGTTGAAAAATATTTTAGATAAACTGACTAAGTAATATTAATAATTGAATACACCCACTCTCATGATGAGAGTGGGTGTATTTTTACCAGATAAACCCCCAGC
>PQAE01000007.1 GCA_003104935.1 Parcubacteria group bacterium | reverse complement strand
TAAGATTTCGGGTACCTGTCATAAGGACAACGATCCTTTAGTTATTCTCGCTAATTTAATTGTTAAATATTTTTGGTTAATTTTGATAATCGGGTTGGTAATTATAGGAAACCGACTTTATGTCCGCTACGCCGGTATGTTTTATCAACCTTTTGAAAGCGGTCCGGGCAGTCATTACCGCAATAGATAATGTCTAATTAATTTAGTAACATTCAAACCATCACCGTCTAATTTTTTAGCCGGTTTTTATTCAGACCTCTATCTGTTACAATATATTTATGAATTTAAATAAAAAATTATTGCTTAGTCTAATCCCCTTTGTTTTACTGGGTATTTTTTATCTAAGCGGGCTAAACAGATTGCCCCTGACCGCCTATGATGAGGCTACCTATGCTCAGGTTACCAGGGATACTTTGGCCTCAGGACAAAATTTCACGCTCTATAGACTAGGACAACCCTGGTTTGAAAAACCACCGCTGTATTTTTGGCTGAGTATGGCCAGCACGAAAGTATTTGGCGCCGGCGAGTGGGCCTACCGTTTACCATCGGCTCTATTGGCCATCGTAACCTTAGTGTTAGTTTATTTTTTGGTAAAACAATTAACGGCCAATAAATGTTTAGCGGTACTGAGTTCTATAATATTAGGATTCATTCCTTTTTTTTATATTACCGCCCGGCAGGTGCGATTGGATGTGCCGCTCACAGCCATTATTTTAGCGGTCTTATTTACGGTGGTTGTTTCTTGGCGTCGGCCGGCCTGGCTCTGGCTGGTAGCGCCGCTCATCGCCCTGGGTCTGATGATGAAGAGCATACCAGCTTTATCTGCTCTTTTATTCGTTTTTATTTTAAGCTTTTTTTATAAACAATGGTCATGGCTCAAGGACAAAAGATTATGGCTAGGCCTAGTGCCGGCTTTGGCCATACTGCTTCCCTGGCATATCTATATGCAACAGCATTGGGGTTCGGTTTTTTGGCAAAGTTATCTGGGACAGCAGGTCTGGGAGAGAGCGGCGGCCGGCTTCGGTAATACCAATTATTTTTATTATATAAAATTTTTCAGGCGTTTGAGTCATTTTTGGTGGTGGATTTTCCTTTTGGCTATGCCGACAGTTTATATTTTGCAGAGAAAGTTAAAGAACCAAGAAATTTTTTCTTTATTTCAGGCCAGTTTGTTTAGCTTTATTATTACCCTGGTTATTTTTTCATTGGCCAAGACGCATATCAGCACATATCTCTTGCCTGTCTATCCTTTTATGGCCATAGTCATTGCCGTTGCCCTAGTTTGTGTCTGGCAGATTTTAAAGAAGAGATATCTGAAGATGGTAGTCGTAATTTTATTTGTCAGTTTACTAATAGACTCTTTTTTTCTCTGTTTAGGGTACTGGCCTCAGGTTCAGGGCACGTTACATTATAGTTTTGATTACAATTTGCGCGACATGGCTAAAATTGTTACCCTCGGTTCCCCGGTGGCCAATATTTATCAGCTGGACGGACCCCAGGGAGATGTCTTGAGTTATTACAGCGCTCGGCCGGTAACAGTGATTAACCGTGATCAGCTGAAATCTGGTTATCAGATTACCGGACCGGCTTATATTCTGGTGACCGATTACAGTATTGGGATTTTTTTTGATCAGGAGCAAAAACCCTTGCCCGTCTATCAGAAAGTACAAATAGTTTATTTCAAAGATCATCTGGTTTTATTATTTAGCGAGCAGTCACTAACCATGAGTTTATAATTTTTTTTGGCGTAATAACAAGTATTTACTTCATTCAAAGTATCGCCTAAAGAACGATACTTTGCTATAATGTAGGCATGATTTTTTTTGGAGTCAGGAAAATTTTTTCATACGCATTAACTACTAGCCTAGTAATAGTATTAGGGTTTTTTTTGATTAGGACTGTGGGCGGCGCGACTGATGCCGACGGCGACGGCTATAACTCAGTGGCATCCGGCGGCAATGATTGTTTTGACCAAAAGTATGCCGACTTTAAAGATATCAGCGGCGACACGACCTGCGATTCTACCAGGGATCCGGCGGCGGTCAATCTATCTTTGGATATAGCCGACCATAGTTGGATCAAAGATGACAGCGGCACTTGGCACATATTTTTTTCCGCCGGCACGCCTACGGAAATTTATCATTATACTACTACTAATTTTTCCAGTTATAGCGAGGTTGGTAAAGCACTGGCTACCACCACGGACAAATTTGATTTTTACGGCTTGTGGGCGCCCCATGTCATCAAAAGCGGCAGTACCTATTATATGTTTTATACCGGCGTGACCGGCGCCGGAGGTTCGGCTAGCCACGATGAGCGTATTGGTTTAGCCACTTCTTCAGATTTGACGACGTGGAACAGAGTGACTGATCCGGGAGTTTGTACTACCTTGGCCGGAGATGGCTGTATCTTAGAATGTTCGGCAGATTGGACGCTGTGGGGCGACCAAGGTTCTTATACCGAGGCTTGCCGCGATCCATTTGTGATTTGGGATGCTGACAATAGTCGTTGGGTGATGTTTATGACTACGAAGTATACGAACTTGAGAGAAATCATCAGCGCCGCTTATTCTACTGATCTGACCAGTTGGACCATGACGGGATATTTGGCGGTTACCACTAAGGATTTGACCGGTAGACTGGGTCAATTATCCGGTAACGTCGCAGAGAATGCCTTTGTTACCGAGTACAATGATCTGTATTATTTGTGGTTTAACGATTCATCCGATACGGAAGATAATATAGATTCTGTACCGACTAGTCCGCGGACAATGCAACAGTATGTTACTTCGACCAGCTTAGTTGTTGATGCCAGTGGTAGTTCTAATTGGCATTATGAGGGTTATACTCCTTTACCGGGAGTAAATGCTACCGAGGTGATAAAGACCGCCGACGATGTCTGGGTGATGTCACAAAGCATTACTAATGGGAATGTCGGGGCAGAGTATTGGAGCGACCCGAGTTACCGTTCGCTTATTTTGCATCGCGTGGTTTGGAATGACGACGGAACTTTTGGTAAGTCGCGCTTAACTGATTTAAGTTGTCGAGTATCCAGCTCTAGTATTCATCCTGGCGCCACCGAAATCTGTGGAGATGGTATCGATGAAGATTGTGACGGCGTAGTAGATCAGGCCGCTATCTGTTCACCGGCGACGTCAGTCGCGCGAGTGGGAGGAGGGGGACCGCCGCCGGCGCCAGCCATCGGGGCTGGTTCTAGCACCAATACTATCGGTATAGGAGAGCAGATTGATCTGGGGGAAATCACCGAATCCGGCGTTAATGTTTTATTATATATAAATTCCCGGGCCAATTTTTCTTTAAGCCAGAATAATAGTTCCGAGCAGTATAATCTAAAAGTAACCGGATTAGATCTCAATCAAAAAAAAGTTGTTGTCAACTGGCAATCCGATCTTATCAGTACAGATTTTAATCTGGGGGAAAGCAAAAAAATAGATTTAAATAATGATGGTCAGTCCGATCTGGATCTGACCTTTGCCGATCTGATTATAAATCGCATTGAGCTGACGCTCAAAAAGATATCATCGCTCCAAACCGAGGTGGTCAGGCCGACACCGGTAGAGTCGGCCGTACCTGGCCCGAATAAACCCGCGGAAATTTATAGTTTTAAGCGAGATTTAAAGAGGGGGCAGAGTGGTAGCGATGTTTATGAGTTGCAAAAATTTTTAAACCAGCAGGGATTTATTGTGGCATTGGCCGGTGCCGGTTCTCCGGGGCAGGAAACGAGATATTTTGGCTCGGCTACGCGAGCCGCCTTGGCCAAGTTCCAGAAAGTGAATAAAATAAAACCGGCCGCTGGGTATTTTGGCGCTATCACTAGAAAGTTTATTGCGGCTTTATAATAGAGCTGATCATAGTTCATTTAATAATACCCTAAAACGTGTTATAATATAGGCGTAATTTTTATTTATATATACCTTAAATAAAACTATTAAAATCTATGCAAAAAGTTAAAACAAAGTCTATTCTTTTCTCACCGGTTCAAGTCAAACAATTAGTAAATCAAAAAGTAGCCGTAGGCATCATGATGGCCGCGGCCTCTGTCCTGGCCTTTACTTTTGCCGCCACCATAATCAGACCGTCAATATTAGAAGACGGCAACTTGGAAGTAATCAGAAGGCCACGGGTGGTGATAACACCGCTAAGGCCGGGGTTGATCACGAATGCTCAAACTAACGTCTTAATGCCAACACCATCTTCTACATCGCAGGTGATATTAGGATTTGTCAGGGGAGAAGATATAAATACCATGGGGACTTTAGAATTGAGTAGTAATTATTTTGGCCCTGGCGTGTCGGTAAACGGCGGTACTTGGCCCCTACAAATACAGTTAAGATCAACAATAGGCATGTCTTCTTCTACTGTACCTAACTCCGTAATCAGCATCTCAACCGACCGAGGCGATTTTTCCCTATGTTTATCTAGCACCTCCCTGCAACAAGGTGAAAAAAAATCCTACTTCTACGATACCAACGGCACTCCTTACCTGGATAGCTTGCTGAGACAACCAGCTATGAATACTCCTTGTAATCAGATTTTAGCCAAGGGATTAAAAATTATTAACATCTCTAGTGCCACCACTAATATTGCTAATACAGCACAGGTGTCGGCAGCCTTTTTTAGAGGAGTTGGTCCGGAATATATGTTAGGTCATATGTCGCTTTATGATAATTTCTACCAACCTACTCGTTCTGTCAATGATAGTTCAGCACCATTGGAAGTAAAATTAGGCACCTTGGATCCAGCTAGTGTCACTAATTCCATTATCACTATATCTGATTTTGATAGCCACAGCTACAATCTCTGTATTCCAGCCACAACCTTAGGTGCCGCTCAAGAAAAATCCTACTTCTACGATACCAACGGCACTCCTTACCTGGATAGCTTGTTGACTGAAAAAGTAACTTGTTATCCTGTGAGGTCAGCTCCTCAATACAACGCCGCTCCCTAATACTTTATTTAAAATAAAAATATACCCGTGGAGTTTAACTATCCTATAGTTATATCATTTTTAGTCCTATTTTTAGCGGCTTTATATTTGCTAAAAAAACCCCATACTGACGGCTTGGGTTCAGGTTTTAAAAATATTAATTTTAAATCCACTAAATATACTACCGACTTGACTCAGCTGGCCACTTTAGGCAAGTTAGATCCGGTAGTGGGCCGTGATTTTGAGATCACTAAAGTAATTCAGGTTCTATCCCGTCGGCGGAAAAATAATATCATTCTTTTTGGCAAGGCTGGTATCGGTAAGACAGCCATTGTGGAGGGTTTGGCTATCGCCATCGCCAATAAAAAAGTTCCCTGGAGCCTGCAGGACAAAATTGTTTTAAAGCTGGATATTACCTCCATCTTAGCCGGCACCAAGTATCGTGGTGAATTTGAAAAACGTTTCAAAGAGCTAATTGACGCCATCATTGCCACCAATAAAAAATACATTGTTTTTATTGATGAGATTCACACTATAGTGCAGGCCGGCGGAGCCGAGGGCGCTATTGACGCCGACGATATCATCAAATCACCTCTAGCCCGCGGCGAATTGCAGATGGTCGGCACCACCACGACCGAGGAATACAGAAAATTTATTGAACCGGACAAAACATTGACCAGAAGATTTGAGGGTTATTTAGTAAAGGAGCCCAGTAAGAAGGTTGCCCGGCAAATGCTGGAGGCTCTCAAAAAAAGTTATGAGGAATATCACCACGTTCGGTTTAGTCATGAAATCATCGGACAGATTGTGGACCATGCCGACAAGATAAAAAATAAAGTTTTTCCGGATAAAGCCATTGATCTGATGGACGAGCTGGCCGCCAAGGTACGCCTGGAAAATATGGACAATAGGAAGGTCATAGAAATCACAAAAAAAGATCTGCAAAAAATGATAACCAGTAGCAAATAAAACCGCATCTATAAAAAACACCCTTTGATTTTGCTCGGGGTGTTTTTTGGCTGACAATATTTTTTATTTCAGTAGCATGCCGCCGTCGGCTACGATAATTGATCCGGTGACATAAGAAGCCATATCGCTGGCCAGAAACAAGGCCGTAGTAGCCATCTCATCGGGCTCACCCATGCGTCCCCAGGGCACATCCATAGGCGCTTCGGCCGGCGCTTCAGGATTGGCCGCCGCTTTGGTGGCACCGGCCGACATTGTTTCCACTCCTTCGGTGCGGATACCTCCCGGGGCAATAGCATTGACCCGGATTTTATGCGGCGCCAGCTCCAGAGCCAGATTTTTTGTCAGTCCCCAGACACCGTGTTTGGAAGCATCATAGGCCGCCAGTCCGACACTACTCGGGTGCAAGGCATCCACTGAAGCGATATTGATGATGTTTCCTTTTTTTGTTTTGACCATGAGTTTGCCCGCTTCTCGGCAACAGAGAAATGTTCCGCGCAGATTGATGGCCTGGATCTTTTCCCAGAGTGCCAGATCCATCTCTAAAACCGGCTTCATCGGAAAAATACCGGCATTGTTAATCAGCGCATCTAATTTGCCAAACTCTTTAGCTACTTGTTCGAAAAGACTGATCACATCATTTTCAGAGCTAACATCAGTTTTGACAAATAAGGTTTTCACTCCGAAAGTTTGAGCCAGCTCCTGAGCTTTTTGTTCACCCAGCGGACTGATGTCGGCGAGGACAATATCCGCGCCGGCTTCGGCAAATCTGCGGGCGATGCCATAACCGATACCCATAGAAGCGCCGGTGACTAAAACGGTCTGACCGTGAAAGTCCAGGAGCTCGTTTGTTTTCTTTATATTCATATTTTTTTGTTAGTTAATAATATAGTATTATAGCATAGATTTGTCGGGCCGCTAATTTTGATTTTTGAAAGGTTTTGCCATAAACAGCGTATTTAGTATAGACAATGTTCCCATATAGCGATATAGTGAATAAGCTAAAAATATCTATTTGGCGCAGTCCTTCACGGTTTATAATGTGGCGAGTTCATCAAGAAAGTTAAGATAATTAATATATTAATATGTTGCAGTTTTTGAAAAAGAGGAAAGTAATCCTCTTGATCCTAGTGGTTTTAATTGGCGGCGGTGTCTATTGGTGGGTAAGCGCCGCTCAAAGTAAAAAAACAGAAACTCACTATGTTTTAGGGACAGTAGACAAAGGAACAATCATTACTTCGGTCTCCGGCAGTGGTCAGATCTTATCTTCTAATGAGGTGTCGATAAAACCCAAGGCCTCAGGCACAGTTTTGAGTGTGCCGGTTAAAAAAGGCCAGACAGTCAAGGCCAATGACCTTTTAGTTCAGATTGACGCCAGTGATACTTATAAAACAGTGCGCGATGCGCAAATTAGCTTGACCAGCGCCCAACTATCTTTAGATAAGATGAAGCAAGCGGCCGATCCTTTATCTTTACTACAAGCACAAAACACTTTGAGTCAGGCCCAGGAAGCCAGACAAAAAGCTGGCGATGATCTACTCAGCTCTTATGACGACGGGTTTAACAGTGTTTCTACGGCTTTTGCCGATTTGCCGTCGATCATGACCGGTCTAAATAACATTCTCTATGGGAACTCTTTTAGTAATAGTCAGATCAATGTAGATTATTACGCTGACAATGCCGCCAATATCGATACCAGCGCTTATATTTATAGAGATAAGGCTAAACAAGCTTATGCTGATGCCCGGCTGGCTTTTGACAAGAATTTTTCCGATTACAAAGCGACCAGTCGCACGGCAGATAACAATACAATTAGCGCTTTAATTTCCGAATCATACAATACATCAAAGACCATGGCCGACGCCATCAAAAGTGCAAATGATTTAATTTTGTTTTATGAAGACAAGCTGACGGGTAAAGGCATGAAGCCATCTACTGTCGCCGACAGTCAGTTAACCCAACTTAATAGTTACACCACCAAGATTAACTCTCATATTTCCGACTTATTTTCAGCCGATCAGACCATTAAAAATGCGCAGAACACTATTGTTAACGATGATAGGAGCATAGCGGAGAAAACCGCTTCTTTAGAAAAACTGCAGGCTGGCACCGATTCCCTCGATCTACAAGCCCAAGAATTATCCGTCCAACAGCGTGTAAATGCTTTGTCCGACGCCAGGCAAAAATTAGCCGACTATTCAGTACGCGCTCCCTTTGATGGAGTCTTGGCCGATGTGACTGTAGCCAAAGGCGATCCGGCATCTTCCGGCACGGCGGTGGCTACTCTAATCAGCCAGCAAAGTCTGGCCCAAATATCGCTAAACGAAATTGACGCCGCCAAGATAAAAGTGGGGCAAAAAGCTACCCTGACTTTTGATGCCATCACTGATTTGAGCTTGACGGGCGTGGTGGCCGACATCGATACACTGGGCACAGTCAGCCAGGGAGTGGTTAGCTATAATGTCAAAATATCATTGGACACTCAAGACGACCGAGTTAAACCCGGCATGACCGTGTCCGCTTCCATCATTACTGATATGAAATCGGACGTCCTATTAGTTCCGAGCACCGCTATCAAGACTCAAGGTAGTTCCTCCTATGTCTTGGTGCCGGACGAAACCGTCAGCGGCGATATCTCTGTTTCTAACGGCATTATTTTAAGTAAAGCCCCCCGTCAGATAACAGTACAGACCGGATTATCAGACGATACTTCTACGGAAATAACCAGCGGCCTGGCAGAGAGCCAGCAGATCATTGTCCGTACTATTAGTTCTGCCGCCAGTACATCCTCTACCAGTGGTCGCAGTATTTTACAGGCCACCGGAGCGAGCGGCGGCAATACCCGAGTACCGAGTGCGGGTAGTTTTGGCCGCTAAATATATGATTGAATGTAAAAATATTACAAAAACATATTATACTGGCGGGGATATCGAAACTACTGTCCTGAAAGGAGTGACTTTTGAAATCAAAGACGGAGAATTTGTGGCTGTCATCGGGCCTTCTGGATCAGGAAAATCTACTTTGATGCATATCCTCGGGGCCCTAGATTCACCGACCAGCGGGCAATATTTATTAGATAAGCAAGATGTTTCTAAGTTGAGCGAAGATGATTTAGCGGCGATTAGGATAAAGAAAATCGGTTTTGTTTTTCAATCCTTTAATCTTTTGCCGCGCGCTACTGTGCTACGCAATGTCATGCTGCCCATGGTCTATGCCGACATACCAAAGGAAAAACGTATGGCTTTGGCTTGCACCGCTCTGATCAGTACAGGGTTGGAAGAAACACATTTTAATCATCTTTCCAACCAATTATCCGGGGGACAGATGCAGAGAGTGGCTATTTCCCGGGCTTTAGTAAATAATCCCACTTTGATTTTAGCGGACGAGCCGACCGGAAATCTGGATACCAAAACCGGTGAGATAGTTCTAGGCACTTTTCAAAGACTCAATGAGCAGCAGCACCATACCATCATTTTAATTACCCACGAGCATGATGTGGCGGAGGCGGCTGACCGGATTATCCATATCCGTGACGGAGTGATCGTCGAAGATAAAAAAAATTTAAACAAAAGAATAATTAGACCATAGTTTATGCTCAAGGCAGATTTGTTTACAGAAACATCGATGGCATTACTGGCCAACAAAGCCAGATCAGGATTGACTATTTTAGGTATTATCATCGGCATCGGTTCGGTCATCGCCATGATCGCTATTGGTCAGGGTTCACAGAGCAACATCCAGTCGAGCATCCAATCTTTAGGATCAAATCTGCTTTTAGTCCAGCCGGGCGCACAGCGTGGCTTAGGTTTTGAGGTTAATCAGGGACGAGGTTCGGCGCAGACGCTGACCCAGGCAGATTATGAGGCCATTGCCACTCAAGTTTCGGGAATATCCGGTATTGCTCCGGAATTATCCAGCCGTTACCAGGTCACGGCCAAGGGGACAAACACTAACACTTCCGTAGACGGGACAACCGCCAGCTATCCGGCTATTAGAAACGTGCAGATTGACCAAGGATCATTTATCTCCGATGAAAATGTGACTAATTTAGCCAAGGTAGCCGTTTTAGGGCCGACTACCAGAGACGATCTTTTCGGTGCTGATTCCAATCCTATTGGACAGAGTTTTAGGATCAAGGGAGTGGAGTTTAAGATAATCGGTGTGACCGCGGCTAAAGGTGGTAGTGGCTTTAGCAATCAAGATGATATGATTTTTGTGCCTATCTCTACGGCCCAACAATTTTTAGCCGGCAGTCCCAGGGTCAGCACTATCAGCGTCCAAGCCCTTGATCAAAATTCTATGACTAGCGTCCAAGAACAGATTACAAGCTTGCTTTTACAGAGGCACAACATCACTGATCCTACCTTGGCGGATTTTAATATTTTAAATCAAGCGGATATCATTAATACCGCCTCTTCGGTGACTAATACTTTTACAATTCTCTTGGGTTCGGTGGCTGCCATATCACTTTTAGTGGGCGGCATCGGTATTATGAACATGATGCTTACTACCGTTACGGAAAGGACGCGAGAGATCGGTTTGCGCAAAGCCATTGGCGCCAAAAAAAGAGATATTAATTACCAATTTTTACTGGAAGCTATGATGCTTACTTTTATCGGGGGAGTGGTCGGCATTATCTTCGGCTGGTTAGTCTCTTTTGGAGTAAATAAGTTTGGTAGCATTGCCACCAAGGTTTCTTTGCCCTCGGTCGCCTTGGCCTTTGGAGTTTCCGCGGCTATCGGCATTATCTTCGGCTATTATCCGGCTCGCCGGGCCGCTCGGCTTAATCCGATTGAGGCTTTACGTTATGAATAATTAATTTTTTAAAAATAATTAATAATTAACAAAAAAATATGAAAAAAAATTGGATAACAATTCTTATTTTATTGGTCTTGGTTGGTGGGGGAGCCTTTTATGGGGGTTTCACTTACGCTAAGACAAAAAATACTAGCGCCAGTGGTGCGGCAAATTTCCGTAATCTGGCGGCTGGCCAGGGACAGCGCACGGGGCGCGCAAATGGTTTTGGTAGCGGGGGTTTTATCAACGGTAATATAATCGCTAAAGATGATAAAAGTATTACTGTTAAGCTTCAAGATGGCGGCTCGAAAATCGTCTTTTTTTCTGGGACTATGCAAGTTATGAAGTCGGTAGCGGGTACAAAGGATGATTTACAAAATGGCCAGATGGTCATGGTAACCGGCAAGACCAATACCGACGGCACGATCAACGCCGACAATGTGCAGATCAGACCAAATCTGGCTACTTCCACATTGCCAACCATCACTCCGCCGGTCGGACAGTAATTTTCCGCATCACAATGTTTCGATACGTTAAATATTTTTTAGTTATTGTCACTCTACTATTATTGGGATTTAGTTATGCATATTTTTTTAGCCCTAATAATAATTTTTTAACTGGTCCATCAAATCAGGTCATATCATTGCAAAATGGAAGGGATATTTTAGCGGTGACTAATAAGGTGATCACAAATAGTGACCAGCCGTTTATAGCCGACCCTATTGCCGACGCACGCTCGCGGGTGACTAAAAAAACCTTTGGTCTGAAAGTATCACCGCAAAACTCTCCGGTCAGCCCAGAGCGGTTTAGCGGTTATCATACGGGAGTGGATTTTGAAACTACGGCAGAGGAAAAAGACACTATAGTGCCGATCAATACCATTTGTAACGGCCCGCTGATATTGAAAAAATGGGTAAGCGGCTATGGTGGAGTAGTGGTGCAGTCTTGCCAAATAAATAAACTTGACATAACGGTAGTTTATGGTCATCTAAAATTAGATAGCGTCCAGGCGGCGCTTAATCAAGAATTACTTGTTGGCTCGACATTAGGGCAACTCGGTCAGGGATATAGTAGCGAGACCGACCAAGAAAGAAAGCATCTGCACCTCGGTATTCACCGGGGCAAAAATATTGATTTGCGCGGTTATGTCGGCTCGGCTGATGATCTAACCCAGTGGATTGACGCCCTGACTTTAGTTCAGTAAAATAAAGGTATTGTTTAAAAATGGGTAAATTTATCAGAACAAATTTCGGATTACTGGTTATCGGTATTTTGACCATCATACCTCTATTGCGTTGGCTTTTTTTATTACCCCTAGATCTCAGATTTTATGATGTCAATAGTATCAGTACCAGCCTGGGTCAGCTTACGGGCTTGGCCGGCATGACCCTGTTTTCGATAAATTTAATATTGACCAGCCGCCTCAAAATTTTTGATAAACTATATCTGGGTATAAATAATGTTTATAAGAGGCATAGTCAGATCGGGGCGCTGTCATTTTGCCTATTGCTTTTTCACCCCTTGTTGTTAGCCGTCAAATATTTACAGGTTTCCGTGCATCAGGCCGCTCTGTTCTTATTACCCGGACAGGAGCCAGCTATAAATTTTGGTATTTTTGCCTTAGTTTTGATGATGCTTTTATTGCTCATTACTTTTTATGTTAAGTTGCGATATCATTACTGGAAAATCTCGCATAAGTTTTTAGTGGCCGCTTTTATTCTGGTCATGCTACACACTCTATTTATTACTAGTGATATTTCCCGGGACATTTTTCTGCGTTATTATATTTTGATCCTTGTTTTTATCGGTTTAGTAGCCGGATTCTACCGGGCCGGGCTTAGTAAATATTGGAACAATAATCTGTCTTATCGGGTGATTCAGGTCAACCGGCTAAATGATCAGGTTTGGGAAATAATCATGGAACCTCGAGGCCAAAAAATAGTTTATGAACCAGGACAATTTGTTTTTTTGAGGTTTCTCAGTCCCCAGCTCAGCAGTGAAAGCCATCCGTTTTCCATTGCTTCGTCACCGGATGAAGCTAATTTGAGGGTCATTATTAAATCCTTGGGGGATTATACGGCTAGATTAGATAATCTTGACGTCGGCGACCTTGTTTCTGTCGAGGGGCCTTTTGGGAGGTTTAATTATAAAAGGGCCGGCGGCAAAAAACAGCTCTGGCTGGCCGGCGGCATCGGCATCACTCCCTTTTTAGGTATGGCTCAGTCTTTGCGTCCGGATGACGGCTATCAGGTGGATCTGTATTATTGCGTCAGTACTATGGACGAAGCGATTTATTGGGAAAAGCTATCCCAGCTGGCTACCGGCAACAATAACTTTAGGATATTTTCCTGGTGTTCGGCTCAAGCCGGCCGGATCAGTACTCAGAAGATAGCGGAGCAGAGTGCCGGATTGGCGGGTAAAGAAGTTTTTTTATGCGGCCCGGATTCTTTTATGAGCAGTTTGCGCCAACAGTTAATTGCTCAGGGCTTGAGCCGTCAAAATATCCATGGTGAACAATTTAAATTTTTATGAAAAAACTGGTAACTATTTCCTTATTTATTTTTTGGGCTGTAGTGACAGCTATTCTGACCGCCGGTTTGGTTTTTAGAAAAGATCAACCGATTAACCCAGTAAATCCGCCGACATCTGATGTCCCGGCGGGAGGTCAGATCTTAGATGCGGCGGCTGTAGCCAGGCATAATTTTGTTCGGGACTGCTGGCTAATTATCAATAGTAAGGTGTATAATGTCACCAACTATTTATCGGCCCATCCCGGCGGTGTGGCTACTATAACTCCTTATTGCGGGCAGGAAGCGACCCGGGCTTTTGACACGAGGGATCAGGGGCGGCCGCACTCCAACTATGCCAACAGTTTGTTAGTAAATTATTATATCGGCGATTTCAATCAGACCGTCGATCAGGCACAATTGGATCAAAATACCCAAAACACCAATAGCGTTATACCGCGGGGTGACGACGGAGAAGATGACTGAAATAAATCTAAAATTATTAAAAAATATTTATGGAACAGGATATAGCCGATAAATTAGCGGTGTTGGAGGTCAAGATTGATCAGGTTTATAAATCCTCGGAAAAAATGCGCCAGTATTTTCTCTGGACTTTGATTATCACTATTATAGTGATTATCCTACCGATAATCGGGCTGGTTATTATTTTACCGCAATATATGAGCGTGCTTACCTCGGCGGTGGGTACGGGATTTTAATATTAAAAATATGCTAGACGATTTTAAAAAGTTTGCCCTTAAAGGCAATGTCCTGGACATGGCCATCGGCATCATCATCGGAGCTTCTTTTTCTACCATCGTCAAATCGCTGGTTGATGACCTGATCATGCCACCCATCGGTTTGCTCTTGGGTAGCGTGGATTTTACAAATTTGTACATTCTGTTAAAAGCGGGATCGTCGGCCGGGCCCTATCATACTCTGGCTGACGCCCGGGCGGCTGGAGCTGTGACCATAAACTACGGCAGTTTTATCAGTGTGATTATTAGTTTTATAATTGTGGCTTTTGCCGTGTTTTTACTCGTGAGATTTTTTAATAAGCTAAAAAAGAAGTCCGAAGAAACGGCGGCAATAGCTCAGCCTAGTCCGGAGGTACAACTTTTGGAAGAAATCAGGGATTTGCTGAAAAAATAGAATTTTCTAAAGAGCGAGCTCATAATGAATTCGTTTTTTTGCGAGGTGATTTAGTACGTCTGGTTGTTTCTATCATATTTTTTGCCAATTTGCTATAATAGAAAAGCAGTTGGAAAATTGTTTTTACTTTTGTATATATTTAAGCAAGTAAAACAAAAATATGTCTCAGCGAGGAAGTACCAATATCTCTGTCTTAACGGCTATAATTTTTGTAGCAATTATTTTTATTGCCGGAGTTTATGTTGGTCAGGAAATTAAAAATTTTTACCGCCTAAATGAAATCACCGGGCAGGCGTTGCGTATCATCGAGCGGTCAAAGCAAGAAACATCAACCGGTTCCAGCTTGGTTCTGTCCGATCCTACTTCCTTTATGGATTGTGTTCGCTTGGGTAATCCGGTAGTCGGAGCTGACCCCAGCACCTGCATTAGCGCCAAAGGGGAGCTATTTACCGGAGAGAGCGGCAATGCTAAGGCCAAAGCCGATTTGGTCAAATTAAATTCCATCATTCCTTATCAGAAAATTAGTAGTCCGATGTTAATTTCCGGACAGGCCAGGGGCACGTGGTTTTTTGAGGGTTCTTTTCCGATCATGATCACCGACTGGGACGGTAAGATCATTGGTCAAGGTGTAGCCAAAGCTGACGGCGAGTGGATGACCGAGGATTTTGTGCCTTTTTATGTCAGTATTACTTTTGAAAAACCGACAGTTTATAATAACGGGTCTTTGATTTTAAAGAAGGATAATCCTTCTGGTCTGCCGGCCAATGATGACGCTTTGGAAATACCAATAGTCTTCAGCAGAGAATAAAATTAAAAGGGGTGGCGAACCACCCCTTCGGGAAGCCTTCAGATGTGATTCCGTTGACCCCGCTGGATGCTAGTACGCAGACCAAGGTCGGGCGACTGGCAATAGGGAATGTTAGCACACCTAGATTCGCGGTCAAGTCGGCGGCGCAAAAATAAATTAAAATATAAATATATGAAACTAAAAAATTTATCTCTGGCGGCTATCGGTTTTTGGCAGGCCCTGGGCGTGGCCATATACTGCGCCTTGGTGGCCTCGTTTATGCAGTATAGCAGTCAGCATTTTGTTGAAGCCACCGGAGCGATGGGAGGAGCTCTGATGCTTATGCTCCTGGTATTTTCGGCCGGTATTACCAGTTCACTAGTTTTCGGCTATGCCACCTTTCTTTTTATAAATCATAAGGTCAAGGAGGGGCTCAGGGTTTTGGCTTATACCTTTGCGTACCTATTGCTAATGGTTTTCTTGTTTTGGTTATTCGTATCCTTGCAAGTAATATAAAAATAATTTTTATGTTTGGCCTAAAAAAAATAATAATCGCTTTAGTTTTTTTATTCTGCCTGACGCCGATTACAGCTTCAGCTGGAGTGCCTCTAGAAGTTTATTTTTTTCACAGCCAGACTTGTCCTCACTGCATAAAGGAGGGTTATTTTCTGGACCAGCTGGAAAAAAAATATGGCGCGGCGATCAATATCCAGCGTTTTGAGGTCAGCCAAAGCCAGGATAACATAAAATTACTGATGGATTTTGGCCAGCGATTGCAGGCCAATGTGTCAGGGGTGCCATTTTTAGTGATCGGGGACCAATATATTGCCGGGTTTTTAAGTGCGGAAACTACAGGAATACAGATTGAAAATTTAATCCAAAACGCCCTCAGGAAAAGCAATGATTCGCTCTCTTCCGAGCAGATACCTGACCCCAATAAGGCCTTATCAAGTTTGCCGAGGATAGGAAACATCGAATTAAATAATTTATCTTTGCCGGCGCTGACCATTGTTCTGGGAATTTTAGACGGTTTTAATCCCTGCGCCATGTGGGCCCTGATATTCTTAATCTCTCTGTTGATCGGATTGAAAGATAGGCGGCGTATGTGGATTTTAGGCGTAGTTTTTTTGGTCACCTCAGCAGTAGTCTATTTTTTATTTATGGCCGCCTGGCTAAATATAATTTTATTTTTGGGGTTTATATTCTGGGTCCGAATCATCATCGGTCTGGTGGCCATAGGCGGCGGTTCCTGGAACATCAAATCTTGGTACCAGAGCCGCGGTACTTGTAAAATTACCCAAGCGCCATCCCGCCGCCGCATTTTTGAAGGTTTGAAAAAAGCGGCGCTTAGGGAAAAATACGTTTTGGCAATCTTAGGCATTATCGTCCTAGCGTGTGCCGTTAATTTGCTGGAACTGGTCTGTTCCGCCGGTTTTCCCGCGGTGTACGTCCAGGTTTTAGCCATAAATCATCTGAGCGGCTGGGAATATTATTCATACATATTACTTTATATATTATTTTTCATGATGGACGATCTTTTGGTTTTTGCCGGCGCCATGATTACCCTGCGAGCTACAGGTCTGAGTAATAAATATGCCAAATATTCCAGTCTGATCGGCGGCGCGTTGATGATTCTCATCGGTTTGCTTCTAATCTTTAAACATCAGTGGTTGTCTTTCGGATAGAATATCGCCGCCGGAAGTTTTCTGGTGTCCGGAACTATTCTGTTTTGTTAAAAATTGTGCTATAATATATTTATAATCATTAAGAGGGGAAAAATGAAAGCCAAAGTAAACGTCTATGAGCTTTTAGTGGTGGTAGTCTTCGTTGCTATATTGTTCATTACTGCTGTTAAGATCTGGGGTTAATCTAGCTCATTATTTGTTTCTATAAAAAGGAAACAAAAAATCATCTCTCTGAGATTTTTTGGGATGATTTTTTGTTTATTTTAAAAAATGTTATAATGAAGCAGGGTTGAGACCCCTTAGAGAAAGAATTAAAAGGCTTTGTATTCATGCTTAAAAAAGGGTTTACGCTTTTGGAAATAATATTGGTCGTGGCCGTGTTAGCTATCACCGCTACTATTATGATTCGGGCGATGAATCCGGCCAGACGGATGGGTGAGGCTTGGAATTCGGTGCGTACCACCGATGTGCTGGCTATCCAAAGAGCTATCCAACAGTATGCCATTGATAACTACGGTTTTCCGGCGAGCTTAAGCAGTCTGGCGGCGGATACGCCCTATATGATCGTGAAAAGAGGCGGCAGTACCTCCGGCACCAGTGCTTGCACTAGTACTGAACCGATCGCCAAGGCGGATATTTTAGGTGATTTAGCGACTTATTTGCCGGCGGCGATAAAGGACCCCACTCTAAGTAGTGATAGTAATGATACGGGATATTATATTGTAAAACAGGGCAATAGCTACGCAGTTAATAATTGTTATAGTTATGTAGTGCCGACTATTCCGGTGGCCAGTACGCCGGCGGCGACTGTGCCCTCGGGAGTCATCGTCGCCTGGCCTTCTACCAATATCAATATACCCTCGGGCTGGACCAGAGTCACGGATCTAGATGCTTATTATTTGGAGGGTACCACGGCTAATCCTTCGGCTGTAGCCGGCGGTAATACTACTCACACCCATACTTCTGCGACGCATACTCACACTATTGCCCATACTCATACCGGCACCACCGGAGCAGCCTCTGGTACTTATGACACTGCCGAGGGAATAGGGGGAGCGGCCAATGCTCATACTCAAACCATCACTACCGCTAATGCCTCGGGTAGTAATGTGGCGGCGTCTGCCGACTTAGGCGCCATATCCAATGATCCGCCTTATACGGAAGTAATCTGGATACAATCAAATGGCACGGCCGCCGGTGTACCAAACGGCGCTTGGGCTCTATTTGATTCTGATACTCTACCCGCTAGCTGGTCACGTCAGAGTGGCAATAGATTTCTTAAGGGAGCGGCGGCTAGCGGAAACGGTGGCGGAACCGGCGGGTCAGCAAATGATCATTCTCATACGGACAACGGTCATACCCATACCGAAAGTGCTCATACCCATACTGGAACCACTGGATCAGCCAGTGTTGGCGGAAGTTTAATTTCTTCTACTGTAGCTGGAGGAGCTCGCACTAGTCATACACACACCATATCAAGCGGTAATCAAACCGCTACCGAGGTTTCCGGAGTGGGCGTATTAGCTAATGGCGATGGTCAGCCTCCATTTTACAAATTAAATATTATTCAAAATGACACCGGTAGCGCTAATTATCCAAACAACATTATTGCCATGTGGTCAGGCACTACCGCTAGTATTCCCAGTGGTTGGGTACTTTGTGACGGTAATAATGGTTGTCCTAATTTAAATGATAAATTTATCAAGGGAGCTAATGCCGATAGTGAAATCAATGGCACTGGTGGAGCCGCTACTCATACCCACTCGGCGGGAACCGGTCATACTCATACTATTAATTCCCATAGTCATAGTTTTACAGTCAGTGCCGGCACCTCAGCTAAATATGAATTAGGAGGAGATGCTGACGGTACTACCATCGCCAGCCAGTCTCATACCCATACACTGTCAGTTACTGGCGGCGGTACGACCGGTAGCGCCACCGTCACGGCCGACGCCAATACCGATAATAGGCCGTCCTATAAGGAAATTGTTTATATCCAATATCAGGGCGGCGTCAGTAGGAATGAGCAGGGTGATCAAAATAGATTAGTAAAATTCGATTTCAATTCCAAAATTGCTGGCAATACCCGTCAACTTAGTTTGGCCTTTAATCATTTGTTTGTCCTGGCAAAATCTTGGTCGAATCTAGGACTGGCCTCACTAAGTAAATATGATATTTTGGCCGGAGAGTATAATAATATTTCTCGTTTTATGACCGGTCTATTATCAGGGCTACGCTGGCCCGGGACCAATCGCCTTTTGGCTTATCTTCAGTTTTTTTAACCAAGTCTTTTTTAAAAAATAATAATATTTTAGGGGGTATTTAGTCCCTTTTTATTTTGAAATAAATATTGGCTTTTGTTCGTAATAAAATAATAAACAGCCAGTCTTGATTTTTTTGGAAAAAATATATATTATAGAAAACATAGCATATTTTAAATATGAAAAACGTAAAAAATATTCTAATGCTGGTGGGTCTAAATATCCTAGTTAGCACCCTGGTTTTTGGGGCGGCGAGCTGGTATGTCTATGATCATCGTACCAGTATCTTTGGCAATTTTGCCAATCAATATATAACCGACTCTTCTGCCGCGGGCAAAAATAATTCCTCTAAATCAGTCGACCTAAATAAAGTTTTGGGTAATAAGATTATGGGCGGAGACCTTAGTGTGGAGGGTGTGGTGGCTAAGGTCAATCCAGCCGTTGTGTCTATCGTGGCCAGTAAAGATGTACCGGTGATCGAGCAATATTTTGATAATAGTAGTCCGTTCGGAGATTTTTTTGGTATGCAGATTCCACAGTATCGGCAAAATGGCACGCAAAAACAGGAGATCGGTAGCGGCTCAGGATTTTTTGTTTCTTCCGATGGTCTGGTGGTAACCAATAAACATGTAGTGTCTGATACGCAGGCCGAATATACTGTCATCACTAGCGACAATAAAAAATATACAGCGACCGTCTTAGCGCGCGATCCTTTTCTGGATGTTGCTATTGTAAAAATAGACAAAAAAGATACACCGTATCTGGAGTTAGGAAATTCGGACCAACTTAAGCTCGGTCAGAGTGTGATCGCCATCGGTAATGCTCTGGGGCAATTTAGAAATTCAATTTCCGTGGGAGTAGTATCAGGCTTGTCCCGCTCTATTGTGGCCGGCGACGGAGGTAGTTCTGAAAATTTGGACCAAGTAATTCAAACTGACGCCGCCATCAACCCTGGTAATTCCGGCGGGCCATTGTTAGACTTACAGGGAAAAGTAATCGGCGTTAATGTGGCTGTGGCTCAGGGTTCAGAAAATGTCGGTTTTGCCCTGCCGATCAGTATTGTCAAAGGTGTGGTCGATTCGGTCAAACAATACGGCTCGATTTTCCGACCATATTTGGGTATTCGTTATGTGCAGATCGATCAAGCCTTGAAAGATAAAAATAATTTAAGCGTTGACTACGGAGTACTGATTGCGCGTGGAATTAACCCCGGCGAATTAGCGGTTATTCCAGGTTCGCCGGCGGATAAGGCCGGTTTGGTAGAGAACGATATTATTTTAAGTATTGATGGTCAAAAGCTAACAAGTGACGGCAGTCAGACTCTGGCTTATATAATTCGTCAAAAGAAAATCGGCGATTCAGTGACTCTAAGAGTTCTGAGTAAAGGTCAGGAAAAAGAAGTAAAATTAAAACTAGAAAAGTCCCCGAACTAATATTTTGACAATAATTATTAAGAACCCCACACTGTCGGGCGTGGGGTTTTTATTTATTTTGTATAAATAGCCGATTTTTGGTATAATTTAGTCATTAATATTCTTTGGAAAGCTTAATATGGCGGCAACATTGCCAATATCTCTGGAAAAATTAAAAGAAGTCCTTATTAAGGCTAAGGTCATCAGCGCCCAAGACTGGAAAGATGCTGAACACAACGCTAACCGGCGTCGCCGGGGCATTGAAGAAGTCTTGATTGAGCGCGGTTTTTTTAATGAGCGTTATTTATATGAATTAATTGGGGATAATCTCAAGATCCCCTATGTCAACCTGCGCAAATATAAAATGGATATGACAGTGTTGCAGGAGCTAGACGATGAAACCGTCCGTCAGGCGCGGGCTATACCTTTTGAAGTTAAGGGCAAAAAGATAAACGTAGCTTTTATCGATCCGATTAACGAGGAAAATATCGCCCTGGTTAAAAAAGCCACTAAAAAGACGGTAGTTCCTTATATTACTAATTACAAAAGTTACCGCTTTGCCTCGCGTCTGTATAAAAAAGACATGAAGGCGGAGATTACCAAGATTTTAGCCACTAAGTTTCCCCAGACCGAAGCGGAAAAGACAGTTAAGGCCGAAGTGCCGATCATAAAAATAATTGATGCCATCTTAGAAGCGGCTATGTTTGAGCAGGCTTCGGATATTCACATTGAAGCGTTGCCCGATGCGGTCGTGGTGCGTTTTCGGGTGGACGGTGAACTGCAGGATAAGATCGAATTACCCACCACAGTGCACGATGCTTTGGTTGCGCGCATTAAAATATTAGCCAATCTGCGGACCGATGAACATCGCGTTCCCCAGGACGGACGTTTTTCTTTTAAAGTGGATGAAGAAGAGGAATCGGTACGCGTTTCGGTCATCCCGGCTTTTTATGGGGAGAAAGTAGAGATGCGGCTGATGACCGATGAAGCCCAGGATATGACTTTGTCCGATATCGGTTTTACCGATCGACACATTGAGATTATGGACCGTCAGATTAAAAAACCTTTTGGCATGATTTTGGTAGTCGGACCGACCGGTTCCGGCAAGACCACTACCCTTTATGCCGTGCTAAACATTTTAAATACGGAAGACGTTAATATTTGTACCATCGAAGATCCGATCGAATATGGTATCAATCGGGTTAATCAAACTCAGGTTAACATCAAAGCCGGTTACGACTTTGTCAACGGCCTGCGCGCCCTACTTCGTCAAGATCCGGACATTATCATGATCGGTGAAATCCGCGACAGCGACACGGCTCAGATTTCCGTACGCGCCGGTTTGACCGGACATTTGGTTTTGTCCACCTTGCATACCAACAATGCCGCCGGCGCCCCGCCACGTCTCCTGGATATGGGCGTAGAGCCGTATCTAGTAGCCTCGACTTTAAATGTGGTGCTGGCTCAAAGATTGGTGCGTCGTGTTTGTCAGGGTTGCATTTATTCCTATATGTTATCTAAAGATGAACTCAAGGTTTTGAGCAAGGAGTTTAATCTGGAAGAAATGCTGGAGCGTTTTAAGAAGTTAAATATCATTGAAGATAAATTTAAATCTTTTGCCGAACTGACTTTTTACCGGGGCAAGGGTTGTGATCAGTGCAACGGTACCGGCTATCGCAAGAGATTGTCGGTTTTAGAGATATTGGAAAACACCGATCGTGTCCAGCATAAAATAATCAACAACGCTTCCTCCGGGGATATTGAAGATATCGCCAAAGAAGAGGGCATGATCACCATTTTTGAAGACGGTATGCAAAAAGCGCTGATGGGCATGACCACTATCGACGAAGTCTTAAGCATCAAACGAGAATAATATGGAATATTTAGACACTAAACACCACCTGATCGACGATACCGACCTTCAAAAAAAGGCCGAGACCTCTAAAGAAGTTCCGGTCAAGGCCGCGCCCAAAGCGCCACCGGCCCCTTACAATCGTCATGCTGCTAAGCCGGACAAGGAGGAGAAGCACCCCAACCCGCCCGTCAAAAAAACGGATGAAAAAAGAGTCGGACGGCTGAGAGAATTTTTTAGCCGGGTTTCCTTGACTGAAGAGATGATGTTTGTGGACAACCTCTCCACCATGCTTAAGGCCGGTCTGCCTTTAGCGCCGGCACTCCATACTTTAGCTCAGGAAACAAAAAATAAATATTTTAAAAAAATATTAGCGCATCTGGAAGACAACGTGGAAAACGGACAGCTCTTATCCAAAGGTATGAAGCTTTATCCTAAAGTTTTTTCCGAGATGATCATCGCTTCGGTCGAAGTGGGAGAAAATACCGGTATGTTGCCAGAAACTCTGGCGCGCTTGGCTATCACCCTTAAATCGCAAAAGGCCCTAAAGAGCAAGGTATTGGGCGCCCTGATGTATCCCTGCATTGTTTTAATCGCTTTAGTGGTGGTCAGCTTGGTTCTGGCCACGATGGTTTTCCCTCAATTAGTTACCATGTTTGAAGACGCCGGAGTTAAATTACCATTTACGTTAGTGGCGGTTCGCTTTATCAGTAATACTATCAGAAATTATTATATCTATATTCTGCTGGCCCTAGTCATTTTGTTTATTTTGTTCAAAATTATTTTTAAACTGCCAAAACCAAAGTTATTATTACACAGTTTTTTGTTAAAAATGCCTATCGCTGGACGGATTATCAAAGATATTAATCTCACCAGATATGCCAGCAACCTACATACGCTATTAGGAGCTGGTTTGGCGATTGTCACCTCGATGGAAATAGTCGGTAAGACATTGGGTAATATGAAATATCGGTTGGCAGTGCTGGACATGGCCAAGGAGTTGGAAAAAGGAGAGCCCCTGGACAAGACCATGAGCGAGCGTTCCAATTTATTCCCGTCACTAGCTATTCAGCTTTGCCAGGTCGGAGCCAAGACCGGAGAACTGGAAAGTATCTTAGCAAAAATCGGCGAGTATTATGAGGACCGGGTGACCAACACCTTGGCAAATTTATCTACTATCATCGAGCCGGTTTTACTACTGCTTGTAGGTGTGGCCGTGGGTTTTATCGCGGTCTCAGTGATTAGCCCGATGTACCAATTAACTCTTAGCTTTGCGGATTGAGCATGATCAAACATCGAGGATTTAGCATCATCGAAGTACTGGTAGTCATAGCTATATTAGGGATAATATCTTACTTTGGTTTTACCACCTATCAGCATTGGCGATACTATCAGCAACTAGTGACCAGCAAGGAAAATTTAGCCAGTGTTTTGTATCGGGCACAGCAGTTAGCTACGGCGGCGGCCGGAGGCAAAGACTGGGGAGTGCATCTGGAAGAAAATAGCTATACGCTTTTTGCCAGCAGTACCTACGATAGTCTCGATCCCACCAACAAAATTTGGTATCTAGATAAAGTAGCTGTGTTTAGACCTACCTCTACCTTTGCTAAAGACCTAAGTTTGCGCGGGGCAGACGTGATCTTCGGCAAATTTACCGGAGAGACAAACAACACCGGAACAATCACTCTTTTTTTCATCCCGGACAATAACCAAATTCAGGAAATAAAAATAGAGGCCTCAGGCCTGATTGATTTATGATCGGTAAAAATAAAAAAGGATTTTCACTGATTGAATTGTTGGTGGCTATATCTTTTGTGGCGGTCATTATCGTCCTAACCATCAGTATCAGCGGACATAGTTTTCAGTTACGCCGTTTTAATCAGGAACGCACACAGGCAATTTTTGACGCCACCGAGGGTATTGAGGCGGCTAATTTGATTTCCTGGTCCAACCTCAGTAGCGGGCAATACCATCCGGTAGTTAGCGGCGGTACTTGGAACCTGGCTTCGGGTAGCGAGCTTCTTGATGGCAAATACACCCGTCTTTTAACAGTCAGTGATGTTTATAGAGCTAGTTCTACTAATGGTCAGGTACACGGAGCGATAGTTGCTACGGGTGGCTATCTCGATCCAGATACCAAAAAAATAACCGTGGATATAACCTGGCCCAGCGCCATTGGTCAAGAAAAAAGCGTAGCTTTAGAGAATTTTCGGTATCGCTGGGGGGCGACTCGTTGGATCCAGACGGACTGGTCCGGCGGCGCGGGTCAAAACCAGTGGTCCGATCCCACTAAATTTTATACTAAAGACAGTGGTATTGATGTTTCCTTTGCCGGTACAGCCACCTTGTCGGCCGGTCATATTGATTGGACCCAGGCCACAACCACAGCATATTTTGATACGCCGGGAAATTTTGACGATACCGATGTTTTTGAGGTTAACGGTATCGCCTATTTAGTGACGGAAAATAATCCCTCCGGTTCAGAGTTTTACATATTGGATGTCAGTAATATCGGCAGTCCGGTATTAATTTCTTCTTTGGATATCGGCGATGGAGTCACCTCGGTAGTGACTCAGGGCAATTATGCCTATTTGTCTACCCGAGGAAATAATTCGGAAATAACCGTGGTTGATGTTTCTGATAGACAGAATCCCCATATTATTTATACCTATAACCTACCCTCAAACGATGATGCCCGGGATTTAGTATTGAACAACTCCCAGGTTTTTGTGGTACAGGGGGCTAACCTCTATGCTTTTTCACTGGCTAATCCAGCGGCTCCACTGTTGTTAGATAGCATTTCCGTCGATGATAATGCCTGGGAATTGTATTTAGCGGAAAATAACGTCTTTATCGCTACTCAAGATAGCGACAAGGAACTGCAAATAATAGACGCTACTAACCCGGCCAACTTGTTGCCGCGGGGGCAATATAATTTATCGGGCAATCTCAAAGCTACCGATGTTAATGTGCGGGGTACCCGGGCTTATTTAGCTACGGAAAATAACGGTTCTTATCCTGAATTTTATGTTTTTGACATTACTGACCCATCCGCTCCGGTTTTATTAGGCTCGTATGAGGTCGGGGAGTCAGTTCATTCTTTTGCAATTGTCGGTCAATACGCTTTATTAGGCACGAATTTTTTGGACGAGGAATTGGTAGTTATTGATATTGCTAACCCGGCGGCGATTACTAAAATATCGGGTTTTAATCTATACGGTTTTGTTTTGGGTATGTCGGCTAACTGTTCGGTGATTTATGCCGCTACTTCCGGCAATCAAAAGGAATTTTTTATAATCTGGACACAGGTTTCCAATTGCGGATATTCCGTTGCCGGCACTCTAGAGTCATCGACTTACGACACCGGTAGCAATCAAACTGTTTATAATTGGATATCTTGGACCGGCACCATGCCGGATAATACCGTTATGAAGTTTCAATTGGCCACCAGCAACGACATCGGCGGCCCCTGGAATTATGCCGGGCCGAATGGCACAGCGGCTACTTACTATACCGTCGGCGCTCATGAATATATAAACTATAGCCAGCATGTTAATCAAAGGTATATTAGATACAAATTATTTATGTCCAGCACAGCGGAATTGTTGGCGCCCGTGTTGGAGGAAGTAACCATCAGTTATAGCATTAATTGAGATGAAGGGTAAGAAAATAAAAAAAGGCTTTACTCTCATAGAAACTATAATGTATTTTTCCATTACGGCCATTATTTTAATTACCGTCGGCAGTTTGGTGATTAATATTTATAACGCCAAGAAGATGCAACAATCGTCGGACTCGGTAAACCACAATGCCCGTTTTATTTTGAATTTTATAGCCAACCGCGTGCATAATGTGGATTATATGGAAGATGTTTCTCCGGCAATAGAAAAATTATTATTTTATACTTCCAGTACTTCACGTTTTAGCATCACTTTGGAATCCGACAAGTTGGTTTATCGCCAATCTGACGATCAGGGTGGCGGTTTTCCGGCCCAGTCCAGTGTCACACCAGTGATACTAAATTCGTCCAACATAAGTGTTTCGGGTTTGACTTTGCAGAGTCTGACCAATAACGCCGGCGTGGCGAACAAAGGAGTAGAGATAGGTTTTACACTAACCACCGCCGCTACCGTTGACCCTCTCAGATATTTGCAGCAAACTTATCAGACTTTTATCAGCATTCGCTAAGATGTTTAAAACAAATCACAAAAGATCCGGAGCCGCGGCGATCATAGCCGCTATGGTAATATCGGCGGCGGTACTAACCATCGCGATTTCTACGGCGGTGACGGCTAATAACAATCAGATCAGTACCAAATCTTTTTTGGATTCCACTCAAGCTTTTTACGCTTCGGAATCCGGTTTAGGTGAAGCGATCATGCAACTCCGTCGCGAACCGACTAATTTCATTTTTGCCACTATGACGGTCAGTGGTTTTGAAGTTAATACTGTTTTTGTCGATGATCTGGATTGTGGCACTGATTGTCTGACCAATATAGAAGCCACAGCTAGTAGCACCGGAGCGACGCGAAAAGTAAAATATACTTGTAACAACGACATTTCCAATTGCCGCTGGTTTGAGCTAATCCCCTAATTCATAAATGCAAAACCCCCCAGTACCTGCGTTTGACGCTTGATACTGGGGGGCTTTTTAGTCGGCTTTGGGAATGCCGGCCATGATTTTGAAGAGCTGGTTTCCCAAAGGTCGGGAAACATGGACCGTAGTGGCGTGACCGCCCGTACTGCGAGGATAGTCGCGGGGGATACAATTCCCCAAGAAAGCGTGGTCAAAGGGAGTATTGCGCAGGAATTTCCTGCGCCAACCGGGCGCGCAGACAGCAGATGAAGCGCAGAAAAAGACTTTGTTGGCGCCCAGATGCTTACGGGCATACCAACCTGTCTTGTGAGCGGTGCTGCCGGTGGCAAGCTCATCGTCGCGGACACAGACGTCATGTCCTTTGATGCGCCGTTTATCAGCCCAGGCAATCGGGAAGCTGTGTTGCCGGGAAAGTTCTTGCAATCTGACCAAATCTTTGTAGATGACCAGATCGCCCTTGTAATCTCTCCTTTTGAGAGTGGCCACTAACTTGACTTTCAGGGTTTTGGCCAGATCAACAGCTCTGACTAGCGCCCCTTCATCCGGCGCATAGACGTAAAACTTCCGGCCTTGCTCATGGGCGGTTTCCACCAGCGGACTGAGATGCTCGGCAAAAGCCGTGGACGGAATGACGTTATAGGCTTCGATGCCGTACTGGGCGCAATTTTGCAAACTGCGCTGAGAATGGACGTCGCAGAAAAGCACCCGATCGACGCCAGAGGCCTTCATCATCGCCACTAGCCACTGGTTGCGATAGATCTCCTCGATGATTTCCGGATGATCCTGGCGCCGGTAGATGAAAAACGGCAACACAGCCGTGACCGAACGAGCGCCATATTGGAACTTGGCGGCCCAGACGATCTGGAGAAACTCCAACAGCAAGGGGATGCCAAAGATGCTCTGAAAAAAGACCAGATCTTTTCCGTGGAGCGATTCCGGTTTCTCGATGCTGGTATCGTCCTCACCGTCTTGGTAAGAATCCTTGGACAAATGGTTGAACTTCAGTTTATTGAAGCCCAATCCGTTGACCACGTCCAGAACGCGCTGAGCAAGATCATGATTCCCGGTGCCGCTCATGATCACAAACTGGCCGGGGTTGATCATTTTTTTGCCTCCTTCAATAACTCAGGTTTTGATGAACTTAAATAATGCCTTAATTTAAGCCTATTTAACTGATTTGTCAAATATGACGGCCGGATATTGATTTTACTACTGGGCCTAAAATGGCTATAATATCGTTATGAGGGTTTTTTTATTAATAACCTTGGTATTGTTCTTGACCGGTTGCACTTCTCAGGAGCAAACTGCTCCGGTCAAAAATTTTAATATAAACAATAATCATATGAATATTACATCAACTGCTTTTCAAAATAACGATTTAATACCTGCAAAGTATACGTGCGACGGACAAAATATAAATCCACCTCTGAGTTTTGCGGAAATTCCTGAGGGCACGCAGAGTTTGGTACTGATTATGGATGATCCGGATGCTATCAAACCCGCCGGCAAGGTCTGGGATCACTGGTTAGTCTGGAATATTATGCCGGGCAATCTTAGTATTGCCGAAGATACCAAACCGGCCGGCATCGTCGGTATGAATAGCGGTGGTAAACAAGCTTATGGCGGTCCCTGCCCGCCAGACGGGGAACATTCTTATGTTTTTACACTTTACGCTCTGGATAATTTATTAGACCTGCCGTTCAATTCCACTAAAGCCGATGTGCTCAAAGAAATACAGGGGCATGTTTTGGACACGGCACAGCTTATTGGGATTTACAAAAGATAATAGCAATTCAAAAACGGCGCACTTAATAACCCTGCTTTTTCTCCCCCTTACCAAGGGGGAGACGGAAGAGGGGGTCAACGTTTTTTTTATTTTAAATTCTCTTGAGATAATTTTCCGCACCCAGTTTGGTATGAAAATGCAGCTGTGCTTGTAATTGACCGCGGTCGGCGCCGTCATTTTTTAGATTTTTGGCCAGAGTATTGCGTAAAATTTGCGGTGTTACCTCCAAGCCGATCTGGCGGCCGTATTTTTCAATAATTCTCTCGACTGAGCGGATAGATAGCATCATTTCTTTACCCTTTTGTGCTCTATCCAGATTGACAAATAAATAATCTATATCGTCAACTCTTCTGTCCAGATATTTTTTCAGAGCCGACCAGGCTAGAGGTGGCAGGAGGAGTTGTTTTTTATTATCTAAAATTATTTCTTGCTTGACGGTATCAATATGATGCTTTTTTAGTAAAATAATCTGCCCCACTTTAAGCCCGGTAGTATAGAGTATTTCCAGCAGCGCCCGGTCGCGCAGATGAATAAACTTCGAAGTATTGGGCACGGCCTCCACAAAGAGAGACAGCTGGCGTTTATTTAGATAATCAAGTTCTTTAGTTGGCTCGGCCACAAGATGAAGCTTTGATTTTAGCCCGCGATAGTCTAAATATTTATTGATACTAATGAGATGAAGGTTGACGGTAGCCGGACTATAAGCGGAGCGGACTAAGTCTTTCTGATAAGATTTAATTTTTTCCGTATTTAAGTCATTAGTGCCCAGCCAATTCAAAAATTTACTGGTGTGCCAGAGGTAATTTTCGACAGTTTGTTTTTTTAGACCACCGGCTTTGAGATATTTTGTATATTCTTTTATTCCAGACATACTTATATCTTAACATAAAGCGACACAAAATAGAAAAAGTTGCGGCGGCCAGCCACGGAAATTAATAGTCATTGCGAGGAGCCTACGGCGACGAAGCAATCTAAAACATTTAGATTGCCACGCCCTGAGACGGGCTCGCAATGACCGTGAACAAGCGTGGCTGGCCGCATTTTTATTTGTCATTCTGGAGCCGCGCTTAGCGCGGCGATAGAATCCATAAGATTATATACATATAGACTCTATCGTCCTACAGACTCCAGAGTAACAGGCTTTATATAGGGTATTTACCTACTATTGACAAAATTCATAAAATATGCTAACATTATATGTTAGTACATTAATATCTTACTTGCATATTTTGGCTAGCCATAGCTACAAAAGCCTAATAAATGATGGTCACTCTGAACTTGTTTCAGAGTCTCACATACCAGACCCTGAAATAAATTCAGGGTGACGGTAAAGAAGATTGGACTTTTGTAGCTATGGCTACCAAATGGAGCCCTCTGGCGAATCAAGGCACATGTGCCAAAAAGGAGAGAAGACATGTCTTCTTATTCTGAGGGTCAGACTCATCAGCTGATGAACGCTCTGGAGGCGAAGGATTTTACTCCGGCAGAAATCACTTTGCTGGGTCAGTACCCTCAACTCATCGACATCAAAGCCCTGCTTCACGGCCTGGCCCAGATCGTCGTCACCAAACACATCGTCGACCTCGACGCCAACCCCTTCGTGCCTGACGGCTGGAAGGTCGAGGAGCACATCCGTGGTGGGAAGTTGGAGTTTGATCCCACCAAGATCAGCCTCTACCTCTCCGAGAGGAAGAAGGACGGTCGCTGGATCATAGGCCACGATCTCCGTAAGGAGCTCCAGGGCCAGCCGGTCTTCAATGCCAATCTCTTGGATTGGTATCTGAAAAATCCCCAGTTCATTCCCGAGGAGTGGAAAGGAAAGTACACCTACTTCTGGGGTACCATCTACCGCAGCTCCTACGGCGACTTGTGCGTCCGCTATCTCTACTGGGATGGCCAGCAGTGGAACTGGAACTACTACTACCTGGGCAGCTACTTCAACGACGGCAACCCCGCGGCGGTCTGCAAGTAACATATAGCACTTAGTGCTTTGGTTCTTAGGACTTACCCTTAAGTCCTTTGACCTTAGACTTTGTAGCTATACAAAAACGAGAAGCCTCATACAGTAATGTATGAGGCTTCTTCAATTTATGATAAAGTATAATTGGTACTAGGCTAATCAGTAAAAGATCAAGGTTTTTTACGGCCGAATCCAGTATCTATGCATTGAGAATAGCTTAGACTGCGGTTTAAGATAGAGAGATGCCTAGAAACTCAAAAAATGAAGATACTTGGTATATAGTGCTAAGTGATTTTAGATCACAAATACGATACAGCCCGGCGAGTATTCATCCTTCAATAAATTCGGGATGACCCTGAGCGAAGTCCCGCATCGCGGGATGGAGTCGAACGGGTCTATGGGCAGTGCTATAGACGGCATTATATATAATACCGCAACTCCAACGGCAACTTGTACGTCCGCTATCTCTACTGGAATGGCCAGCAGTGGAACTGGAACTACAACTACCTGGACAACAACTTCAACGACAACAACCCCGCGGCGGTCTGCAAATACTTCGTTTCTCTCCTAATTTATTTAGGAGAGTTTTGTTTTAATATCTGTCCTTGCCAGCCACCCAACATTTTGCCAACCTCGTCTATTTTTACTGACAAGGCGATATATTTATTATCGTCTAAAGATTTCGTTTCCCAGAGAATCATTAGAAATATTTTTAAGGTGTCTAATTTCTGAATGCCTCGTCGCACGTATGGTAATTTGTCGTTGGGTACCAAGAAAATAGCCGTAGCCACTGATTCTATTGTTTCCGTCAGTAAATTATCAACTTTTATTCCCAGAGAATAGCGATGATTTTTTGGCAAAACTTGGTAATAGCTATACCATAGCAAATAAACACTTTTTAGTTTTTGAAGTACTGGTAATAGACGGGGGGGGGGTATAATCTGTCATATGAGCAAAATTAAATTTAATTATAGTTATGATTATATCATTTCTTTGGAAAATTTGCTTTTAGCCTGGCAGGAGTTTATCAAAGGCAAAAGAAGTCGTCGGGATGTCCAAGAATTTGAATTAGATTTAATGAGTAATATTATAGCTCTACATAGTGATTTGAAAAATAAGACTTATTGGCATTCGGATTATCAGGCTTTCAATATTTCTGACCCTAAACCAAGAAACATTCATAAGGCCAGTGTTCGCGATAGACTATTACATCACGCTATCTATAGGGTTTTGTATCCTTTTTTTGACACGACATTTATTGCTGATTCTTATTCCTGCCGTTTAGGTAAAGGGACTCACAAGGCCATAAACAAGTTTTGTAATTTTGCTTATCGAGCATCTCAAAATCATACCAAAACAGCTTGGGTGTTGAAAGGAGATATTAAGAAATTTTTTGCCAATATTGATCATAGTATATTAATAGATATTTTAAGTCAGTATATAGCTGATGAAAATATTTTATGGCTATTAAATAGAGTGATTGATAGTTTTCACATCAATAACAAAGGTTTACCTTTAGGAAATTTGACATCACAACTACTAGTCAATGTTTATATGAATACATTTGACCAGTTTGTAAAACATAAGCTAAAAGCCAAATATTATATTCGATATGCCGATGATTTTGTTATATTATCTAAGGACAAAAAATGGTTAGAAAATATTTTGGGCGTGATAAAACATTTTTTAAATAATGATTTGCGATTACAATTACATCCCGATAAGGTTTTTATTAAAACCCTGTATTCCGGTATAGATTTTTTAGGGTGGGTACATTTTACAGATCATCGTGTTTTGAGGACAACAAGTAAAAAAAGAATGTTGACCAGGCTCAAATTAAAAAACTACAATGAATTTACTAAACAATCGTATTTAGGGCTATTTGGTTACGGTAATACTATGAAGTTAAAAGGCCTTTTAGACTTTCCTTTGTAGGATTGACTTTTCCCCTTCAAAATGTTAGTTTATAGACACTTAATTAATTACCTCTGGCTTGGTCTGGCCCGACATCGCTAACTCGGGGCTAAGCTCGGTCAAAGGCGTAAAAGGAAAAATATGTTAGAAAAGAGAAAAAAACAGCAAATTATCGAGAAGTTCAAGACCCACAAGAGCGATACCGGTTCCACTGAAGTCCAAATTGCGATTTTGACCGAAGAAATAAAAGAACTGACCAAACACTTGCGGGAAAACAAAAAAGATTATTCTTCCCGCCGCGGTTTGTTGGCCAAAGTATCGCTCCGTCACAAACTGCTCCGCTATCTGGAGCGCGAAGATGAAAAGCGCTTTACCAAGCTGGTCAAGATTTTAAAACTAAAGATCAAGAGCGGCCAAAAGTTGGAGGACGCTATTGACCTGGGTTTGGAAACCCCGGAAGAGGAAGTCATCGAAGAGAACGAAGAAGTAAAAGAGTAATAATATAGCGGCCCTGTTTGATCTGCCGGGTGGCGGAGCTGGCGGGGCCTTTAATTCATTAATTAATAGACTGGGGCAGAGTATTGGTAGGCAGATATTAGTCCGGTAAAATTTACCGCGTTGATATTTGTCGCATCAATTCTCTAGTCAGTCTGAGGAGACATTTATGTCAATCAAACAATTTAATATGGAAGTGGCCGGCCAAGAGCTCAAAGTAGAGGTCGGCAAACTAGCCCAGCAGGCCCAAGGGTCCTGTACAGTAAGTTACGGCGATACTGTAGTTTTAGCTACTGCCGTGAGCTCGTCTGCCATCCGCGAAGGCATCGATTACTTTCCGCTGATGGTCGATTATGAAGAAAAGCTCTATGCCGCCGGCAAGATCAAGGGTTCGCGTTTTATCAAGCGCGAAGGTCGGGCTACCGACGAGGCAGTTTTGACCGCCCGCCTGATCGATCGTTCTATCCGTCCCTTATTTAAGGAGAGTGAACGTAATGATGTGCAGGTGGTAGTCACGGTTTTATCTTATGATGGGATCAATGACCCCGATTTTCCCGCGGTCATTGCTTCTTCTATTGCCTTGGGTATTTCCTCTATCCCCTGGGGTGGCCCTTTGGCCGGTGTCCAGGTCGGACGGATCGGCACGGAGTGGGTTTTGAACCCGACGGTGGAGGCTAAAGCAAAAAGTGATTTGGAATTATTTGTCGTCGGCAATAAAGAAGAAGTGATAATGATCGAAGCCGGCGCCCAGCAGGTCTCGGAGGATGATATGTTTGCCGGAATTGAGTTTGCCGGACGGCATATCAAAAAAATCATGCCTTTTATCGAGCAGATCATCAGTGAAGTGGGTGAGCGTAAGGTGGAAACCGAATTAGATCCGGAAAAACAAGCTCTGCGCGATAAGGTCAGTGCTAAAGTGGAAGAACTTTTGGCTCAGGAAAATCTGGAGGATTGTTTTAATCCCGATAAATCCAAAACTAAGGCCGCTATTACAGCTATTACTGAAAAAATAGATGCCGTGCTCAAGGCCGATAATGAAGTTACCAAAGATATGCGAGCGATGGGAGTGTCTATGATTGATGAAGCTCTAACCAGAGCCTTTAAATCTTTAGTTCTGCAAAAAAAACAAAGACCGGACAAAAGAAAATTTGATGAAATCAGAAATCTTTCGGCCGAAGTCGCACTGTTACCGCGTACCCATGGCAGCGCCTTATTTAATCGTGGCGAAACGCAAGTGTTGTCCGTGGTAACCCTGGGCGCTCCGGGCGACGAACAGACTTTGGATACTATGGAAGAGTCCGGCACCAAGAAATATATGCATCATTATAACTTTCCCGGATTTTCCGTGGGAGAAGTACGGCCTTTGCGTGGTCCCGGACGCCGGGAAATCGGCCACGGGGCTTTGGCGGAAAAAGCTATTGAACCGGTATTGCCGGCGGATGAGGATTTTCCCTATACCATCCGCGTTGTTTCCGAGGTGTTAGGATCAAACGGTTCTTCTTCCCAGGCTTCAGTTTGTGGTTCCAGTTTATCTTTGATGGATGCCGGGGTGCCGATCAAAGCCGCCGTGGCTGGCATTGCCATGGGGCTAGTAGTTGATGATAATGATAAAAATAAATATCAGATCCTGACCGATATTCAGGGTATTGAGGACCATTCCGGTCATATGGATTTTAAAGTAGCCGGTACCAGAAACGGCATTACCGCCATCCAATTAGACATCAAGCTCGGCGGTGTAGCCTACAAGGTTTTAGAAGAAGCTTTAGCCGGTGCTAAAAAAGCCCGCCATCAAGTTTTGGATGTGATGGACGCCGTGATCGCTCAGCCCCGGCCAGAACTTTCCCAATATGCTCCCCGCATTACTACTCTGCGTATTGATCCGGAAAAAATCCGCGATGTTATCGGCAGTGGCGGCAAAGTAATCAATGAAATTATCGAAAAATGCGGTGTCACCATCGACGTAGAACAAGATGGATTAGTGATGATCACTTCTACCGACGAGGACGGTGCGCGCCGGGCCAAAGAGTGGATTGAAAATATCGTCAAAGAACTTCAAGTAGGCGAGATTTATGACGGTGAAATAGTCCGTATTGTTACGGATAAAAATACCGGGGCCGAAATCGGAGCCATTGCCCAGCTTTTACCCGGTAAGGACGGCATGGTGCATATTTCCGAGATCTCTTATACCCGCGTAGAGAAAATCAGCGATGTTTTGAAACTGGGCGATAAAGTTAAGGTAAAAGTAATGGAAGTGGACAAGGAAAAAGGCCGCGTCGGCCTGTCCATCAAGGCGCTTTTGCCCCGTCCGGAGGGTTATGTAGATCGTCCGCGGCGTCCGACCCGCGATCATGACCGCCGTCCGCGCTTTAATCGCCACTAGTTATCAATTTTAATGCTTAGTAAAGCAGTTATATTAGGTTATATAAAACGGCCGGGCTTAATCGGTTTGGTAGTAGCCCTGGCCGTTTTATTATTAGCCGTTATTATATTTTGGGCTTGGCCAAAAAAGACATTTTCGGTATTTTCTTTCCTGCCGGAGGATACTATTTTTTATTATCAGCCGGCAACGGTCAGCGATCCCATGGTCAATTGGGTTAAAGACAAAAACATCATCAATTATCAGGCCTGGCTCGATCAAGACCGGTTTTTGCAGAACATCTTGTCCGGTGACTACAGTAAAATTAAGGATAGATTATGGTTTAAGACGGCAAACCACCTTTCCGCTAATTCTTGGCTATTGGTTTTAAACGAACCAGTCTCTCCGCTGATTAAAAAATTAAAAAAAGATCAACCCGATTATTATTATCGTCAGTTGGCAAACAATATTTTGGCTATTAGCAACCAAACGGAAGCGGCGGCGGATATTTCTGACCAGCCCAACACTCATTGGGATCAGATGCCGAATAAGGTCGGTATAAATATCTACTGGCATACGGACAAATCTTGGCCCGTGCTAGATCCGCTCGCAGGTTGGCTAAATACTTTTGTTGATGGCCCGGAGTTTTATCTAAATTTTTATAGTCGGGGTAATAAAAAAATAATAAAATTGAGCCAACCTCTGTCCGGTCAAGCGCGGGCAGACCTTAACCAACCATTCTGGGAGAGTGTGCCTATACCTACCGACTTTGAATTAGCTCTGGGTTATAGTACGGATTCAGCGGATAACCTTACTTTTATTAAAGAATATCTGATAAAGCCAATTTTTCAGAGTCTACCATATGATAGTTTATATGGCACGGATCAACAGCTTTTGACCGGGGGTAACCTGGTGTTACAAAGGGGTCCGGATTGGCTTATCGCCGGCTCCAGCGACTGGCAGTCCCTGCTGATAGATCTGGCTAGCCAGCTTACCCTAGCTGAAAGGACTAAAACCTTGTCCGACGGTACAAAATATACTGAATTAATGGCCGAAAAGCCAGAAAATGTGAGCAAACACGACTATCGTGATCAGCAATATTGGCAGTTTGACAATTTGTTTGGTTGGCAGAGCAACACTACCTATTATGTAGGCAATTCTCAACTATGGTTGGAGCAGTTTATCAGCCGCAGCTCCTTTGTGAGTGACTGGTGGAATCAATGTGACCAGTCAGAGGCTCCTAAAATCAAGGATTTTATGATCTGGCAGGTAGATAAGTTGCCCCAAGGGGCTATAAAAGATTATTTGAAGTCGGAAAACATAGGTCTTTTAGAGATTTTTGGATTGTCAGAGGAACAGAGCCGAGGTTGGCAATTATGTTTTTAGTATTAGTGCTGTGGATAACCTGTTGATTTCTCAGAAGATATTATTGTTGTTGTGTCAATATATACTTTTTTTAATCATTTTTTTTGCTAAAATTAGCCAATAATTATTATTGACACATTGTTCACAATATGATATACTTACAGTAGATAAGTACCTTTATATCACCAAGGAATTGGCCATTAGTTTAGATTAATGGGTAACTCTTTGCTAGTTACTGAACCAGCAAAAAAAATAGAAGCGCCCTTACCGCTTCACCAACATCACCCATAGGGTGGTCGCCCCATGGGCGAAATAAAACAAAAACAAAAAGGTTCATCCTCGCCTAAAAAGCGGAGAAACAACCGTGGTTCGGTAGTTAGCTATAGCCTCTTGAGTAAGAGTAGGGGCATCAGATCTTTGCATCACAACATGCAGTCCAATTTCGACTTACAAAAAGTCAAAGCTGCTGTATTGCAGAGGTATAAGGCGTACCACCGCCCACTTAAAACATTAGCTTTTAGGGGCACCAGAGTGCGCCTTATTAATTTACCAAAATATGAAAAAAATTTTGTCGTTTCAATTTTAGAAACAATAAGATTATTGATAAAAACTTTTAGAAATTTTACGATATGGGCCCCAGCGCTTCACTTTGTTCGGCCGGGGCAATTGCCCTCCGGGCAATTGATTTTATTGGCTTTATTTGCTAATATGTTAATATGTTTAAAGGGGTGTAGAAAGCACTAATATGAAAATGGACGCAAAATTTATAGCTGAAAGGAAAAAAGATTTGGAAAAACGCCGCGAGGAACTGCTGCGGGAATTAAACGTCGATGCCGAGCAGGTTGGTGATAATAATTATGACGCCAAATTTGTGGACTTCGGCGATAAGGATGACGAAAACGCGGCGGAGGTAGCCACTTTTGAGAAAAATCTGTCATTAGAAAAGACCCTAGAGGTCTCTCTTTTTAATGTCAATAAAGCCATTGAAAAGATAGAGCAGGGTAAGTATGGCCTATGTGAAAGGTGCGGGCAACCTATTTCTCTGGAGAGACTAGAAGCTTTCCCCTCGGCCACTTCTTGCATGAGTTGCAAGCAAAAATCATTATAATGTTCTATTGGGGCATTTTATTACTATTTGTCATTGATCGGGTTACTAAATTAATTTTCTTCATAAGCCCATCGCTCTCTGGCAGTCGCGGGGGCTTTATTAGTTTTAGTATCAATCCGCACATGGCCTTTTCCTGGCCCATGATCGCCTGGATGTATTATCCTCTGGCGGTTATTATTTTATTTTTTCTGTTTTACTATGCCGACAAGAGTCGGAAAAATAAAAGTATCATGCTTTGGCCATGGTCTTTGATCATCATCGGAGCGATCAGTAACCTGATTGACCGTTTATTTTATCATGGGGTGATAGATTTTTTGAGTTGGCCCAATTTTTTTGTGTTTAATCTGGCGGATAGTTATATTACTATTGGGGTGGTCTGGCTTTTGTTGTTTAATTTGCCTAAAAGTAAAAAAGATGATTCTGGTTTGACAGTTTAGGCAAATTTTACTAAGATTAAAGCTAATTTGAAGAAGTGATTGGCGTTTATGAAGAAAACGTCGGAGAGTAATGTTAGTTTTTTGTTAGGTGAGAAAGCGATTTTATGTCAGAAAAAGTCTATACCATGGCCCCGCTGGGTTTGCAGGGAGTATTGGTAGAAGTAGAAGCAAATTTATCCCGCCATTTGCCCAAAATAATCTTTGTCGGCCTGCCTGATACTTCGGTACAAGAGGCCAAAGAGCGGGTTTGGGCGGCTATTGAAAGTAGTGATTTAGATTTTCCCCGCAAAAAAGTGGTGGTCAATCTGGCCCCGGCCCAAATCCGCAAAGAAGGCGGTTCTTATGACCTGCCGATCGCCGTCAGTATTTTATTAGCCAGCGGTGAGCTTATTTTACCGACAGAAAAGTTGGCTTTTATCGGCGAATTATCATTAGCCGGTGATCTCAAGGCCGTACCCGGAGTTTTGGTCATGGTAGCGGCTCTGCAAGAAGCCGGATTTTCCAAAGTTTTCATTCCCGAGGCCAACGCCGCTGAAGCGGCACTGATTCGCGGCCTGGAAATATACCCGATTAGCCACTTGCGACAGCTGGTGGATTTTTTAAATAAAAAAATTATCGTTAATCCACTAATCCAGACTGATTTTTGTCCCACGTTGGCGGAGTCCACTCTAGATTTTAGCGAAGTTAGGGGACAGGCCGAAGCCAAACGGGTATTAGAGATCGCCGCCGCCGGTGGGCACAATGTGCTGATGGTCGGACCGCCCGGAGCGGGCAAAACATTGCTTGCCAAAAGTTTTCTATCGATCTTACCGCCTCTGGATTTAGCCGAAGCCTTGGAAATAGGAAAAATTTTTAGTTTGGCCGGACTTTTAACTGGGCAAAAGCACTTGATTTCCCAGCGGCTTTTGCGGAGTCCCCACCACAGCGCTTCGGTCTCGGCAATAGTCGGCGGCGGCTCTTGGCCTCGTCCCGGAGAAATCAGCCTGGCGCACAAAAATGTTTTATTTTTGGATGAAATATTGGAATTCCCCCGTACGGTTTTAGAAGCTTTGCGCCAGCCCCTGGAAGATAAGATAATTACCGTATCTCGGGCCAAAGGCAGTTTTGATTTTCCGGCGGATTTTATATTATTAGCCACGGCCAATCCCTGCCCTTGCGGATACTTATTGGATAGTACCAATAAGTGCCATTGTAGTAACCACGACATCAAGCGTTATCAAAAAAGATTATCCGGACCGCTCTTGGACCGGATAGATTTACATTTGTTTGTCTCCAAGGTAAAGAGTGAGGAATTAGATTGCGTCAATATTAATACAGAATCATCAGAGTCTATTCGGCAAAGAGTGGCCACGGCGCGGAATAGGCAAAATAAAAGATATAACGGTATGGGCGCAAAATTAAACAATCAATTATCTGTCCAGCAAATAAAAAAGTTCTGTGCTATCGATGATCAGTCCCGTCAGATACTTAGTCGGGCCACTGACCAGCTGGATTTGTCCGCCCGGGCCTATTTTAAAATACTAAAAGTGGCGCGGACTATCGCCGATTTAGAGGGCTGTGAACAAATTAGCCCCAGTCATATTTTAGAGGCTTTGCAGTATAGAAATAAGATTTTTAGCCGCTAAAACTTGCCTTATTTTTTATTATATGTTATGCCTAAATTAGAGAAGGTTCATTAACATAGAGCAGATTATTTCTCTGTAGGGAGCTGGTTCTTAATATATTAGGACCCAGTTGCCTGCAGAGAATATCTTGGACGCTTCCGCGTCTGGGGATAGTCGTCGAATATCCTTGGATATTTCTCCTCGGGCCTGGAAGCTAACAACAGAAATATGTTTCGAGCACTCTATGGGTTTTTCAACCTAATATTCCTGTTGCTACTCTTCAAGTTATTTGCTCCAAGTGTCTTTGTGCTTTCGGTGGAACTCGTGACCAACGTGCTGGTTTTGATGAATAACATCATCTTAGCCCTGGGTCAATCGGGTACCACTAATATATTCCCGCCCACGGGAGTATAAAGCAAGAAAAGAGATCGGCTTCGGCTGATCTTTTTTTGTTTATTTTTAAAAAAGGAAAGACCCGCTACTGGTGAGCAACGGGTCTTTAGAGATGGTACCCGGTGGGGATAAAGCTAGCGAAGGCGCAGGTGAGGGCGGATGATCGGCTCCAGAAAAGCCAATGTGGTCAGTGCAAAGCACGAGAAAGCGACGATAGTCGTGGGGTGCCATTGGCCGGTTAGAGCCCAGTGCGCAGCTGTGCCTAGGGCGAACCAGAAGCCGATGGCCCAGACGAGCAGTCCGAGCTTGATGCAACACATCTCGACGTCATGGAGTTTTTCTTCTACCCGCCAAAATAGCAGGCAGAGAGTGATGATAGCCAAGATGGGGCAGAGGCCAAACACTAGCTTTAGGGGCATAGCTATTTCCTCCAACCGCGGGTGATGACAGGAACACGAAGATGGTTAAATTATATAACAATCGTTGATTATGTCAATTTTTTGCCAAAATGTGGTAATATTGTTATTATGGCATTATGAAAAAAATATATGTCATTTTAATTATATTAATTTTCGGTGTTAGTTTTTGGTATTATCATCGCCAAGCGGGTAGTATAGTGAAGATTGACATGCCGCCGGCTCATGATTTTCTGGATTTTAGCACCAGCACTGTCGGGACGGATACTGCTAGCAATACCGCTACCAGCGTTGTGCCTTTAGTCAACCTGGACTTTCCTGCACCGGAACCGTCGCAGACGGAAGTAAAGGATGTGCTGACCGAAAAAAAATCCATCAATCTGGATGTGCCTTTTACCTCCCAGGCACCGACCGCTAATTGGGCCGAGCCCTTTCAAAACGCCTGCGAGGAAGCGAGTGTGTTGATGGTGGATTATTATTTTTCCAATAAAGATTTTCCTTCCCAGCCGGAAACAGAAAATATATTAGTTAATCTGGTCCAATGGCAAATAGAAAATTGGGGCGGGCATAATAATTTACCGGTCGCCAAGGTAGCGGAGTTTGCCAGGCTAAATTTTTCTCTGCGCGCCGAGGTGGTGAGTGATCTTACGGCGGATAAAATCCGTAATTATCTGGATAAAGGCCTACCGGTGATAGTGCCGGCCGACGGCCAGGAACTAGATAATCCAAATTTCAGAAACGGCGGCCCGGAATATCACATGTTAGTTATCAAGGGCTATGTTGACGATAAATTTATCACCGACGACCCTGGTACCAGAAAGGGGCACGACTTTGTCTATACCGAAAATAATTTGATGTCCTCAATTCATGATTGGGACACAATTCAAAACAAGGCTAGCGGTCCCAGTGTGGGTCTGATACTGCGACGAAAATAATTTTAAAACAAAAAACCCCCGTCTTACTCAATCGAGTTAAGCTCAACCAGAGCGCGACGGGGTAATTTTATTTATTATTTTTTTAAAGCGTCCTTGAGAGTTTTACCCGCTTTAAATTTGGGCACGATGACTTGGGGGATCTGAATTTTTTGGTCCGGATGCTGGGGGCTGACGCCTAAACGAGCGGAGCGTACGCGGGCGGAAAAAGTACCAAAACCGGTCAGAGTTGTTTCCTGGCTTTGCTTCATTCTCTCGATAATTAAACTTTGCAGAGCATCTAGTAGGTCCTCGGCTTGCTTTTTGCTTACTCCGGCTTTGATGGCTAGAGTTTCTATAAGTTGGGCTTTCTTCATCCTGTTAGAGATTACTTATTTTATGTATTCATCCTGTTATAGGCAGTAAACTTCTAACAGGATTCGTATATTTTAATCTATAATTTCGCGAAGGTGTTCGATTCGTACGGCTTTTTTACTCCTATTATCTATTTCTAATAATACCGCATTTACTTCCGTTTGACCAGATTCCGGCAATTCATGGCGGATACGATCACTAGATAGAAATTTTTCAATAATCACTTCCTTTTTTATACCCAAGATAGAGTCCAGCGGACCGGTCATGCCGATATCAGAGATGTAGGCAGTGCCGCCTTCCAGAATCTGGGAGTCGGCTGTAGGCACATGAGTGTGGGTGCCGATGACCGCCGCTATCCGTCCAGCCAAATAAAAACCCAGAGCCCGTTTTTCGCTGGTGGCTTCCGCATGGACATCAACAATAATCATCGCCTCAGCCGGCAACTCAGGCAGTAATTTGTCAATCGCCAGGAATGGGTTGCTGGTATAATCCGATTCCATAAAGGTCTGGCCCTGCAAGTTGATAAAAATCAATTGCTGATCACCCACCGGAACAGATTGAAAGGAATATTTTTTAGGAGTGCGTGAATCATTGAGCGGACAAGCTAAAGCAAAGTCAGTGTCCCGGGCTAAATCGCCAATATCGTGTTTGGACCAGATGTGGTTGCCCCCGGTCATGGCTTTTATCCCGGCCGAGCGCAATTCTTCCAGAGTTTTGATGGTCACACCCTTGTGATGGGCCAGATTTTCTACATTGGCCACAAAAATATCGGGCTGATATTTTCCCTGCCAGAGTGGTATGATTTTTTTTACTCCTCGGCGGCCAAAGGATCCGGCTACATCACCGAAAAAAATAATTTTAGTTGTTTTTTTAGCGGGCATATTCGATAGTGCGTTTTTCCCGGATGACGGTCACGCGGATTTCACCGGGGTACTTGAGCTCGTTTTCTATCTTGTGAGCTATATCTTGGGCTAGTTTTTCCGCGGCAAAGTCGTCTATCTGTTCGGGAGAAACAAACACGCGGATTTCCCTTCCGGCCTGGATAGCATAAGCTTTATCTACCCCGGCAAAAGATTTAGCGGTATCTTCCAGCTCGGTTAGGCGTTGAATATATTCTTCTAAAGAGTCGCGGCGAGCGCCGGGGCGCGAGCCGCTGATGGCGTCAGCGATTTTTACAATCACGCCTTCCAGTGTCCGAGGTTTGTCTTCATGGTGGGCTACGGACATATAGGCCACTTCTTCCGGCAGACCAAATTTTTTCATCAGGTCATAGCCGATATCGGGGTGAGCACCCTGGATTTCGTGGTCCAGAGCCTTGCCGATATCATGCAGTAATCCGCCTTTTTTACAGACGGTGACGTCGGCCTTGAGTTCGGAAGCTAATAGTCCCGAGAGGTAGGAAACCTCCATAGCATGCTGTAATTGGTTTTGCCCGTAGCTGGTACGGTATTTCAGGCGTCCCAGGATTTGGATCAATTTATTATCCAGGCCGACCACACCAGTTTGATAAGCGGCTTCTTCACCGGCCCGCTTGATGTCTAAGGCCAGTTCTTTTTTGGATTGCGCCACAGTTTCCTCGATGCGTCCCGGGTGGATGCGTCCGTCGGCCATAAGGTGTTCTAAAGCCCGTTTGGCCAACTGGCGGCGCACCGGATTAAACGCGGAAATTAAAATAGATCCGGGAGTGTCGTCAATAATGATTTCTACACCGGTTAATTGCTCGATGGTTTTGATATTCCTGCCTTCACGACCGATGATTCGGCCTTTCATTTCATCATTTGGCAGAGTAACCGCCGTAGTGGTAGTTTCCACCGTGTGAGGAGCAGCACACCTTTCGATGACGGAGCTTAAGATGTCACGGGCGCGGGCTTCCAACTCTTCGCTGGACTCATTTTCCAATTTGCGGATGCGATTCAGCAAATCGTCTTTGATGCGTACCTCGGTGTTTTTGAGCAGGATTTCCTTGGCCTCCTCCTGGTTCAAACCGGCGATTTTTTCCAGTTTGGCCAGCTGTTCTTCTTTTATCTTGGTTATCTCTTCGCGAGTTTTCACTAACTGGCGGTTAGCGTGTTCTATTTTTTGTTTGCTTTCTTCGATCTCCAGGATTTTTTTGTCAAAAAGAGATTCTCTTTTACTCACTCGGTCTTCCAAATCATTGAGTTGCTGACGCCGTAACTTTTCTTCTTGCTTGGCCTCCTCGATAATCTGTAAAGCTTTATCTTTGGAATCCAAAACAACATCCTTAGCTTCTTTTTTTGCATCATTTAAAAGAGCCTCGGCCTTTTGTTGGGCCAGACGGATGGCTCGGCTGGTCAGCATCTGTTTGGCGAAATAGCCGATAACCATACCGGCTAAGAGCATGATGCCTAACCATAAAAGATCCATGATAGTGTATCCTTCTTTTTACTGTGGGAGAGAGTCAAAAATAACCTAAAATACCAAAACCTTAGGCTTTAGAGTAAATAATGGTATTTAATAAGAGAGAATTTTTTATTAGGGTCATTAATCTATTGACTGGCTGTGCAAATAATGAGGCATTGGTCAGCAGATAATCAAAAGGCGTATAATCCAATCTCCCAAACAACAGTAAATTATTTATTAAATCTGATTGAGGTTATTTAACCTCAATGGCTACTCTAACATAAAGGTTAATTAAAATCAAGGGCAGATAGCTGATAATACCCCCTCGATTTCCGCTTCGCTTCAATCTCCTCCCCCTTACCAAGGGGAGATAGAGGGGGTGTGTGGGTCGGTACTCGACCCACGCTACTTTTAAAATAAAAGACTGTCAGTTTTTAGCTTGACATCAAGCAAAGTCTTTCGACTATAAATGGTGTCAGGCACTGACAGTCCCTGGACAAGCTGTTTATAGCGAGGATTGAAAAACCCTCAAGCTCATCTTGGCCACTATAATAGCATATTTTAAAAATAATGAAAAGTAGGGAAAGTTTTATTTGATAATTTTATCAATAATTCCGTAAGTGCGCGCCTCCTCGGCAGTCATATAATAATCACGGTCAGCATCCTGCTCAATTTTTTTTAGCGGTTGTTTGGTATGTAGTTGTAAAATTTTATTTATTTTATCTTTTAATTTCAAAATCTGTTCGGCTTTTATTTTAATATCCGAAGCCTGACCAGTGGCGCCGCCCATGATCTGATGGATTAGGATTTCCGAGTTAGGCAAGGCAAATCTTTGTCCGAAAGCGCCAGCGGCCAAGAGCAAGGCGCCCATGGAGGCGGCCATACCCACGCAAATCGTGGACACCGGACTTTTGACGTGTTGCATAGTATCATAAATAGCCAGGCCATCGGTAACAGAACCGCCGGGAGAGTTTATATACATCTTAATGGGTTTGGTTTTGTCCTGGGCGTCTAAAAACAGGAGCTGGGCTATGACCGTATTGGCTACATGGTCGTCAATAGGGTCGCCTAAAAAAATAATTCTATCCTTGAGCAGACGGGAGTAGATATCATAGATTCTTTCTCCGCCGGGCACTTTGTCAATTACTGTTGGTATGAGCATATTTTTTTGTAAGTCTATTGCGAGACTGCACTGCAGGCGAAGCAATCTAAAATCTTATGGTTTGCTTCGTCCTGCGTCCTCGCAAAGACGCTAGTTAGAGGTTATTATATAAATCTTTCCACAAAGGGTTAAAGTTGTATATTAAATCTAATTTCTTTTTTCTTGGACCAGCTTTTATTTGTTTTTCTCTAGAAATAGCTTCGTAGATATCTTCAAATATTTCGAAATATACTAATTTATGAATATTGTATCGAGCAGTAAATCCTTTTGTTATATTATTTTTATGCTCCCAAACCCTTCTAACTAAATTGTTTGTTACACCAGTATAGAGCGTACCGTTTTTATATGTGGCCAGAATATAGATATAGTATTGTTTATATCGCATCGCTTTTCTTCTTGTTATTTTTAGCATAATAATAGGGGACTAGCAACTATTGACAAAATCGTGAATATATGATATTATTATATGTTCTAGGAAATACCTAGAATTGTACCTCAAAATAAAGGAAACTGATCATGCCTAAGCAGGCGACGGTCGGTATGGTGCCGGGCACTGTGCTTGGTACCATGAGCGATATTTTGCTCAAGATCAAGAGCGGAGTCATCACGCCGCGGGAGCTGGATCTCTTTGCTCAGCGCCAAAACCCCTTCGCCATCAACTCCATCCAAGAGGAATGGCAGGAGTTCTACCGCAAGTACTTCCGTCTGTCCGTGGACTTCTCGGATGTCTCCATTCCCGAAGAGCAAGAAGACTTCACCAGAGTCCTCTTCATCCCCCAGGGTCTGACCATCAATCAGGCTTTCCAAGCCTGCTCCAAGGCCTTCAAGTCTTGGTCATACACAAATGATCTGGACAAAGATGTGCCTAACAACGATCGCAACACCGAGGCGTCCTACGCCATCCGTGTCCGCGACCGCGTGGAAGCAGACGAAGAGCTGAAGAATCTCTCGGCCAATGATCTCCAGAAGCGAAAAATCTCCAGCATCACTTTGCTGGAAAGACTGGTCTACGAGTTGAAATACTACTCGGAGACCAACAAGCATCTGGACATCCAGAACACCACGCTCTGCGCCGGTTCGCGTCACCGCAATGGTAGCGTGCCGTGCGTGTACTGGAGCAGCGGCCTCGGCAAGCTGTGCGTCGACTGGTGCCATCCGGATAGCGCCGACGACGGCTTGCGGGGTCGCGCAGTAGTTTCCTAAGCCTTGTAACTTTTTACTTTAACCCTCGGGGTTGGGGTAGAAAGTACAAAACATAAGGCGTCGGTGAACAAGCTATACCAAGCTTGGCATCATCGGCGCCTTTTCGTATAATAAAGATATGGCTAATATAATCGGTCGGGCTTAGCTCGGTAGCGATTTGCCAAAAAATACCCCATTAGAGATAAGTCTCTAACGGGGTAAAGGAAACTGCTTGTTAAATTCTGGTTGGATTTAAAGATCCACACACATTGCCCGGTCAAAGAGCCGGGGCGTTGGGTTATATAGATATAATCTAACGTTTTTGGATGGGACTTAACAAAAAATAGGTTCGCGTAACCGCAATGGTAACGTGCCGAACGTGAACTGGAACAGCGACAACAGCAAGCTGAACGTCAACTGGTACAATCCGGATAACGCCAACGACAACTTGCGGGGTCGCGCAGAAGTTTCCACAAAAAATAAAGGGCCTAGATAGGCTCTTTATTTAAATACTTAAGCCAGCCACTGGTCATTTTAGAAATTGTTATGGATTTTTGTGAAAAAAGAATATGTTTTCTTTCCGAGATAATTTCTAATTCTCTAATTAATCTTACTAATTTTTGTATGATTTCAATCTTTATTTTTAGTCTCACCAATAATATTGATTTTTTGTCTTTCTCGGTCAAGGCCGCGGTGAGGGCAATCTCTAGGCAGTCTAATACTGTGTTTTCTATTTTCTGAAAAATCCCATAGCGTTCGGCCTTTGGTATTTGGTGGCGGGTGATATATAATTCTCGGTATAAATTAGTAATCTCATGGACAATAGGCAAACCTATCTTATGAGGGGGGGGGGTATAATCATAATAGTCTTTTTAATGAAGTTATTTCTTTAGATAATTTATTTTTGGCCTGGCGTGAATTTAAAAGGGGTAAGACCAGAAAGGTGGAAACACAGGAATTTGAGTTTAATCTTGAAGATAATATTTTTCAACTTCACCAAGAATTAGTGGACAAGACTTATAATCACGCACCTTATCAGGCCTTTTATGTTTGTGACCCCAAGCTCAGGCATATCCATAAAGCAGGGGTGCGAGATCGAGTGGTTCATCAAGCTTTATATAGAATATTATATCATATTTTTAACAAGCAATTTATATATGATTCTTATTCATGTCGGATAGGAAAAGGCACGCACAAGGGGGTTAAACGATTAGGAAATTTTGTGCTTAGAGCGAGCCTGAATTATAGCCAAAAGATCTATGCTTTAAAATGTGATATCAAGAAGTTTTTCAATAATATAGATCATAAGATACTATTAGCTTTGTTAGAGAATAGAGTGGAAGAAGTCGATGTTATGTGGTTAATTAAGAAAATAATTAATAGTTTTTCTTCGGCAGATAATAAGGGACTACCCTTAGGCAATGTAACTAGTCAGCTTTTTGGCAATATTTATCTAAATGAATTAGATCAATTTGTAAAACACGGGTTAAAACAGAAATTTTATATTCGTTATTGTGACGATTTTATAATTTTGCATAAAGATAAAGGTTATTTAGCAAATATTTTGAAAGAATTAAACACATTTTTAAAGGATCAATTACGATTAGATATACACCCAGGGAAAATAAGTATCAGAAAAGTCAGTCAAGGTATAGATTTTTTGGGCTATGTGACCTTGCCGCATTATAGAGTTTTACGAACTAAGACAAAGAGAAGAATTTTACGCTTAGTAAATAAAAATAACGCACCGTCGTACCTCGGTGTGCTGAAACACGCCAATACTTGGGAATTAAGGAAAGAATTATTAAGTAAGATTTTCCTATTTGATAATTAACTGACCATCATTACATTCTAGCCGGCCTGACAAGCTGAAACCGGCGGCCTTTTTGTGTCCGCCGCCACCGAAAATTTCCGCTATTTTTGTCAGGTCAATATTACTGGTAGTGCGCAGTGACCCCTTGATGGTATCGACCTTGCTTTGGCGCAGAACCATAATTATTTTTCCCTCCTTGATAATATGCAAAAAGTTTGACAGTCCGTCCACGGCCGATTCATCCGTAGCGCATTCTGTAAAATCCTGTTCAGTCAGCCAAGTATAAATCAGATTATAGTGTGGCACGTCCCTGAGCCGCTCTAGAGCCCGTCCCCACAAACGGAGATTATTGAGCTTTGTACTACCTAGAGCTTGTTTGGTAATCTGATGGATATTTGCTCCTTTGCTTTTTAAATCGGAAGCGGCCAGCAGTGTAATATAGTTGGTAGCAGGATTTTTAAATCCGCCGGTGTCGGTGATCATGCCGCAGGCCAGGCAAGAAGCGATACCCGCACTCCAGTCTATGTCCCAGTCTTTAAAAAGACGGTAGACCACCTCGGCGGTAGAAGAGGCTTCATAGATCACCAGATTAATATCGCCAAACATAGTATTGGATACATGGTGGTCAATATTAATTATTTTATAACCCGGCCGGAGTGCGGTCATGAGCTTGTCAACGCCGGCATATTCTAAATTACTGGAATCCAGCAAAATAACCAGGTCAAAAGTTTGGCTAAAGGTGAGGTGATCATTACTGATCAGATGGCTATTAGGTAGAAAGGCTAGGTGGGATGGTGCCGGGTGTAGGCAAAAGCTGGTAAATTTTTTACCGACACTAAGCAGATATTTGGTAAAGGCTAGGTTGGAACCCAGAGTATCACCATCCGGTTTTTTATGAGCGATAACTAAAATATTAGTCGCTTGTTGGACAGCGGTTAGGATGGCGCGACTAGTGAGTTTGTTGATTTCCATAGCCGGTCATTATAGCCGATAAAAGGACTGGGGTCAACCCTGGGATTTATCCTTTATTTTTAAAAAACTCACCCGGCAAGGAGAGTTTTTAGCTTCGTAGTGCCTCGTCTATCTTGGCATATTTGAGATCGCGGTCATCGATCTCCCAGTGTATATTGGGGATGATTTTAGTCTGCATTTTTTGGCGGAGCTGATGCTGGACGTGGGAGCCGAATTTTTTTACCAGAGCAAACGTAGAACCCAACTTATTAGTAGGAATGACACTGACATAGGCGGTGGCATTTTTCATGTCCGGGGCCACGGTGACACTAGTGACGCTGACCAATGTGCCTAAAGGGGGTTCAAAGTCGCGCAATAGTATTTCATTGATAATTCTTTCCAAGAGCGAAGCGATCTGTTCTGTTCTCTTACTCATAGATCTCTTCAAAAAATTCCAATGTATCGCCCACTGCGATGATCGGGTCGCCGTGATATTCGATACCGGCCTGGGTGCCGCTGATTACTTCGGAAACGTTTTCCTTGCCGGCTTGGAGATTGATCAGCTGGCCGATGGTTTCTACCTCGCCACTTTTCAAGACCTTAATTTTGGCGTTTTTGGTTATTTTTCCTTCAATGACCTTACCGCCGACGATCATGCCCTTTTTGGTGGTTTTAAAGATGGCCAAGACTTCCATGCGGCCGATAAATTTATGAATCGTTTTTTTGCCCCTGATATTTTGAAGGGTTTCCTCGATGTGTTCCAGTAGTTTATAGATAATATCAAAATAGAGGACAATGACGCCTTTTTGATCTATCAGCGAAATCAGACTCTTATTTTCTTTGATATGAAAGCCGATGACCATGGCGCCGGTAGCTTCGGCCTGCAAAATATCGGCGTCGGTAATTTGGCCCAGGCCTTTTTTGATAACCTTAACTTTGGTGTCAGACACCTTGATTTTTGACAGGGCTTCTTCGATGGCTTCGGCCGAGCCCAAAACGTCGGATTTAATGATCAGGTTGAGAACAGTCACATCGGCACGGTCTTCGTCTTCGCTTTGTTTGACGTTATTGTTGGAAGTGTGACCTCGGTGGCTGAGATTCTTTAGTTTGTCTTTAAATTGTTTTTTGTCAGAGATAACCTGTAATATTTCGCCCACAGCTGGGGATAGTTTTAAGCCTAGTATTTTAACAGGCATACCCGGAGTGGCCGCGGCCACATCCTTAGCCATCCAATTTTGTAGAGTTTTTATCTTACCTGGCACTTCGCCGACGATAAACATATCACCCACACGCAAAGTTCCGGCTTGGACCAGCACTGTGGTCACCGGACCAGCGCTTTTATCAATATGGGATTCGATGATCGTGCCGATGGCCGACCCTTCCGTATCGGCGCGCAGGTTTTCCATATCGGCGATGAGCAACACCAGGTCTAATAGTTCGCTAATGCCCTGTTTTTGTTTGGCGGAAATCAGACAGGTAACGGTTTTGCCGCCCCAGTCTTCAGGAGTTAGATTTAATTCGGTCAGTTGTTGTTTGATGCGGTCTGGATCGGCGCCTTCTTTGTCAATTTTATTAATCGCTACTATAAAAGATAAGCTCTCTTTTTGGATTACCGAAATGCTTTCCAGAGTCTGTGGTTGCAGGCCGTCATCGGCCGCTACTACTAAGATAGCGATATCGGCGATTTGTCCGCCGCGGCTACGCATAGCCTTAAAAGCCTCATGTCCGGGCGTATCCAAAAAAGTGATCAACTTGCCTTTGGTTTCTACCTGATAGGCACCGATATGCTGGGTAATACCGCCGGCCTCTTGATCTACCACATTAGTTGACCGGATAGCATCGAGTAGTTTAGTTTTGCCGTGATCGACATGGCCCATTACCACAACCACAGGTGGTTTGGTGATAGTGGCTGTTCTTTCCGTTAGTAATTCAGCCAAGCGTGCTTTTTTACTTATTTCTTCCAGAGCTTCGTGATCGGTTTTTACGACTTTAAAGCCCAAATCCTCAGCAATGATAGTGGCCGTATCAAAATCGACTTTTTCATTTAGAGAAACCATGATTCCGTTTTTCATCAACTCACCCATCAGTCGGGCTACAGGCAGTTTCATCAGTTCAGCCATATCTTTAACAACTATGGTTTCGCCGACGGAGATCTGTTTTTCTACTACAGTTTTTTCGTCGTTTTTTTCCCGGCCTCTTTCCTCGATTTGGGAAAGTTCTTTTTTGAAACTTTCTTTGCGGTCAGCCCGGCGCCAGGCTTCTATAATCTTCGGTACCAGCTTGTCATCGATTTTTATGGCGCGGGCTCCGACGTCAAAACCCAGCTCCGGCAATTTTTCCAGAAGTTCGCTGACTGTCACTTTAAGTTGTCGGGCCAGGGCGCTGACGTTCATCCCGTTAGAGATTAATGTTTAAATTCACTTTACCCCTTAGAATTGTGCTCTATATCTCTAACGGGATGAATGATTTTATTTAAAAAGGCGCCTAATGCGCATTTGCTAAAATTTTTTAGTCGCTCTCACCTTACAATATTTTATACTTAAAGTCAATAATAACGGATTGGTCAGACTCTAGACAAACCGGGCAGATTATGGTTCGGATTTTAAATAAATGATTGACAAACTGCTGTTAATAAGTTATTCTGAAAAGTCAAATAAATAAAATATGCCTGATACCAGTCACCAAGAATTTAAAACTTTAGTAGCAGGAGCCCGCAGTATTTTGGTCGCCGGTCCGGCCAATCCTAATACGGATGTGATTTGCACGGCGGCCGCTTGGTGGCTTTATTTTGCCAAGAAAAATAAACCGGCGGAGGTGGTCTTTGACGGCACGGTCCATCGCTTTGCTTTTTTGCCGGAAAAAATAGATTGGATTCAAAAACTGGAAAATTTAAATCGTTTTAAAATAGTGTTGGACGTTTCTCGGACTCAGGTCAAACAGCTTAGCTATGATGTCCGGGGCCAGGCCTTGGAAATAAATATTGTATCCGACGGCGGCGTTTTTAGCGCCGGAGATGTCCGTACCGAGCAAGGTGATTATAAATATGATTTGGTACTAGTTTTGGGAGCGGTTAGTTTGGAGCTCTTAGGTCACGTTTTTAGCGAACATCGACATTTTTTTCATGAGGTCCCGGTGATCAATATCGACCGATCGGTGATTAATGAAAATTATGGCCAGCTAAATATTATTGATGCCAAGGCCACTTCGCTGGCGGAGATCAGCTATGGGCTGATGGCTGGGGAGCTGGATAAAAACATCGCTACTAATCTCTTGGGCGGCATGATCGCCGCTACTAACAGTTTTCAGTCTTCCCAGGTTACACCAGCCACTTTGGAGCTGGCCAGCCAATTGATCGTGCAGGGGGCTAATCGGGAGTTGATTATAGAGTCGCTTTATCGTACCAAGGACATCAAGACTTTAAAAAATTGGGGACGAGTTTTATCTCGTTTGAGCCAAAGCGAGCACGTCATTACTTCTTTTTTAAAGCATGAAGAATTAGAAAACCTGCCTCAGGACTTTCAGGATTTAGTCCGCGATCTGATCCTAGCCAATCCCGAGACACAAGTTGCGGCTATCTTTTACCAATTAGCCCTGGACCAGACCGAGGTTTGGCTCTACACTATCGATAATGTCGATGCCCTGGAACTAGTCAGGGAGTTTAATCCCAAAGGACATCGGCGTTTTGCCCAGATTGTCTTGGGGCACACTCTGGATGGTGCTAAAGAAATTATTTTGGAAAAACTGAGCGATAAACTCAGAATAATAAATAATACACTTTAGGCTTCACAAAAGGTCATATCTTCACTATAATTGTTATAGCCTTTTATTTTTTGCGCATATAGCTCAGCTTGGTTAGAGCATCACACTTATAATGTGGGGGTCGATGGTTCAAATCCATCTATGCGCACCATTCTTCACCAAGGCTGCGGATGGCCCGCCGCTAGTGAAGATAGTAATAAAATAAATAAGGCCACACTTACCTGCCTGCCAGAACTTTAGCGACGGCGGGTAATGTGGGGGTCCTAGGTCCGAGTCCTCCACCAAAGGCGGACAGGCAGCAGGACGACCATTTTTTTTATGATTGCCCATGGCTGGCTTTTCTATTTTGACTTTATTGGATTTTTATTTTAAGATAGCGCCGTCTTTAGTTCGTCTCAAAGGAGGTCCGCAATGCCGAGTAATAAGAGCTTGCCGCAACCCGCAGTCTATAAGGGGCTGTTTGATGAAAGTATCTTGCTTTTTTTGCCCGAACGAGGACACTGGCGTCAGTTGATCGTTAACGGCGATATCGTGGTTTGCAAGAACCATCCCGTGGCCGAAGGGGAGAAGTTCATCACTCCTGGCGATCCGGTAGTGGCCGTGAAGTGGCGTAGCGGCACGCGTGACGGCTTGCCGTTCTGGCGAGTTTTCTTTTACTGCAGTGAGCGTTGTCAGCAGAGCCACGAGACCAAGGGCAACTTCAGCGCCAATATCAGAGTCGTCAGGCGTCAAAAATCTTAGCCCGTTAGGGCCAAACCACGAAGTCAAATCGGCTTCGTGGTTTTTTGTTTTATATTTGACAATACCCCCCAGGGGGTGTATGTTATTAAATATGTTAAACTCCAATCAAAAGAAGTTAATTCGCCGGCTGAAAATAGTCGAAGGGCAGATTCGCGGTTTGCAGGAAATGGTCGCCCGGGGTAAATACTGCATTGACATCATCACTCAGACCTCGGCGGTCAAGCAAGCTCTTTCCAATATTGAGGATTTGATGATGGAAAGCCATTTGGGGCATTGTGTTATCCATCAGATGCAGGCCGGACAAACCGCTAAGGCCAAAAGTGAGATTCTTAAGGTTTATAAACTAAAGCGCAAATAATTATTAATTTGTTTTTTTGGGCCCCGCTTGCGCGGGGGATGCGATATATAAAAATATGGGTACCAACACATATAAAATTCAGGGCATGCACTGTGCCTCTCCTCTCGACTACGCTCGAGGCTTCGCTTCCCTATAGATATAGCATATTAATCGGTAACAATTATGTCAGGTAATACATATCAAATTAGAGGGATGCACTGCGCTTCGTGTGCCAGCATCATAGAAAGAAAATTACAAAAACAAGCCGGTGTAAAATCAGTGGCTGTCAGTTATGGCACAGAAAAGGCCCAACTAGACTTTGATTCACAGATTACCGATTTGACAAAATTATCGGCGGTAATCAAACCTTTAGGGTACACCTTTGAGGAATCCGGGACTGATCAGATGTCTATGCCCGGTCATGACCACAGTAAAATGCTGAAACAGCAGGAGCTGGGTAGCTTGCGGCACAAAGTGCAAATCGCCATGCCCCTAGTCATTATTAGCGCCTTGTTCATGGTTTGGGATTTATCGTCCGGGATTAAACTTATTCCGGAAATGCCGTTTGCCCTGACCAGCTTGCTAATGTGGTTAATGCCCTTATTGGCGGCCTACTCCTTATTTTTTATCGGCCGACAATATTTGCGGGGAGTTTGGATTTTTATCCGGCGTGGCGCGGCTAATATGGACACTCTGGTAGGCATCGGCACACTAGCCGCCTTTCTCTATAGTTTTGTGGTTTCGGTTTTCGGACAGTCGCTAAGAAATTATATCAATATCGAACATACTTATTATGATGTTACTATCATCGTTATAGGTTTGATTACTCTAGGAAAATATTTGGAAGCGCGGGCAAAATTAAAAACCGGCGAGGCGATCAAGAAGTTAATGGGTCTACAGGTAAAGACCGCCTTGATTGTTCGCAATGGGAAAGAGCAGGAAATTTTTATTGATCAAGTGCAACATGGCGATTTGATTTTAGTCAAACCGGGCATGAAAGTACCGGTGGACGGAATTATTACCGACGGTCATTCAAATATTAACGAATCTATGCTCACCGGCGAGCCCATGCCGGTGTCAAAAAATGTCGGTGATAAGGTAGCGGCCGGCACAATTAATACCACCGGATCTTTTACCCTGAAAGCAACCAATGTCGGATCGGAAACGCTCTTAGCCCATATTATAAAAATGGTGGAAGATGCCCAGGGATCCAAAGCGCCGATCCAAAAATTAGCGGACAAAATCGCGGCAATTTTTGTGCCGGCGGTGTTAATTATTTCTTTTTTATCTGTAGCCTCTTGGTTGCTGATAGGTTCCCGTTATATGGTTTTTAGTGAAGCTTTATCTTTTGGATTGACTAGTTTTGTCGGTGTCCTTATTATTGCCTGTCCCTGTGCCTTGGGTCTGGCTACGCCCACGGCGATTATCGTCGGCGTGGGCAAGGGGGCGAGCAACGGCATCTTGATCAAAAACGCCGAGGTTTTAGAAAAATTACACAAGGTTACAACCCTAGTGATAGACAAAACAGGAACCCTGACTGTCGGTCGGCCGGAATTAATTTCTCTAAAAACTTTAGCCCAGTTAGATTCAGATAAAGCTTTGCAAATTTTAGCTTCGTTGGAAAAAAATTCCGAACATCCCTTGGGCGAATGCATTGTTCAGAACGCTATCAGCAAAAAAATCAATTTACTCAAAACGACGGATTTCAAAAATTTGCCTGGGCAAGGCATCAGCGGAAAAGTGGAGGGGCAGAACTATTATGTCGGTGGTCCGGCCCTATTGGCCAAATTTAAATTGGCTGGTAGTGACGATAGAAACAACCAGACTATAGTGTATTTAACTACCGAGAAACAATTGTTAGCCCAGGTCAATATTGGCGACAAATTAAAACCGGAGGCCAAGGCCGCTATTGATAATTTGCACCAATCCGGCACCCGGGTGATTATGGCTACCGGTGATAATCAGCGTGCCGCCCAAAATATCGCCGATCAATTGGGAATTGATGAAGTATTAGCTCAAACTATGCCGGCTGATAAACTAGCTAAAATTAAAGCTCTGCAAAGCCAGGGGCAAGTAGTGGCTATGGCGGGCGACGGGGTAAACGATGCTCCGGCTCTGGCGCAGGCTGACGTCGGTCTGACTATGTCTACCGGCACCGACGTCTCTATTGAAACCAGCGACGTTACTCTGCTCAATGGCGATATTAGTAAGATTGCCCAGGCCATCAAACTTTCCCGTCTGACTATGGCCACGGTCAAGCAAAATCTTTTTTGGGCTTTTATCTATAATATTATTGGCATTCCCATAGCTAGCGGATTATTTTATCCTATATTTGGCTGGGTTTTGTCACCAGTCTTAGCTGGATTAGCCATGGCTCTGTCTAGCGTGTCGGTTGTCAGTAATTCTCTTAGACTTAAAACTAAAAAATTATAAAATGGAACAAACATATAAATTTTACGTTAGTGGCATGCATTGTCGCGCCTGCGTCATGCTCATTGACGACCGGCTCAAAGAATATCCGGGAGTAACGAGCGCTCGGGCTGATTTGGCACGCCGGGAAATAATAATCACCGGCAATTTGATTGGAGACCAAGAAAAAGTAATTCAAGATTTAAATCTGATCTTAAAATCAGACGGTTATACCTTATCTACTAACAAAACAAAAAAAACCATTGTTTGGTCGGAGTTTTATTATGCCCTACCCATGGCTACCACCCTAATTGCTGTTTTTATCTGGCTACAAAAACTAGGGCTGGTTAATCTAGTGAGCGGCAATAATGTCAGTTATTCCACGGCTTTAGTAATCGGGCTTATCGCTTCAGTCTCCACTTGCCTGGCAATAGTCGGTGGTCTGGTTTTATCACTGTCAGCTTCTTATGCTAAAAGCGGAGCCAAAGCCCGCACCCAAATCATGTTTCACCTGGGACGCCTGCTAACTTTTTTTGTGCTGGGCGGAGTGATCGGCACTATCGGCAGTGCCTTGCATCTAAACTGGACTGTTAATTTAATTATTAGTATGGTAGTCGGGTTGGTGATGCTAGTCTTAGGTTTTAACCTTTTGGATTTAACAGATTTTACGCAAAAGTTTCAAATAGTTATGCCCAAACATATTGCTAAAAAAGTTTTGGCGCCGCGGGAAGTATTTAATTTTTTTACCCCGTTTTTAGTGGGTGGGCTGACTTTTTTTATGCCCTGCGGTTTTACGCAATCTATGCAAATTTACGCTTTATCTACCGGCAGTTTTTTTAAAGGGGCATTGACGATGCTTATTTTTGTGTTGGGCACCTTGCCGATGTTGTCCCTATTATCTTTTAGTTCCTTCAGCATTATCAGCAAACCCTGGCAAGGGATATTTTTTAAGACAGCCGGACTGATAGTTATGGCCATGGCCATATTTAATCTGCTTAATCTGCTGGCGGTAGCCGGTATTATCAATCCTATTTTTAATTTATAAATATGAAGCCCGTTAGAGATCTTTTTTAAAACATATCACTGGCGGTTATAAAATTTAGCATAATAATTTACTTGTAAATTATTTAATCATTTGATCTTTAACGGGATGAAAAGTAAAAACATATTTTTTATAATTATAGCCATCGTAGTTTTGGGCGGCGCTATCGGTGTCGGCTTTACCCTGGGAGGCGAGCCGGCTAATGATAAATCTGATGTAGGAGTATCAAACGTAGTTTCGCAAATCGGCGATAAGCAAGTGATTGATATCACCGCCAAAGGCGGCTACACTCCTCGGGTAATCGACGCTAAGGCAAATATAGCCACTACTTTGAGAGTTTCTACCAACGGCACTTATGATTGTTCGTCCAGCTTGGTAATTCCTAAGCTTGGCTGGCGGGGTAGCCTGGAGCCTACCGGGGTCAAAGAAATAGCTATTGTCGCCGATCAGGCCAAGGGTACGATGCAAGGCCTCTGTGGTATGGGTATGTATAGTTTTAAGATAAACTTCAATTAGAATGGGATTACCTTTTTTATGATTAATAAAGCCGCCGCCGCGTCTGACGCGGCGGCGGCTCTTGATAAATAATATTCTATAGTTATAGTTCGATTAAGATCACACTGAGGACAGCGAGAGCAATGCCGAATTTGTTAATCAAAGATAAGTCCTCTTTAAAATACAAAACACCGACCAGGACCACTAAGATGAGGTTGAGTACTGTAAAGATAGTAATGGCTCGGGAGAGATAATCATATTTCAGGGAAACTATCCAAAAAATGGAGCCGACAAAATAAATTAGCAGGCCAATAAGGAGCCATAAATTTTTACTTTCCAGAGACCATTTTTTTAGATAGGTATCACCGACTACTTCTAAAAATACGGCCAGAATAATTAAGCTGAAAAAAATCAATTTTGCCGGCATACTATTGAAAAAATTGTTCTAGGATAGTTTTAACATCCTCCATATTTGAATATAGCTTGGTAGTGATTTTTTTATTACCGTTAATCATGCCAGACAATGAGGTCTTACTATTTTTTCGGAACAGGCAAAGCACTTTTTTAGTAGCCTGTTCAGCCCGTGCTATCTCGTAGCCAACGCCGGTGCTCGGTTGTGTGATATCAGCTACTAAAACATCGGCTTCCAAAAGCCACTCGATGTCCCGTTTAAAGATTACCTGATCATCTAGCCAATGCTCACCCTGGCCGGTAATTTTAGGATCGCCGATATGCTCAGTTAAAACCCGGCCGTAGTTTTTGAGGAGTTCAATAATTTGTCTGTACCAGTCGCGATCCTGACGACCCGAGCGGATGGATCCGGCAAAATATATTTTCATAGTCATTTATTAGCTAGTTTTCTCGGCTATCCAATCCCAAACCAACAAAGCCGGCACGATAAAAGGGAATGCTCCATAGAGAGTATCACTAACCGAGTGGGAGCGGGAATCAACGGCCATAAAAACCTGCACGCAAAAAGCTAAGATCAATATAGTGATGACATAGCCGCTGAATGAAACCGGATAATGAATCCAGCAGGCTTTTTTAAACCAAGGATTTTTCATAAATATTAATAAGCTTTTAGGGGTTTAGCTTGCAGGATTTGTTCTACCTCTTCATACCCGGTCGGAAAAGCAAAATTATAGCGTGCCGGTAAGGCAAAAACGTATTTGTCATTGCGTCCCAGTTCACTCGGTCTGATCGGGGCGGCACCGATGTGAAATTTGTCTTGTTGTAATTCATTCCACTGGTATATTGTCAGAACCATAATCGGTATATCTTGTCGAGGATTTTCTCCAGTCCAAAGCGGGTGGCGGATGGAAATTAGCGGGCCGGTGGTAGTGGCGACTTCACCATTTTGGGCATCGGTCGTCAGGCCCCGCCATTCACTACTAATAACAGAATATCCCCTCCAGCTATTTGCTAGGGCAAAAGAAAAGCCATATTGGGAATTATCATAGGATATCGTTTCCGGTACCGCGGTGTTCGGTGCACCCGGAGCCACGGTTTTTTTAGGTGTACCCAGATATATTATCAGGGCGACCAGCATAAAGATCAGGGCTATCCAGAAAAATTTATTTTTTATCATAAGCTTATTTGTTAATATATTTTTTAGGGGCGATCACCATAAACCACTTTTTATAGATATTACGACTGTCCCGCCAGCGGCGTAAAAAGATAGTTTTTTTTAATTTAAAATTGTGGCCGTTATGCGGGTCGGCCAGACGCACTGCTTGGTCATCCAAGCCGGAGATCAGGGCAAAGTGATATTCGTTTTCTGATGGTTCCCGATAGTTGATGATTACCGGCAGTTTATTTTTCAAAAAAAATTTAATATCGGATAACTTAGAATTTTTTTTGGCAAAACTGGCAAAGCCGTGCTCCTGAGCGACCTTGACCATACGCTGATTATTTGTACCCAGCCGGGGACTAGTTTTTAATTGTCGAGCCAGGCTAGTCTGCGGCTGAAAGTATTTAAAAAAAGCCAGAGCCATCTGCAAACTGGCCGGACCGCAATAAAAATTATTTTGTTGGCGGTGGTAGGGTATTTTTAGATTCCTCATAATTATCCATTTAGCAGATACTCCGTCAAAATAAAAAATATGTAGAATAAAAGGAGAAACACTCCTTCCTGCTTGGTAAGTAATTTTCCTGAGCGCATCAGAGTGAAAAGTAGCATAGCGGCCACGACCATAAACATGGCGGTAATATAGATAATTCTTTGGGGGAAATAAAATGGGCTGATTATGGCGATGATACCTACGGCGATAGTCGCGTCAGAAATGACCGTGCCGAGGATGTCTCCCAGAGCCAAACCCTCGCCCTTGTGGCGCACGGCAATCAGAGAAAAAGACAACTCCGGTAAAGTGGTGCCGACGCCGACGATCAACATGGCGATCAGAGCCGGGTTTAGCCGTATCGTCTGGGCAAAGGCTACGCCATATTCTACCGTCAGGTACGAGGCCCAGAGCAGTGTGGCCATACTCACCAGCAAGAAAAAAATGTCTGCGAGCAAATGAGTATTTATTTTTTTGTCGCTCAGGGGCAGACGGGGATTACGACGCAAGACCCAAAAGTAAAATAAAAAACCGGCGATGATAAGCATAACGCCCTCGGTACGCGAGTAGTAACCGTCCCAGCCTACCAGAATCGGCAGCGCCAGCATACTCGGATACCATTTATTATTATCTAAAATCTGGCTACTGATTTTCAGGCCACGGGTAGTAGTAAATATTATAATAGTAAAGACCAGAGTAAGATCAGCCACGTTGGAACCAAAGAGTGTACCTAAGCCAAAAGAGGGTACGCCCGCCAAGGCGGAGTTTATGGCTATAAATGTTTCCGGAAGGATAGATATAATGGCCACCACAATAAAGCCGACAATATATTTGGGTAGTCGCAAGGCCTGGGCTAATCTAGTGGCGTATTTGTTGGCAAAATTAGCACTGACGATTAATAATAAAAGAGCGGCTAAAAGCAGTATTAGGTTAAACATTTTTATTTTTGATTATAAAATTATCTTACATCTTTAGAAACTCCAGTAGTTTATAAACCAGGAAAGCCGGCCAGACTAGCGCCTTGAGCACTCCCAGCACTCCCAGCCAAAAATCGCCGGCATGTTGGATAAAATAAATGGCCGCCCCGATAAAACCCAGGCCATAAGCGCCACTGGCCACGCTGCTACCCTTTTTTTGGTTGTCCATAGTTTTCAACTAATTTTTATCATCTTTCTCCGGAATAAAGGCGGCAAACCAGGCTAGCCAACAGATCCAAACAGCTTCTAACCAGTCGCCGTGCATAATTCCGACGATTCCTCTGATGCCCATAAATCCCAGGAATCCTAGAGCCCAATTTTTTCTCATATATTTTTTTTAAATTTTAATCGTGTAAATGCATTTTTTGGATATTGGCCCGGCTAGTCAGCTCGTGTTGTATAGTCTCGGCCAGATGGCGGTCAATGGCCGGCAGGACCTCATCATCACGGTTATAATTTTTCACATCGCCCTCTGACTCCATATCGGACACGGTTTCAATCGTGACCTAGCTGACACCCAGTATTTGGTAAAATAAAGTCTGCTTCAAATCCACGCTTTCTATCCGGCGATAGGGCATGGCGATTTCTTCGCGAGTCAGGATGCCATGCATTACTCGAAAAGCGTCATCGTCAATTTTAAATTTGTAATTTGTATATTGCCAACGGGCAATCAGGGTCATGATAATAAAAAAAATCAAATCAACAATTATTAGCAGAGGCATCAGGGAATTGATTAGTGGCAACGATTGATCAATCAATTGGCTATTGCCGAAAAAATTTATCAGCCACCAGGCAACTAATAAAACCAACAAAACCATCACCGCCAGCATAGTATTGCCAAAGATGAAAATAAATAATGTTTTTGGTCCGAGATTTTGATATTCGTTGTTGGGCATATTTTTATTTTATTTCCTTGGCTGACGCGAAGTGTGGCGGTGGGCGTGAGATTCGAACTCACGATACCCTTACAGGTATACCAGTTTTCGAGACTAGCGCCTTCAACCACTCGGCCAGCCCACCGAATTGCTATAATTTATCTTGATTATAGCGGTAAAATGAGAAAAAATAAAGCTTTTATTTGTATAGACCCCGTCACGCTAAGCGCGACAGGGTCTATAGATATTGCGTTGTTTTAAACAACACAAAATTGAGCGATAAACACTCCTTCATTTTCTTGCTCGGGGCTATACTTAGCCCTCCAGAGACCGAGGAGTTCCTCGGCGCTGGAGTCGGGGTCGATCCGCGCGGTATCTTCGCGCGCCAGTAGCGCGGCAAAACTGTCATACCGGCGAACACCAGTGATTCGGCAGAGAACCCGTCCGCTGAACTCGACATAGTCATCGGGTAAAACTTGAAGGTGGTATTCCGACGATAGGATCATCCAGCGGTCCACGAGACCGCACTTGATAAGCGGCAGTTCATTCATGTAGGTGGCTTGCCAAAGATGGGTGATAGCGACGACATTATCGGTTCTCATTTTTTTCCTCCGCAGAGAAAGGTAGAGGTTGTATAGAACGATTAATGGTTATATTTTCATCTGATTAAGACTATTTGTCAAACTTTATTTGAGGGATTGGATTATTTTGATGAATGCGATAGAATAGAGGGGATAAATATGGATCAGAAAATCAACAAAAAATCCCTATATTCCTATATTATCATCACTTTTGGCCTGACCTTGATAGTCGTCGGGGTGATGGCTGGCTTGCAGATGAAGATGGTAGCCGGAGCTTTGTCCGCTCAGCTGGTTTTAGCCGGTTTAATGTTTTTGCCGACCATCGCCACGATTATCACCCGGCAGTTTATCACTAAAGAGGGTTGGGCGACTGCGGGCTGGCACTGGGGAGCTTTCAAAAATTATCTTAATGTCTGGCTACTCATACCGGCCGTGTTTATTATAATCTATACCTTAACCTACATTTTGGGAGCGCCGGTGGATTTTTCTTTAAGCGGATTTGCCTCCCAATATGGTCTGACCTTACCTTTGCCCGGTCCGCTGATCGTGCTGATAATATTTCTGTTCACCTTTTTATTTACCCCTTTTGTCAATTCCGTAGCTGGTCTAGGAGAGGAACTGGGCTGGCGAGGTCATCTCTTACCACACTTGTTGCCGCTCGGCGAAAAAAAAGCTCTGGTCATCAGCGGACTGATTTGGGGATTGTGGCACGTGCCCTTTGTTGTCCTCCTGGGTTTTGGCGGATATTCTAATGTTTGGCTGGGAGCTTTATTCTTTATAGCTATGGCCACCTTCCTAGGAATTTATATCGGATATTTACGTTTACACTCGGGTAGTAGTATATTGGCCGGTTGGGCCCACGGCGTTTTCAATTCTCAAGCCTATGGTATCTGGGCGATGATATTTCCGGCCTTTAATCACTTTATAGGCGGCCCAGGAGGGTTGGTCGGTTTGGTAGTCCTGGGCGTAGTGGCTTGGTATAGTTTTCGTTTATTGGATCAGCATAATTTAAAAAAAATATCGGTTAATTTATAATTTAATATTTCAGCTATGGAAGAAGAAAAAGATCTCAGTCAAAATCAGTCCACACCACCCAGTGCCACGCCTCAGCACCACCCGGACTATAGCGCTGAGATAGAGGGAGCCAGCCGCGGCCAGAGCCGCTGGAAATTAATCGCCGGCATCATAGCGGTGATCATAGTTTTATTTTTTCTGGTAATAAAAAATTGGAAACCGTCCCTTAATACCAATAATCAAAACGCCAATGCTACCAGTACGGATAATATCAGTCAGGACCTGGCAAATTTTCCGGATTATGCGCGCTTGTCTCAGATGCAAAAACTGGAAATAGCCAAAGATTTTGTTTCTTGGACGCCGAATTCGGTTTTGGATAACAGTAAAATCAAAATAGTAAATATCCGTCAGAACGGGGAAATCGCCGACGCTTATGTCTATGTCAGAGCCGTCGTGGAGGACAAAAAAATGACCAAATTTGATAGTTTTTATCTAAAGTTAGCAAATTTTGGAGGGCACCTTTTCCGTCCAAATACATTGGCTACACCAAATAGCGACGCTACGGAATTATTATTCCCCCTGGAAAAAATAAGTTATCTACCAGCCATTCCTTATGATGAGAGCCGAACGCCCAGTGAGCTTGATGCGTTAAAACTTTTCGGCGCCGGCAAAAATATAAATCTCTACAGTTTTATTTCCTCCTGGAGACCGGGTAAAATATTAGAACTGAGTTTGTATTATGATTGTGCTGATGATCAGCCGTGTTCTCTGGAATTAAAATAATGACTACAGCACAGGTCATCGCACATCTCAAAAGATATCGCCAGCCGAAGACGGTGCAGGGGATGATGGCTTTCGGTATTAAAGCTAAAAAACCTTGGGGGGTAAAAATCCCCATACTTCGTCAACTAGCCAGACAAATTGGCCAAGACCATGGTCTGGCTTTGTCTTTGTGGCGGACAGAGATCCATGAGGCCCGCATCCTAGCTGGCATGATCGCCGAGCCACACAAAATTACCAGTCAACAGATGGATAGTTGGACTCAAGATTTTGATTCTTGGGATGTCTGTGATCAGGTTTGCCTAAATCTTTACCGCCGTACACCTCGGGCTTTTCAAAAAGTAAAAAAATGGTCAAAGGACAGACGGGAATATGTCCGTCGCGCCGGCTTTGCCCTTATCGCCTGTTTAGCGATCGGCGACAAGTTTTCCCCGAACACAAAATTTATTCAATTTTTCCCAATCATAAAAAAATATTCTACTGATGAGCGGAATTTTGTCCGCAAAGCCGTCAACTGGGCCTTGCGCCAAGTCGGAAAAAGAAATAAAAAACTCAATGTCTTAGCTATAAAATCCGCCCGAGATATCAGTCGATCGCATTCTAAAAGCGCCCGTTGGATAGCGGCCGATGCTCTGCGGGAATTGCAGAGCAAGGCAGTTCAAAAAAGATTAAAATAATAATTTGTGCTATAATAAAGGCAATAAGTATTAAAATTTTATATGGAAAATCAAACTCCCCAAGCTAATCAAACCAACCCTAGTCCGGCCGCACCGGAGCTGACAAATTTTAAAGCCTATCCGGGCATGCCTCAGCCGCCGGCCGGCCTGACCGAGCGTCTGCAAAGTCAAAAAACGGGAGGCAGTAAGAAATTGCTAATTATTGGTATTATCGCGGTGATTGTTTTAGTCTTAGCGGGCGTAGGCGGATGGTGGTATTATGCCCAGGGACAGGCAATGCTGATGAGCCGACAGATGAGTTGGCCCTGGGGCACGACGGAGAAGAATTTTAAAGTTACCGGAGAATATCAGGCGTCTCTTAAGTTCAACCTTGCTGGAAATAGTCAGGTGAGTTCCGGCAGTGAGCTAGGAACTCTGTTGCCACTCGGGGTTAATAATCTTAAAGATACTAGCTACACAATCAGTTCAAATTTTAATGTCTATGAAAAAGGATCAGAAGGCGATTTTAAGGTAGATTTTAAAAGCGATTATTTTAATACTTTGGCTAGCTTAAATTATATTGCCATTGGCCCGGATTATTATTTGCAGTTAACCAGTCTTGATGATAAAAGTATAGCGGGACTGCAGGGAATTTTAGGCGATCCTAATAATTTGATGAACAAATGGTTGTCATTACGGGGAGCGATTCCTGAGTCGAACATGGGACAACAACAGAGTGATTTAGCTCAGCAGTATAGTAAAAAGTACACAGATTTTATAAATAAATTAAGACGTAGTAATCTTATTTCCATAACCGATACTCACGAAATAAAAAAAATTTCCGCCGCCCAGGCAAAAAAAATAAAGTATCGCATCATTCCGGGCAAGGGTCAAGATTTTTTTAATTTATTATCGCAAACTTATGCCAGCACGGAATTAGATCAGGCCTATTTTTCTAAAATCAAGGAAGATCCTAAAGCTCTGGGAGAAATCGTCATGTCACTGGAAGGTATGGAAATAAATATGTGGCTGGGAACCAAGGATAATATTATCTACGGCCTAGAACTCATAAATAATAATTTTCAAGTAATGTCTGCGGCCGATAATATTGTCATTAGTTTTGAAATTAGTCTGATGATAGAGTCTATCCCAGACAAACAACTGGCCGCACCGGCTGATGCTATGACTCTGGAGCAGTTTATGACCAGCCTGATGCCGACCGAGTTAACCACTACCACAAATAGTATGTTAGATTCGGATAATGACGGTCTGACCGATCAGTTGGAAGCTTATTATGGCACCGATCCTCGCAATCCGGATACCGATGGTGATGGATATCTTGATGGGCAAGAGATGCAGACGGGACATAATCCTTTGGGTGCAGGATTATTAGTACCCTTAAATGATATTAAACCAAATTTTAGTACTATCTGCGAAAATGGGGGAGGAAAATGGTTTGCGGCTATCCCAAAAAGTACAGAACAATGTTTGCTTTATGCTAGTGATAGTGTTTGTGCAAACGATGCCGGTTGTTACTGGAATCGTTTTGTCCAACCAAATATATGTGCGCCGGCTAGAAGCTATTGTGATTGTCCCAACGCGTTAAAGATTTATGAAAGCGATCCTAGTTTGGTAAAATCTGGGTTTGTGTGTCCAGGTCAATATTAACAAAAAATCCGGCGCCTCTAGCGCCGGATTTTTTGTTTGAATTATTTTTTCTTAAATTTTAGGGCTAAAGAATTGATGCAATATCTTTAATATTATTTGGCAATTTTTTGTATTACAACTTTTTAATGCCAGAAACTGAACATTTTTTTTAAAATAACTCTATCAACGAAAACAGCAAAAATTACTCCCAGACCATACATTACATAGTCTATAGGATCAAAAACCCTTGCTAATGCATAAATATCAAAGTATTGCAGTGTTTCAGATAGGGCACATAAAGCAAATACTGTCCCGGCTTTTACCTGCCATTTTTTAAGAAAAACAAAATTTTCTTCATTTAAAATTAAGAGCAAGTAAAATCCAAATGGAATAATAATATCAGCAAAATAGCTGTGAAAGAAACGATGAATTGTCTCATTCGCCCAATCAGCGCCGATTACAAAGATTCCGGCAATAATCAGCATTGTAATTATTATAACAGCTCTTTTATTTTTCATGATTTTTGAAAAGGAATATTTCCAGCTAACAGATGTGCGTATGCGAAGTTATCTTTGAGCGTAGGTGGTATAATTTTGCGGGACAAACCACCGTAGCGAAAAGATAATTTGCTTTAGAGAAATACCCGGTCTATTGATAAATATCATGATCTCCTACTATGTGAAAATATACCGTTTTTCTACCTTTGGCGAATTCAAATATTATCCTATATTTATAGCCAATAGAAAAAGATAAAAACCCATCAAACTTTCCTTTTAGCTTGTGGGTTTTTAGCCTCGGATCATAAGGATCTTTACGAAAAATAGCTTCTTGTGTTTCAGCTAGAGCTTTCACATCCTTTGGCAGCCTTCTATACTCTCTAGCGAATTTTGAGCTATAAATAATTTCCATAGAAAATGGATTATCGCAAATCTTTTAAGGATTTTAAAACCATTCCTTTTCCACTAGCTAGTTCTAATCTACTCTCACTTAATTCAGTCATTAGCTTATTTTCTTGCCAGTCTCTTATTAAATGACGAAAAAATTCGCTGGTAGAGGAATAGTCACCAGTTTTAACAGCTTTTTTAACTGTTTTAGCCATAGTATCAGGCAGGGAGATATTTATTACTTGTCGCATATATTTATATATTAATTGTAATACTTTGTATTACACACATTATCATAGATTAAAAACCTTGTCAAATAGGGGTATTTCTCTAAGCGCATACGCGGTGTTGGGCGATGTATTTTAAATTTTATTTTAGCACAGCGAGCCATGCGGCCGCAGCACTAAAAAGAGCATTTAAAGCGGAGATTACAGCGAAGATCCACAATCTATTTTCTCGACGCGCTCTTTTTGCTTCTCTTACTCGCGTCTGAACGGCGGCTTCTCTGAATACTTCACGAACTGTTCCTTTATGTTCGTACCAACCTTCTTCACTAAGGCCGAGGGCTCGCGCCTCTTTCTTTAAATCTTCTCCAATTTTTTCTTTATAATTAAACATGATCTGTGGCACTAAATTTAAAATATTTCAGCTAACGGTTCAGGATATCCGACGTCCCGAGCCTACTAATATGATATAATATTTGGCTTTTTAAAGCCAACATCATATTAGGAGGCGAAGGGATGTAGAGGAGTGAGCGTCAAGGAATAAAAGTATTAAATATCTCTTGGCGGATTATTAATAAGTGATTTTTTTAAATTTTCCCAATTTTCTTTAGTTGGGTTGGTTTGGGCTTTTTCTAGGGCTTGAGCTGTTTCTTCCAATATTAAAGCGGTTTTTGTACCACCATTCGTTAGTCCGAACGCAACCATATCAATCATTTTTGCGTAATTATTACCACGTCTTTTTTCTATAATGTAAAGTGTTGTTTTGATATCCATATTTTGTATTTATTATTTATGAAGCATATTACTTTTATTTAATAATTTTATTCTAGCTCGCTCCTCGGATATCCGGTGTTGGGCGAGGTTTACTCATCTTTTATTATATCAATTACTTTAACTGGCGGAATCAATAGATGTTCCCAAAATGGACTATCAGAGGCTTCACCTTTCCAATATTTATGAGCATTATAAGACAGTTGTAATAATGAATCTTTTAAAGTTAATAAATTCATATCAGCTTTGAAAGCAGAGATTGCGTCAATTTTTACTATAGCGCCTTGATTGTTCCCGTATATTTCGCGAAATTTTTTTGCTGATTCAAGATTATCAAAGGCAAATACAGATTGCATTCTAGAAGGGCAGCTTATGAAATTATTCCGTCTTTCATATTCAAAAATCAGTTCAATTACGGAATTAACTTGATTTGCCGGACATGGTTGCAACATATATCTTTCACCGTGATTCGTTACTCCATCTGGAAACAGCGTATTTATATAATTTTGTAGCTCTACTGGACTAATATCATTGTGCTGAATTAAAGCAATCTCTGTTCCTTTTTGTAAGGTTTTATTACGATCAACTGAAAAGTAAATTGGCATATTTTAATAAAAAGATGAGTAAATTTCGCCTAACAGGCCAGGATATCCGACGTCCCGAGCCTACTAATATGATATAATATTTGGCTTTTAAAAGCCAACATCATATTAGGAGGCGAAGGGATGTAGAGGAGCGAGCGTAAAGAATAAAATTATTTTAAAAGGTTAATTATAAAATTTTTATAATCTGATTGGTTGGTAATTAATCTAGTATTATCACCACCTACATCCCTCATAGTAACTTCATCTGAATTTTTGTTTATAAAAAACATATTTCCAGTTTCATCTTCTAGTGTCAACATTTGATATGATTCGCTGGTTTCTCTGAGCTCGTACTTATTGATACTTGTTGGAGGTAAATAATCCATTTTAACTATTTCTTCAAGAGAAAATATTCGATTTAAATTTTCATCTAATTTATTTAATGGCCCAATAATATAATATTGTTTTAATCCCTTTGGCTGGCTGTCTTTATCATAAAATGCAACAAATCCGCTAATAGAGCCCGCACTATAATTATCATTAGAATAATTATATAACGAATTTGTAAGATTTATATCAGGAATAGTCTCCACTTCGTAAAGACGTGAATATTTTAAATCGGAGTTTTTTAAAGATAAAACGAATATAGTAACTAGAAGTACGATTATTACTAAAGTGGATGGCTTTTTAAAAAATTTTATTATCTTTTTCATATTTTTTTAATAATTTTATTCTAGCTCGATCCTCGGATATCCGGTGTTGGGCGATGTTAAGTTTCAAAAATTGTGAAAATTGTTAAAACCGTTGTAAATACTGTCAGTGCAATAATCCAATAAGTAAGAATTTGTAGTCTATGAGCGTATATTATGTTTATTGAGTTTGGTCCAAGTCCGTAACAATCTTTAAAACCGGGATTATGAAGAGCCTTGTTTTCAGTATTCATATATGTGCCTCCGTCCACCTTGATCTTTCCTTTTTCAATAAATTCTACTTTTATCTTAAAAAGATAATGAGCCTCGACCAGAGCATCTATAGCTTCCTTGGTAGCAATTTTTTTTAATTCAGAGTCTGACCAAAAAGAATTAGGAAAGCTTCGATACATTTGGAATAACATTTTTTTAAATTTTTTATTCATATTTTTGAAACTTAATTTCTCCTAACAGGTCAGCGTATCTGAAGTCCCGAATGACCCTGAGCAAGTGGAAGTGGTAAACTTTCACGAAGTGACCACCGGAACGAGTCGAAGGGGAATGAGGGATTTGGGTTAATAGAATAAATGATTTAATCTTTTTTGACTAGAAATTCAAAAGCGGGAAATTCACCATCTTGAGTTTTTTCTTTTCCAATATTCATTAGGGTTATTTGATAATTTTCTCCATCTATATCTATGTTATGAGTAGAGTTATTTTCAAAATCAAAAGTAAGAGTTTTTGTATCTGATGTAGTACTCGTTATTTGCATTTGTCTTATTTGAACATTTGGCTGGTCTGCATTTTCTTCATAATCTTGTAAAAATGGATTTATTTGCACAGTTACACTTTTTTCAGAACAGGGTACATGTAATTTCATAACCATTTTATCAACGGTCTCTATCCCAGGACTTGATGGAGACTGCGCTAATTCTATTAGTTTTTCCATATTTTTAAATTAATAATAAATCATTTATTCTATTAACCAGATACGCAGTGTTAGCTGATGTAAATAAATTCGCGAGCGATAGCAGGCATTATTCAGGCAAATTTTATTTTTGTAATTCTCCGCAAATTCGTTCCATTTCTTTAATATCCTTTACCCTTTGTTTCATCCTGTTTAATATTTGACGCTTTTGATTATACTTTTCTTCAATTCCAAAAAAGGTGATAGCAATAGATAATATATTATCAACTGATTTATTTTCAGATTCTGCAATTTTTTCTGCTAATTTCTTTAACCCCACTGCCATATCTCCTCGTTTTTGAAATTCGGGCTGGCTTTGCATAAGATTAAAAATTTCGTCCGCACTCATTTCTGGTTTGAGTTGATTGGTATAACCCTCAAAAATTTTTCGACCGCGCTCAACATTTGCTTTAAATTCATCCCTATATACTTTTTCTATATCATCAATATCTTCTTCAATGATTTTACCTGTTTCAATTAATTTTTCCGCGTCGGTAACATCATAATTTCTATCTTGGTGGAGCTTGAAATAAAGCACTTTTCCAGGATGTGAAACATTTATTTGTTTGCTATGAAATTCCATTGGCTGCGGTTGAACCCATTTTTCAGGGATGGGCGTACCTGATACGCCCAAGGGTTTCCCAGCCTCATCTCTTTGGATAATATGGATATCTACAAAATTTAAGGCTTTATCTTGGCGGATTTTACCGTTTTCATCTATAGCGGCAATTAGCATATGTTCTGTATCTGATTCGGCGAAATCCCCATGTCCAACTCGCCTCATTATTTTATTTTTTATTTTATCTCCTGTGCGAGATAAAAATAAGCCATAACCGTTTTTAAGCAATTGCGCCTCTAATGCCTCAAGTTCGTCTTTCTCTACGGAGATATCAACATCCTTGTGTTCGCCGATGTATTTTTCAGGGTTTTCGCCGGCGCCATTCATTAAGGATATATTTAAAGCTCCATCAAGGTGCCAATTCAAACCAGACCCCTCAAATGTCTGGCCCAATTCCTCTAGGCTCTGATTCATTGCTTTAACAACTTCAGGGGATGGTCTTTTGCGGACAAAATTTTCATCAATCTTTTCCGTAAAATCTTTCCACGGGGGTTGCACCTGTTCGTAATTTTCAGCCCGAATTTCAGAAGCTTGACGTTGTTCGTCTGTCATTATGCTTTCAGCCTTGTTAATTTCTTCTTGCGTCGGATTGTATTTTTCTGGATACATAAATTAAAAATTGAACGGATAATTTTTCTGCGATAGCAGAAAAGAATTTATTTATTTCACATAACAGGCCAGCGTATCTGAAGTTCCGAGCGGCCATTAATTATTAATGGGCGAGGAATTTCAGTGAGCGGACTAAATTATATTTTTATTTATATAAACACAAATAACTTGAAGCTTCTTTTGCTGAAATAGTAAAAGATTCTCCTTTTGGAATTACAACTTTTTGACCAGGTAAACACTGATTGTTGTTTATTTCTAATGATCCAGTCAGACATTGCACAGTTTCTTCACGTTCAGTAGTAAATGTATAACTGCCAGGATCAACAACGCCTACGGATTTGTCGGATTGATTATCAGTAAATTCAATGTTTTGAACTCCGCCACTAGAATAAATGTTGTGTTTCATATAATTTATGTTTAATTATTATTAAGATAAAAATATAATTTAGTCCGCGAACCAGATACGCGGTGTTGTGCGCCGTAATAAAAAGCCAAACTGTAGTATTTATAAATAGTGTTTAATTAATTCATCTCTAGACATCGTAGCTACAGCAATTTCTCTATTTTCAGCAGGAAAATGTTCCGCTCTACTTGTCTCGTCTATTTTACCTTCCAAGGTAAAATGTAGTTTAGTCATTAATGCTGGATGTTCAGCTACTATCCACGATGTGCCAACGATTGTTTTTATAGCAGGATTTTGATCTACTATTTGAGCCAGTTTTTTTAGGCCATCATATACTAAGTTTATTTTTTCGGAGTTTGATGTTGATACGTTGGGCGGAACATGAATATGAATAGAATCTCCGTCAATATTGTAAGAAAGCATTTTATTTAATTCAATAAAATCACCCTGCTCATTAAAATCGTTTCGTCTAATTTCCTCAAATTCTTGTAAATTATTTTCCCGCCATTCAATTATTTGTTCAAGAATAGTGAAAGCTTTTTCACAAAAATGTCCTTTTTCTTCTATTTGTCTTAGAGCCTCTAATTCACTTTTTATTTCTTCAGAGTTTGGCATTTTTGTCAATATATTTTTTAAGTTATTAAATATATCATCCACTCTTTCATTTGCAGTATTAAATTTATCAAAAATTTCATAAATTCTTGAACGTGATTGTTGTTCGATATTTTGACGCTCTCTTTCGGCCTTTGTCAATTGATTAGCGGGCATTATTTCGGGGTTTTCCATAGTATTTTATTTAGGGCTTTTTATTATGGCGTACAACAGTTGCTTTGCGAACCTATTGACATAATAGCTCTAATTAGCCAAAATGTAAACAATAATTATTAATCGGAAGAAAGTATGAAAAGCGATTTTTTTGCTGACTATAATGGTCAGTCGGACTTAACCAATAGTCCAGATTTAGCTAAAAAGACAGTTGAGTTAGTGCCTCGGGCTCATCCCTTGGCTTTTTTAGTTCAGGAGCTCATTATTAGAGGTTTTTCACATCGGACTGTCAAGGCTTATTTGGGGCATAATCAGAGGTTTTTGGATTTTGTCTCTAAATCGGCCAAAGAAGTGAACGCTCAAGATATAAAAAATTATCTTTTATATCTCAAGTCTCGTGGGTATTCCAACACTTCTTTAAATTTGGTTATTTCTGCCTTGCGTTTTTACTACGATGATTTTTTGCATCGCCGTCTCTTCACTCATGTCCGCCGGCCGCGGCGGGAAAAATTTTTGCCGACAATTTTAGCGCGCGAGCAGATTATAAGAATTATAAATGTTCCGATCAATATTAAACATCGTCTGCTTTTGTCCTTGCTTTACGGATCGGGCTTGCGGGTCTCCGAGGTAGTAAAATTAAAGCCGGATCATTTGCGACCCGCCGAAAAATTATTACTGGTTAAGGACGCCAAAGGACACAAGGATCGCTATACTTTATTAAGCCTACAGAGTCTTGATCTGTGGGAAGCGTATAGTAAACAAAGAGCGGATTATTCGGAATATATTTTTCCGGGTGCCGGCAATCGTTCGCACATCAGTCAGCGCACCGCCCAAAAAATTTTTACTACTGCCATGACCAAAGCGGGTATTAACGCAGCGGCCACTTGCCACAGTTTGCGGCACAGCTTTGCCACGCATTTATTGGAAAGTGGCTTGGATATTCGCTACATCCAGAAATTATTAGGTCACGGCAGTATTCGCACCACCCAGGGCTATACTAGTGTAGCGCATTCGTATTTGCGTAATATAAAAAGCCCGCTGGATTAGCGGGCCCGGTGCCTGATTTATTTAATATAGTTCAATCCATTTTGCCGGACGCCATTTACTCGCACCTCAAAGTGCAAGTGCGGTCCGGTAGACCAGCCGGTGGAGCCGATCAAGGCGATCAACTGGCCACGGGACACGGTTTCTCCTTCTTCAACCAGCAATTTACTGGCATGACCATAGAGAGTTTCTACGCCGTTGCCGTGATTGATGATAACGTTATTGCCATAGCCCCGTGACCAGCCGGCTCGGGTTACCTTGCCGTCTTCCGCCGCATAGATCGGATTGCCGGTTTTATCACCGATATCAACTCCGGTATGGCGCCAGCTAAAATATTGGGTGATACGGGTGCTGACGGCCGGCCATAAAAATTTGGTTCCCAAATCCATTGGTTTACTAACCACCGACGGAATAGTTTCGGTTTTAGCCGGTTTATAAGAGGAAACCACGGCGGTCGGTTTGACGCCGTCGGGGATAAAGATGAGATCTCCGGCATTAATATTGGAAGCGTTGGCCAGGTTATTAGCAGGGATTATTTTTTCCACGTCCGCCTGATATTTTTTAGCCACGCTGGAGAGGACATCTCCTTTTTTGACTTCATAGTTTATACCCGAACCCGGCAGGATGACTAGTTTTTGTCCGGGCCTGATAGTGCTACTCCAGTTTAGGCCATTGGCCCAGAGGATAGTATTAACGCTGATGTCAAATTTTTCGGCAATAGATCCCAAGACATCGCCGGCCTGGACAGTGTAGCTGATATTTTCGCTACGGACCGGGGCGCTGTCGCCAAAGTCTTCACCGGACGTTTCCGCGGAGTTTTCCGGAGTGTTTAAGACCAGGCTGGAGGCATCGGCCGTAACATCCCCATAACCGGAGCCGGCATCCGATTGGAAGGGGGTGGAGATAACTATTTCCTGGAGACTACCTTGTTCATCCAGATAATTAATAATTCCGGTGGTCGCCGTGACCGGAGCTTTTTCTTCTACGATAGTACTGCGTTCTTCATCGCTACTTTGAATCATGGCCGGTAATAAAGTACGGTTGACATATTCTTCCGCGGTGTAGTTTTTGGCTAGGATATTATGTGAGGTGGCGATAGTGATGATCATGATGATGATCAGGCCGGGCAGATATTTTTTGAAAAAAGTAAGATAGCGTAACTTTAGCCAGTCAAAATTTTTCAACCGGATTTTGGTCAGCAAAATGTTTTTATACAAAAATAAAATTATCGGCAGGATAGTAACTTTACCGGCGCCGGCCAGCAGTCGGCCAAACCCTCTTAGTCCGGAGCCCAGCTTATTTTTTAACCACAGCAAAGAATCGGCTAAAAAAATGGCTAATTTATTGAGAATTTTTTGGATAAATAGGTTAATAATAGTGGGGTTAAAAAGTATTAGTGATAATAACATAATCTCCAAAAAAATTGTAGTGCCATTATTTAAGCTGGGCCCCCGCTTGCGCGGGGGCAACCGTGCACCAGTATCGGTGCACGGTTGATTTTTAGTACCCATAATGTTAAAATTGCTTTATATTTGAAGATATTTTATGAAATATAATTTTAAGGCAACGGAAAAGAAGTGGCAGCAGTATTGGCAGAGAGAGCAGACCTGGCTGGCTTTGGATAATTCTAAGAAAAAAAAGTTTTATAGTCTGATCGAATTTCCTTATCCTTCCGGCGACGGTCTGCACGTCGGACATTTGCGTCCGATCACGGCTATGGATGTCATCAGCCGTCAGCGACGCATGGCCGGAGAAAATGTTTTATACCCCATCGGTATGGATACTTTTGGTTTGCCGGCGGAAAACTACGCCATCAAGACCAATACACCGCCCAAAGTAGCGACCAAAAGAAATATCGCTAATTTTAACCGCCAATTACAGATGTTGGGCTATAGTTTTGATTGGTCGCGGTTCTTTTCCACTTCCGACGAAGATTATTACCATTGGACGCAGTGGATTTTTATTCAGCTTTGGAAAAATGGTTTAGCTTATAAAGCTAAGGAAAATATTAATTGGTGTCTGTCCTGCCAGATCGGTCTGGCCAATGAAGAAGTAGTGGGCGGAGTCTGCGAACGTTGCGGCGGAGCAATAGTCAAAAAAGAAAAAGAACAGTGGTTACTACGCATTAGCAAATATGCCGATAGATTGATTGATGGTTTGAAGCGAATTGATTTCCTGGAACCTATAAAAAAACAACAAACTGACTGGATCGGCCGCAGTGAAGGTGTTGAAGTTGATTTTGCCATTACTAACAGCGATCAAAAACTGAAAGTGTTTACCACCCGGCCGGACACTTTGTTTGGCGTGACTTTTATGGTATTGGCGCCGGAGCATCCGATAATTCATCGGCTAGAAGGACAGATAAAGAATTTGTCTGCCATAAAAAAGTATATCAGTGCCGCTCGCGGTAAATCCGATATTGACCGAGGCAAAGAAAAAAGCGGCCTGAAATTAGAGGGAGTATCGGCCATTAATCCTGTTAATAAAAAAGAAATCCCCATTTTTGTGGCCGACTATGTGATGATGAGCTATGGTACGGGTGCGATTATGGCGGTGCCGGCGCATGACCAGCGGGACTGGGAGTTTGCTAAAAAATACAAATTAAATATTGTCCCTGTAATCTCGGGCGGCGATATTAAAAAAGAAGCTTATACGGACACCGAGAGCGGCCAGATGATAAATTCGGACAAATATAATGGTTTCAGCGTCAAGAAGTTTCAGAAAGAAATTACTGGTTGGCTATCCAAGAACAAAATTGGCAAAAAAACTGTCAATTATAAACTCCACGACTGGATTTTTTCCCGGCAAAGATATTGGGGCGAGCCGATACCGATGGTTTATTGTGAAAAAGATAATTGGCAAGCAGTCCCGGAAAAAGATCTGCCGGTTGTACTTCCCGACATCAAAGATTTTAAGCCCACGGCTGACGGTCAATCACCTTTAGCTAAGCTGGATAAGTGGATTAATACCAAGTGCCCGGTTTGTGGCGGACCGGCCAGGCGGGAGACTGATGTCATGCCCAACTGGGGCGGATCAAATTGGTATTTTATCCGCTATACTGATCCCAGAAATAAAAAGCAATTAGTGGATCCTAAAAAAGCCAAGTATTGGCTACCGGTGGATTGGTACAACGGCGGTATGGAGCACACCAACTTGCATCTCTTATACTCCCGTTTTATTTACAAATTTTTATTTGATATCGGCGTAATACCCAAAGAATGCGGTGACGAACCTTATGCCAAACGCACGGCGCACGGCTTGATTTTAGCTGAGGGCGGAGTGAAGATGTCAAAATCCAAGGGTAATGTGATTAATCCCGATGATATCGTGGCCAAATATGGAGCCGATGCTCTGCGGGTTTATGAGATGTTTATGGGGCCCTTTGATCAGACTATCGCCTGGGATGATCAGGGAGTAACCGGGGTGTTTAGATTTTTAAATCGGATTTGGGCTTTGGCGGACAAGATCGGTGCGGTCAAAACTAGTAAAGAGAGCGAACGATTATTGCACCAAAGCATAAAAAAAGTTTCCACTGACATTGAGCAGATGCATTTTAATACCGCCGTGTCCCAACTAATGATCCTGCTTAATCATCTGGAAAAGCAGGAAAAAATAAACAAGGACTTGTGGGCGGATTTTATCAAACTACTTTCACCCTTGGCGCCGCACTTGTCCGCAGAGCTCTGGCAAAAGCTGGGTCATAAAAATAATCTGGCCTATGAATCCTGGCCAAAGTATGATGTCCGGTTAGCCCAGGAAGAGAAAATTATTTTAGGTATCCAAGTCAACGGTAAATTGCGCGATACTATAGAATTAGACTATGACACCGCACCCAGTAAAGAACTGGAAAAAGAAATTTTATCGCAGGAAAAAATACAACGCTGTCTACAGGGATTAAAAATCCGCAAATTTATACATGTAAAAAATAAAATCATTAGTATCGTAGCTAATTAAATATGCGGGAGTTAAAATTGAACGATAAAAACTACGTGACCGTTTTGCAGTCGGCGCTGGAGATTTTGCGCCAGGGGGGAACCATAATTTTTCCGACCGAAACCTGCTACGGCTTAGGAGCGGATTATTATGACGCCACGGCGGTGGGAAAAATATATCAGATTAAAAAGCGCGAAGCCGGCAAACCACTGTCCGTATTAGTGCCCGATTTGGTGGCGGCAAATTATCTCTGTGAGCTATCGCCCCAGGCGCGCAGTTTAGCCATGCAGTATTGGCCCGGACCACTGACCTTGGTTCTGCCCTTTAAGCATCAGCACTGGCAAAAACACTTTAGCAAACTTTTGGCCCTGCGGGTATCATCGGACCACTTTGCCAATAGTTTGACCTTAAATCTGGGCCGTCCTCTAGTAGCGACTTCGGCAAATTTGAGCGGGCAGGGGGACATCTATAAATCTCGGGAGATCAGTAAGCAGTTTCAACACCAAAAATACCAGCCGGATTTGTTTATCAACGCCGGAGATCTGCTCCGCCGCCGCCCGACTACCATTATTAAATGCACCGAACGCGGACTGGAGATTTTGCGCCAAGGTGAATTAAAAGTTACAATATAGTCATGCAATGGCAAGCGATCAAAAGTTATTTGCCCTATAAGATGAAGCGTCAGGTGCGCGAACTTTTTATTTCCACCACCCTGGTGAATCTGGCGCTGGCCATGGTGATGATTTTTGAGCCCATTTATCTCTACAAAATCGGCTACAACCTGCAGTCTATCATGCTTTTTTATCTGATCACCTATATTTTTTATTTTCTCCTGATGCCCATCGGGGCTAAGTTTGCCAAAAGATACGGTTATGAGATGAGCATTTTTGTGGGCACAATTTTATTTATTCTTTTTTATCTGGCCTTATTCTTTATTGCCCGGTATCCTATCCTATTTTACCTAAGCCCGATCATCCTGGCGATCCAGAAGACTTTTTATTGGCCGGCTTATCATGCCGATTTTGCTAGATTTTCCGATGACAGCGAAGAGGGCAGGGAACTGAGCTCGATGACGGTGGCCACCTCTTTGGTTTATGTGATCGGACCGGCCATTGCCGGTTTTATTGTAGTAAATTGGGGTTATGGCGCGCTGTTTACTTTGGCCTCGGTGATTTTTTTGGCTTCCAATATACCGACTTTGATTACCCGCGAAGAGTTTGCGCCCAGTTTATTTTCTTATGGCGATACTTACCGTAATTTATTTAATAGAAAAAACCGCCGCTCTTTTTTGGCTTACGCCGGCTACGGAGAGGAGTTGGTGGTTTTGGTTATTTGGCCGATTTTTATTTCTCTGATTATCACTAATATGTTTGATCTGGGGCTGATCGTGGCTCTGGCTACTTTAGTTACCACCATTATCACTTTTTATATCGGTAAACTCACGGATTATAAAAACAAGCGTCCCGTACTCTATCTGGGTAGCGCTATATATGCCATATCTTGGTATATTCGTCTATTTATTACTACTACTGTCGGCGTATTTTTTGTGGATAGCTTATCGCGGTTGGGTAAAAACGTGGTTACCATCCCTATGACTGCCATCACTTATGAAAATGCCAAGGATCTGCAGGCGGACAAACATCACCATCTGATGAGCGGCGTAGTATTTTTTGAGATGAGCCTGGTCATCGGCAAGCTTTTTGCCATATTAGTGATTTATGGACTGCTGTTTTTGGTTAGTGCCGATATCATCGCTTTTAAATTGACTTTTATTTTAGCCGGAGGCATGACTTTGCTCTACATGCTTTTATAAATGAATAAAACAGAAATAAATTTTTTGATAAAAAAATATAAACTGACTCCCAATAAATTGCGGGGCCAGAATTTTTTATTGGACGAAGACGTGCTCAAGAGAATTTGTCGTCAGGCCAATCTGAGTCAGGGAGATTTGGTTTTGGAAGTCGGCCCGGGCTTGGGAGCGCTCAGTAAATATCTGGTTGATCAGGCTGGCCGCGTGGTCGCCTTTGAGGTGGAGGATAATTTCCGTGAGCCCCTGACAAAATTAGCGGATGTTGCCGGCAATCTGGATGTTTATTGGCAGGATATATTGACTTTAAGTTCGGCGCAGTGGCAAAAAATACTGGCGGAAAAAAAATTTACCGAGTATAAGGTGGTGGCTAATATTCCTTATTATCTGACCGGCAAATTAATTAGCCAGTTAATTTTAATATCTCCCCAACCGCAAAGCATCACGCTGTTAGTACAAAAAGAAGTGGCCGAACGGATTTGCGATCCGAAAAAAAATAGCCTCTTGTCTTTGGGGGTGGCTTTTTACGGTCGGGCAAAATTGGTTTCGCTGGTGTCCAAGGAAAGTTTTTATCCTCAACCCCAGGTAGATTCCGCTATTTTGCATATCAACACCTTACATGGTTGGAATTATCCAGTCGCCGAGCGACTTACCTGGCAGATGATCCGTCGCGGTTTTGCCGGCAAGCGTAAAAAGCTGAGCAATAATTTAGCCACTGATCAGAATATTACTAAAGAGACGGTTAGCGCGGCTCTGGATAAATTGGGGCTGGACACAAACATCAGAGCCGAAAATTTATCAATAAAAAATTGGATAGATTTAGTCCAAATTTTGTTGAAATAGGCTTTTTTTCGGACAAGGATAAAGCTTTTTATTTTTTTCTATTTTATCCTTTGGTTATTTTATAAAAATATGTTATAATATAGGGAGTTTATAGGTCATCCATGGACAAAAAATTTTATAATAGTCGAGCAGACAGTTCGGCCACCTATGATCCCAATTTTGAAGCCAGGTTTGGGCGGTCTCGCAAACAGCGCCGGAGAAAAAGTTCCTGGTTTTTTATTTTAGTGGCGATAGTAATATTAGTTTTAGGATTGGCTTATATTTATAACAATATTATCGGTGCGGTCGGTTATAAGCTTCCTAGTTTTATAACCGATCAGATTCAGAATTCTCAGCAGGCTATTTCCGATGAACAGCTAAAAAAAACCGATACTGACCAAGACGGACTGACCGACTATCAGGAGCTCTACCAATACCACACTAGTATTTTTTTGCCGGATACGGACAGTGACGGTTATTCCGATTTTGACGAGGCGACCAAGGGCGATGATCCGCTTTGCCCGCGCGGGCAAAATTGTAATCTCTTGGCTTTGATTACGCCCAAGACCAAGTTAGCCGAGGTGATCCAAGACGTAACCTTGGATCCAACCCTGACTTTTCAGGATGCCGTAGTGGCCGAGTTTAGAAAATTTTTGATTGACAGCGGTATCCCTAAAGAGCAAGTGGATCAGCTGACCAATGATGACCTGGTAGTACTGATGGACGCCTTAGCAAATAGCGGCTTATTAGATTCCGTTGCTTTGTCGGCTACGACTACTCCGGCCGAGATCAGGCAGTTTTTGCTGGTACAGCCCAATGCCAGCGCCGACGAGATCAATAAATTAAGCGACGAAGATTTATTAAAAATTAGGGATAAAATTTTAGCCCAATAAACTTTTATGTCGATTTTAAAAAAACATCTATTCATAATTAGTTTGGCTCTAGCTCTAGTCATGCCGATAGGATTAGCCCCGCGACCCGTCAACGCCCAATTTGATGCCATGATTACAAACCTTACCAGTGCTAAATGGATTTGGGAAAGAATTGGGATCATATTCAATACGGCCCGGGAAGCGGTTTCTATGGATTTGGTAGAGCGGGCCTTTAATATGTATATGAGCAATCTCTCCTACACGGTAGCCAATGAATTGGCCACCGGAGGACCGGGTGGTAAGCCGAGTTTCCGGACCTTGTCTATAAAAGACGCCTCGCAAAAAGCTCTGGAGGCGGCCGGAGGTGAGTTTATCTCTTTGATCAGCAAACAAGGATTTGATCAGTTGGGGCTGAATCTCTGCAATCCCTCGGTAGCCGTAAAGCTGAGTTTGACTTTATCCCTGATTGACTCCCAGGCGCCACCGCCGCCGAAATGCGATTGGACCAATGTTAAAAATCAGTGGGCTAAATTTGGCGACTCTTTTGCCAATGATCTGGTCAAATTTCAACTGGATCCGCGTAGCGGAGCCAAAAATATCCAGTCTTTTTGGACGGGTATCAGCGAGCAAAGTGATGTTAACACTTTTTTTACTTTGCAGGCCGGCCTAAATAAAAAATTAGCCGAGGAAGAACAAGCTAAGATGATAGCGGCCGAGGAGTGCCAGGGCTTTTTAGATAAGGCTACAACTATTACCGAAGAAGTCAAAGTGCACTGCACTAAAATTAAAGGAATCAGCGATGCCGAGTACACCGCCGCCCTACAGGCCGAGATCGCCAAGAAGCAGTCGTCCGGCGACCAAAAAACCTCCAACGTTAAGGCCTTTGCCAAGATTATGAAGGACGCCGGCAGTCTATTTGTCAATACTTTTAGTTCCAAACTACTTAGTCAGTGGATAAAAAAAGGCACCTGGTCTTTGTTTGGTAATGAAAAAAATACCAGTTTGCGTGACGACTTACTGACCAGGTTGCGCGGCGGAGCTGATATCCGCCAGCCTCGGAATCAGCAGATATTTGAGGATTTAAAAACCACCACTTTAGAAAAAGTTGAAGATTATAGTTTGATCAATGATTTTATAGTCTGTCCCAGCGAAGAGCAGGCGCGCCGGCCGGATAATTGCGTGATTGACGCCCAATTTGCCGAGGCCATCAGCTCGGGCAAGACTATAAACCAAGCGATCCAGGACGGTAGCATTGATGGCAATATGATTCTAATCGGCAAGGACGACGTTCTGCGCAACAATAGCGACAATTGTTATCGCGAAGCTTTTTGCTATAGCAACTTGGTAAAATTGAGAAAAGCCAATGTTATCCCGATCGGCTGGGAGTTAGCGGCTTTGCGTTCGCTGGTCACTTCGCCGGTATCTCTGAAGACAGCCATTGAATGTTTTGAAGATAATCCTACCAGCGATTGCCCTCTAGCGACTGATGCCAAATATAGTGTCGATAATACACCGCATAATCCGATGTACCATCTGATAGACGGCAACTGGGTACTCAAGGCGCCCAAGGCCATGTGCGAAGCTCTGGTCTACGGTTCAGTCCTGGAATCACCGGACACGGCCGACCGCCAACAATATTGTGCCGACTTTAAAACCTGTCTGCGCCATGATGAAAATGGCGAGTGCATCAACGAACAATATGGCTATTGCACCAAGACGGAAAATATCTGGCGCTTTAAGGGTGATATCTGCGAAGACGGGGAGATCTATGCGGGTTGTCTTAATTTTAGCAGTAAGGAATTCGGTGTAAATTCATATATTGAGGGATCTTTGGATTATTGTGATGCCACTGACGCTGGTTGTCGCCGCTATTCCCAGGAAAAGCTGGCTGACGGCCGTTGGATTTTACAGGCCGCGGCTGTCGATAATAACGATTTGTTTCTGACGAATCGGGCGCAGACTTGTCCGGAGACACAGGCGGGTTGTCACGAGTATATCAGTATGGAGCCGGATCAAGAGGTTAATATCATACCTAACGGAAATTTCAGCGATGCCAACCAAGACACTTTTCCGGACGGCTGGTTTAATGCGGCCGGTGGGCCGACTACGGCGCAGGGATATTCCACCAGCACCGGTACTGGCGTTTTGAAAAATAATAATGCTGTCGTCTACCACAATGTGGTTTTGTCGCCGCATACTTCTTATGCTCTGTCAGGTACGGCGTTTGATCGCGAAGCTTTTATAGCAGTCGAGGCCTGTGATGTCGGTCAAAACTGCAACCTGGTGGCCGCTGCCGGTCCGGTCCCCGGGCGCGGTACCTGCGAATTTCCCGTGCAAGATCGGGCGGCTTTGAAACTACAAGCGGGCGAGACAAAGAGTTGCACTTTTATGACCAATGATATCGCTATCGGCGAGGCCAGAATAAATATTTACAGCAACGCCGGCGTGGCGGGATTTTCCAATATCAAGCTTGAGGTGATCAGTAATACCAATCAAAACGCTTCCGCTTTTAGCGTATATGGCGAGGGTGGAAAAATAAATATGAACGGCTCTCGGGTGATGTGTACGGCCCGTGAAGTCGGTTGTCAGGGATATACCCCGGCCAATGGTGATCCTTTGATCCCGGCCGTGATTAGCCAAGATGACCTCTGTCCGGCCGAGTGCGTGGGCTATGCCACCTTTGCTGAACAGCCCACCAGTTTTGATTTGATACAAGATCCGGCGTCCCCGGTCAAATATTTTAATTTTATTGCCAACACAGCTACTTCCTGCCCGATCAGTGCGGCCGGTTGCGAGGAGTTTACTAATCTAGATGCCGTAGCTCAAGGCGGCGAAGGCCGGGAATATTTTACCAGCGTGCGCCAGTGCGTGTCGGAACCAGAGGGTACCGAATATTATACTTGGTCCGGTTCCGATACCGAGGGTTATCAGATCAAAACCGTCTTAGCAAAAATGAGCAATCTCGACGGCGGACCCTGCACTAATGTCCTATTGGGAGGTAGTAATTGTATTGATAATGCCGCCACTCAAGCTTTATGTGTTCAAGCAGATATGGCTACGAATCCGGATTGTCGCGAGTATTTTGATAGAAACGGCGACCCTTTTTACCGCTTGGATAGCCGGGTTATTTTTGCCAGCGATGACTGCCATGATTATCGTCGCACCATCACCGCTATTACCTATCGCATCATCCCCGGTATCAGCAACGGTTGCTCGGCCAGTCAGAATGATTGTCGACTCTACTATGGTAATACCGCCAATAATGTGCGGAAAATATTTCAGGACAACTTTGAAAGTGGCACTTTTCAGCCCTGGACCGGTAACCTCGATGTATCGGTAGAGTCCCTACAAAATCATGGGCACTCCATGAAAATCAATGTTCCTGCAAATGATTCAGCCGAAAGGCCTTTGACTGATTTACACGCTTCCAAGAAATATCAATTATCTTTTTGGCTAAAGGGCGAGGCCAATATGAAAAGCATCATTCCGATGTTGTCTATAAATGATGCCGCCAACGTTTTGCACGATTATTTTCTTAATACAAAGGATGGCACGGCTATGGGGCCAATAGTTGATACTCGTTTTGTTACTGTGGAGGGCGGAAACTGGAACTATTTCACTATCACCGCTTATGTAGATTTTCCCGGATTTGTTTTTAATGATCTAAACACGGGAAAATTAACACTAAGAATAGATAATTCGGCGGCGCCGGTTTATGTGGACAACATCGTATTACGGGAAATCACTGATGCCATAGCCGTCATCAAACACTCCTGGAATACGCCGCCGACTTGCGACCAACCTTATGAAGGATATAATCTGGGTTGCCAGATTTATACCGATACTAACCGTAAAACTTTTTATCTCAAATCTTTTGATCGGCTATGTCGGGAAGAGGCGATCGGCTGTACGGCTGTGATTGACACTCATAATTCGGATAATCCCGAAGCCGAAACTTTCCATGACACCGATGAAAACGGTAATCCAACCCCTGGGGAAAATTCTATAATCACTATCCCGGCGGACAGCATAGATTATCTGGTGCCTGACCCGGCAAAATATTGCCCATCAACATATCAGGGTTGCAGTGAGCTCGGTATGCCCGATCGTAATGATGACACCAAGTTTACTACAGTCTATAAGATCAACGATCCGGATCAATATGGCACCTCTCTATGTAGGGCCAATGCCCTGTATTGTTCGGAGTTTAATTCTTCTAAGGGCATGTATTACTTTAAGTATCCGGGACAGCAGACTTGTACTTATCAGCAAAACGTCAATATCAACGGTAATATTTTTGCCGGCTGGTTCAAAACTCCGTCTATCGGCCTGCCTCTACCCGAGGGTTGTAGCAACGGTTTGCCGGGCGACCCCAACATAAATGGTTTTGATCCCGTTGATCTGGCTTTGGATCCTGATACCGTGTCCAGTTGTCCGGCCAGCAAGAATCTCTGCACGGTGTTTAAAGATCCGACCGATCCGGCTCCTTTGCCTCCGACCTTTCCAAATCCCTGCGAACTGGACATCAAGGAAGATTACTGCAGTAATGCCGCCTTTACTACTACCAAGACCTGCATTGATGGCGGAGGGACCTGGCACCGGGCCTGTAAATCTTATTATTACTATGATAATGAAAATATAGACAACTCCAGTTGTCTGGGCCAAGTGGACCGGGGAACGGGTTGCATCTTATTCTATGAGGGTAATAACTGGAATGCCTTGCATACGGCGGTTATGACTAGCTACAATTCTCAGGACAGTTATAACCTCAATATTAGTGACGATAAGCCGGTTAGTCCCATCACCTGCAACACCGGCGATCCTAACTGCGACTCCAACCGTCTGATCAAAGTCCGCAATGACCGACAATGTTCGGAGTGGCTGAGCTGTAAATCATCCTCGGCGGCTTGGGATAAAATTACCAATAGTTATGTTATCTTGTGTAATAGTTTGGACAGTTGCGTCCAATATGACAAGGGTAACAATATTACTAACTGTAAAAAATGGGCTGAGCCCATCGCGGGCAATCCGGCGCCCCTGACCGTTCAGGATTATCAGAAGAGGACCGGCCAGAATACCGGCGGCCATCTGACCTGGAGCGATCAGGAGTATATCGGCTATTCTATCCCCGGGTTGTTGCCCGCCCGTTCTTTGGTAACTTTTGATTTTAGTACTGACGAGAATATCGTCAATTCCCGTTTGGTCTACCCGGTTGCCGCACCAGCAGTCTGTGCCGGTAACGACGGTGAGGTTTGTAGCGTTACTATGGCCGGAGTAGATTGCCAGGCCGGTTCAGTAGATTGTTATTTAGGAGAATGTCAGAGCGTCAATCTCATAGATTATTGTTGGGTTAGTCCTCAGGTGGGAGACACCTTTCAAAATACTTATAATGTGGAGACACGCGGTTATGCCGAAAAAGATGCTCCTTTTTCCAATGCTATTGAACCGAATGGTAAGAGAATCTCTAATTATCAGGAAGCCAATCTTTGTCTGAGTACCAGCACCAGCTGTGAACCAGAATACCAAAAAATATCATACGGAACTAGCGGCGGAGTTGATTATTATGGTAAGGGTGCGGCCTCCAAGGAAGGGGTATGTATCGCCGGTGATCAAACAAAGGTTAAAAAGAGGTTTGCCTGTACTACAAACGATGTCTGCGACAGTCCGGACAGAGTAAATGGAGGTGTTACGACATATTCTACCGATGGTATTTGTGCTTTGAAATCAAAAATTGAGACCCTGATGAACTGGTCGGGGATTTGTCTGCAAAAAGACGAGTCCACGCCTCTGATTCTGGAAAGGGGACGTCCTTATTATTGTAACCAATGGTATCCGGTCAACACCATCAGCGGAGTAAACAGCATGTTTGATAACGACCGCGAAGCCGGATATTATAATGAGAACGGCGATGTGCAATTTTGTATGCAAGCCGCGCCCTATGAGTTAGAAAGCGACCGGTATTATTGCGGTTCGGCCGATGTTAACGGTTGTAATGTTTTGATCAAGGTTCCCAAGGGTACAAAAATTAGGATAGCGGCCTTAGACGACCCCTCTATTGTTGAGAGGGAAAAAATATTAAACCAACATTATTTGAAAGGTACCGGTGATATAAACGAAACCTATGCTCGATATGACGCAAACACTCCTATTCCAAACTCGGCAAATACTATAATTTTTGAACGGATAGAAAGTAAGACCGGCACGGAAAAATTTGGGCCGCTCGCTTTCGTCAATCTGACCAGCAATGAACTTACCACAGTGCCTACACACAGTATGGCGGATTTGCTAAAATTCTTTGATGCCATAGTGGCTAATCCAATTGAGTCATTTTATATAGATACTATTCTAGCCACCTACTCTGGTAGCGGCAGTAGACACACCTATAATACTTGTGACGGGCATGTTTTGGATTGGATGCAGGACAACAACATGTGGTGTGATAGCGCTTCTGAGCACTTAGCTTATGCTTATCGTTTTTATAATGATGACAAGTGTGGTTGGTTTGGCGGCGGTCATGATGAAGGATGGGTGTATTGTAATCCCGGTCTATTGCATTATTATGTTAATATTGCCGATAATCAGATAGTGGAATGCAGAGATACAAATTGTTCCATCGCGGCCAACAAGGGAATCGCATGTTTGAACACTAAACCGAAATTCGTGGAATTATTAAGTAATCTTATCTATGCCGATCCGCCCAGCGCAGAATATGGATTTTGTGAAGGCGACAGAAATCTTCGCTGTAGCAACAGTGTCTGTGTGATAGACGGACGTCCATATAACTGCTGGAAATATCAGTGGGTGCAGAGTTTAACCCTGACGCCGAAAAATGATTATAGCGCCTGTAATATGGGCGCCGGTCCGGAAAAAAACCCTAACTGTGAATTTACAAAATGCATTTTTGATATCGTGATGCCGCCGCCCGGTTTGCCTCAGCGCACTGATTTAGATCCCAATACTCATAATATTATTAATGGAGTAACCTGGTGCAGTGATTACGGAAAAATCGTAAAGGAGGAAATTCCTTATTGCAGTAACACACGAGGCTGTAATTTAGTGGAAAACCCAAGAAATTATAATCGTTTGGTTTTGGCCAATAATACATTCACCAGCATTTCCGACATTACCGGGTGTTTTGCCAAACTAATTGAGAAAAAGCAACTGACCGTGGATGATTTAAACAACTTTTTTAACTCCAATATACCTGAGACCATCAGAGATGAATTGCGCGCTAATAGGCCTATTTATACCTATGTACCAAGGGCGGGAGTATACCCTGATTTGATAAAGGAAGCTTTTGGTCAAGATGACGGTGTTAATCCTCGAGCTGTAGGCTGTTTGACTAGCGATGTGAAAGCTGATTGCAGAGATATAACTGGGTATGGTCCTCAAAGTTCGCAGTTACATTGTGCTGGTAATGAGTGTTATCAAATGTGTTCACTGGTCAATACCTTGGATGCTACGGGTGATAAATCATGGGTTAGAACTGACATCTGGTGGCGCGCGGCCGTAGCGAGTGGCGATCGCGTATTGAACCCCTTATGGACCGGTCCGGTGCTTCACGATTGGTTATCATATTATTACAAATCCGGGTCTTTTGATCGCGACGCAAATGTAGTTTTTGACAGGATAAAATTATTGGGATCGCCGCAGGGAGATTTGCCTGAGGACTATTTTGGAGCGGGAGTGGGTCCATTATCAAATAATCGGCCGGTGCTGGTGCAATCTCCGGTAGGCACTAATGTGGATAGTGGTCTGTCCGCGGCTACATTTTTTAGCACCGTTGCTAATCCGGCAGAAATAAAGGAACTATTCTATATTTTCGGCCGAGTGTATAAATTTAAGTGGGACACGACCCTACCGACCCCAATTTACGTGTTTGACGGCAACGAAACTGCGGACCTTTGGGTGGCGCCGGAAGATACGCTACCCAGCGCCATTAATACCTATGCCGGTCCGACCTACAATCCCAAGATCTTGCGGGTTTGCGGTGATGACTATAATAAGCAGATTTGTGCAGACGGTGACGGTAAAGGTATAAACGGAATCACAGTGAATAATTCTAATGATCAGCCGGTAACCGGTTATGAATCCATATTTGTTTCGGCTAAATTCTTTTACTATGCCCATCCGGACCATATGCCGGTCAAGAGCATCGATGTTGATTGGGGTGACGGGCCGGTAGCCGGTACTTTTATCCAAAATCCGGGTAAATATAAAAATGCTTTAGACAAGTGTGATAAAGACGCGCTCATGCCGCAAAAAGAAGGACTGCAGGGTTTTGGCGGATTGCCGCAGGCTTGTCGCGAGGGCTATAAGGTTTTTTATCATGATTATCAGTATGATGCTAATCCGGCGGTTCAGTGTCAGGCTCTGGGTCAGCCCTATGCCAATGCGGCCTGTTTTAAACCAAAGATCAGAATCTATGATCAGTGGGGTAAAGTTACTGACCGTGAATTTGCGGATTGGGTAGTGGTCTATGAGCAACCTTTGTAGTAGAGAGAGTGTATTAATATTTATTATCTACTAAGTCAATGATCAAATTTAATCCATCTAAGAAACTGTGGGGCGCAATCATTTTGATAGTGTTAGTGGCTTTGGTTTTACCCGGTATTGGTTGGGCCGCCACTGACACTACCGCTTTTATCACCGAGATGTTGGGTAAGGTTCTTTGGTTTATCTGGATTCGTCCTTTTCTGATTCTGCTACAATTGGAGATGTGGCTCTTGCCGATTATCGCCGCCTATAACAATTTTACGCGCGTGCCGGGTGTCGTTACTGGCTGGGGCATATTACGCGACCTGTCAAATATGTTTTTTATTCTGATACTGCTAGTCATCGCCATTGCCACCATCATCAATGTAGAGCGTTTTGGCTACCGGGCTTTGTTGCGCAAACTGATCATCATGGCTATCTTGATAAACTTTAGCATGACCATTGTCGGCTTAATGATTGATTTGTCCCAAATAGTGATGTTATCTTTTGTTTCGGCCATCAAAGACGTAGCCGCCGGTAATATTGTAGTCGCTTTTGGTCTGGCCGACGCTTTTAATTTGCATGTGGACAATGTTGGCTTAAATCAAGACACTGGTAATTACTTAGTTACACTGATTCTGGGAGCGTTGATGATCGCGGTGGTGGCTGTAGTCATCGGCATATTTATTATTATTTTAGCCATGCGTATAGTCCGATTATGGATTCTGGTGGTGATGGCGCCGTTGGCTTTCTTGTTTTATGTTTTCCCGGGCACGCAAAAATATTATAACGATTGGATGAATGAGTTGACTAATAATCTGATTATCGGTCCGATTTTGGCTTTTTTTCTGTGGCTATCTTTTACCATTATCGGGCGGGGCGATGTTTATAGTAAATTTATTCCTGACGATCCCAATCCAAATGAAGGCATCACAGCTGATTTGAGCGCTTTTACAAAAAAATCAAATATTACAAACTTCATTATTGCTTTGTCCATGCTCTTAGCCGGCTTGCAATATGCTGGTAAGAGTGGTGGCGCCGGGGCGAACTTTGCTTCGGATGGTCTCAAGAGTATCAAGGGCGGCTTGCAACGGCGGGCTACCAGGATGGGTATGACCGTGGCGCGGCCGGCCATGCGTGTCGGTGGGCGACTCACCCAAAAATTCGGCGGTTTTACATCTAAAATCCCGTTGGGCGGCCGTCTATTGGGCGGTCGGGGGATGCAAAGAACCGGTCTGTCCATGCAAGCCAGGGCGCAGGGATTCTCCGCCGCTCTCCAAGAACCGGAAGCCAAGAAAACCAAGGATATGACCGAGGAGCAACGCAAGCAGTTTTACACTGTGGGCTCGCAGAAGTTTTTTGGCAAAATGGGCGGTGATTCCGGAGCTTTGGCGGAACGAGCCAAGGTTGATATGGGATATTATAAAGATGCCAGTAAAGATGCCGTCAATGCCGACGGAACACCGGACATAGCCAGACGCCGCAAGTGGAATGAGATGCAAGAGGCCCACGGTCGTTTCAAAAATTATGGTACAGGGTCTGATGACAAATATATTGCTTCTCTGGAAACATTAAACCCGGAACTGATCGGCGGCAATGAGACCCAAATCAAACAAAGATTGGAATCTCTAGTGAGGCAAAAAGGAGCGGCGGCTGTTTTTGGCGATATGCATCTGGCCGCCGAGGGCAAGGAAATAAAAGATGCCGAAGGCAGGGTCATCGGCCGTGAAGTGGGTAAAGCTACGGCCGTAGCCCTAAAATTGTTCTTGCAACAGGACGCCCGCAAAAGAAAGGCTATTTATGACGGTAAAGACAAGCCGGATCAGGTAGCGATGGCCAAGGCCTTAGGCTCTTTAGAGGTTGATGCCAGTAAGATGTTTGATGATAAGAGGCAAATTAAGAAGGATTCTCTAGAATTCAGCCACTACCAAACACTGGGCATGATGGATCCTAAAGCCATGTCTAAAATCTATAAACATATCGGTCACGATATGCCTCCGGAGGTTCAAGCGCAGATGAAGGCGAACTTTTTGAAAGAAGCTAAGAGCAGTATTGAGGGCAAAGAAATGTATAAGATGGACCTTGGTGATCAGGAACAGAATGAATTATTTACTGATCTGGCAAAGGTGATGAGCTCGGGACAACGCACTGAATTTTTGACTGCCAGTAGCGGCAGTAAAGATCCCAAAGTCGCCGCTATGGTCAACGCTCAGGTCCAGGCCGGTGATATCAAGGTAAATATTGATAATCCGATTACCGAGGATCTGGTTAATGACGATGAGTTAGCTAAATATTTCCAGCAGGCCGTGACCGATCGTGATCCGACCAAGATGACCGAAAAAGATGTCCGTAATAAGTTAGCCCGCAAAAACATAGATAAAGCCCACATCGTATTTAGGAGTCAGCCGGAAGAACTTATTGAGTTTGCTAAGACCCTGAAGAAAGAGGAATTACTCAAGATCGATACCGCTACCTTAAAATCGCAGATCATTCCTTTCCTAGATGAGTCCATGCAAAAAGTGTTGGCCAAAGATCAGGGTATGGGTGAAGCGCCGCCGAAGAAGAAAAAGAATAAAAATAAGTCCGGCGGTGATAGGGGACAAAGTTATGCCGGTCCGGCTAACGCGGGTCAATCAGGCGGCCGGTCCAGAAGAAGTCCTATTCCCGAAGACGACATCATAGACGCCGAGTTTGAGGAGATTACTCCCAAAGAAGATATACCTCCAGAGAATAAGGCCTAGGACCAATAAATTAATTTTATTATTTTTAATGGCTTATAGCAATTTTTCAGAATTACCGGAAGGGGTAAGAAAGTTTATTGCTAGTCCGGAAATCAGCCAGGGCAATGGCGAGATTGCCGATATTTATGGTCTGAACAGAGACCAGATGGCTTTTTTGTTAGGTTTGGAAAGAAGTGTTTTTTTTAAAAGTTTGCCGGTCTTGGATCTGCCCAACCATTTGGAAGACATGGAAAGAGCCGAGTACTATGACTTGCGGGCCATTACCTTAGATATGGCTTACAAGATTTTGTGGCCTTTGCAGGATTTTTTGGAAGACGTTGACCGACTGATTCTGCGCCTGGGCGGAAAAGTGCCTCGCTGGCAACATCTACCCCAGTCCGAAAACGAAACCGGCGGCATACCAGCGTCTTTTGATCTGACTATCCGGGAGGCGATTGAACAGTACAGTGGCTTCAAAGACAGTCGGCTGACCAATAGCAAGATTATAGACAAGGAAGGCCGCCTGGTAGCGCCGACTATAGATAATTGGATCAAGGATTATATACATTTTACCGGTGCTGGACAACACGGTTCTCTGGAAAGAGCTAAATATCTTTCTAAAAATGCCAATGCTTTGGCGCTCAATGAGGCCGATAAGGAATCTCTGCGCTTTGTGCTTATTTCCTACGATGATGATGCAAAAGTACAAATTGATACTGGCGGGTTCCTGGTGAAAATATCCGAATTTAAAAAAGCCGAGGCGCCTGTCCCGGTCAAAAATACCAAAGAGCTCCTGGATGAGATTGAGCAAAGATTGATGGCGCTGGATAGTCGCCTGCTTTCCGGAGCTATATTAATGTCCGAAGCCGGAGGTGATGCTTACAAGCTCCGAGATGTGCTCTGGCAGGCGTTGGGGCTACTGGACAAAGATAAGGTTGTGAGTTGTTTGCGTCTGCTGATAGAAAGGCGGGCTTTAGACGCCATGATCAAAGAGGATAACCGTTTTATCAATGTTCTGCGTCGGTTTATCAGCGTCCGTTTTGGTTATAGTGTGGAGCATAATTTTGACCAAAACCAGGACTTAGCGATCAGTCGTCGCTTGTTTTTTGAGATGATACTCGCCGACAAGCTAGCTCTAGGTGCGGACACGGCCTTAGTGGCTTTTTATCTGACTAATATCTTGGAAGGTGACACACCTTTGGTCTATTTTGATGAAGCGGTGGGCGAGTTACGCTGGCGTGCTTTACAGGTCTTGCGCGACAAACTGGTCTGGCTGGACGAGTTAGATATAGTCGCTTAGATTTCGTCAAAAGTACAACCCGGTAGCGCTCAGTCGAACCACTTGCCCGCCTCAGGCGGGAAATCGATCAGCGCCGCAGGGTTATTTTTTTTGCCAAAGAGTAATTTCCCGTTGCACTAATTGGTGTTCGCGACTGTAGATAATATTGCCCGCCGCAGAAAGACCGGCTGATTTTATGTTAGGTAAAATCATTTTAAAGCCTATTTTTTCCAGATTTTCTTTGGCCAGAGTGCTGATTTTCTGCCCGCCGACATTAAAGATCGGAAAAACAAAAATTATCCGCCCGTCATTTTTCAAAATAGTATGAAACTGGACAAATGTTTTGTAGTAGAGATTTTCCAGCTCTTTTTTTACCGTCATTAATTGGTGGATATTATCTTGGCGGTGGAGTTGGCGGGCATCGCCCATAAAGGGCTCGCTGACGATCAGGTCCAGGGAAGCGGCGGCTATTTTTTGATTCAGATCGCGGGCATCGACCGGCTCTACAGAATAGTCAGTTTCCAGCCGAAACTGTTGTTGCAACCACTCTAGGTTTTGCCGGCAGTCGGAAACGGCCCGTTGGCTGAGGTCAGTACCCCGGATTTGGGCATAGCCCAGGAGCATGGCTTCTTGGAGGATAGTACCGGAGCCGCAAAAAGGGTCTAAAATATTTTTTTCCCTGTTTGGTCCGGCCAGATTGATCATCATCTGGGCTACTTTAGGTGGGAGCATGCCGGAGCGGTCGTCGCGGGCCGGGCGGCCCATATCCCGTTCGCCATATTTACCGAAATCCTGCACGGTTTGGGTCAGTCCCAGTAGCCAACGTTGATCTTGTTTAATGATTAATAGCTCTTTTTGCAATAAATCATTTTTACTGACTATGACCGAGGATAACTCCGGCGCGCGGCTACTGACCAGTCGGGCTTTATATTTTTCGGCAATTAGTATTTTTTTTGTGGCTAGCGCCAGTCGTTGAGCAGTTTGATAAGCAGAGCGGGGAGCATTGTATAAGCTAAAACCAAAATTATTTTTTTTGTTTTCATGTAAAAAAGGACGTAAATACTCGGTCCAAGTTTGAGCCGTCAGATCTTCCAGTTGCCGTAGATCGCCCAAGTAGTTGCCGATCTTTATGGTACCGCCCAACATAGCCTGTAGTTCTTCGGCGTGCCGGGGGCTTTGGCCGATAATAAAATTAGACCCGATATGGGATATTTTTCCACCCTGACCTTGGATAATAGTAATCAGTTCTTGTTTGGCCAGGTCGCTAGACTGTCCCAAAATAAAGATTTGCATTTTCATAATTGGCTTTATCTTAGCATATTTTCGGCCTAAATATAAGACCTTTTTATCCTTGACTGGAGATATTTTTTATGTTAAAGTATCGGCAGTTCATTATATTTCCCGCCCGCGCCAAGCGACGTGCGGGTCCGCACCGCGCTACGGCTCGGGGCGGAAATTAACCACGCTGGACCTATAATATAATAGGTTGTCAGCCCTTGTAGCTTTGACTATAAGGTAATTAAAATATCCGATGAAGTACGAACTATCTTTTATTATCTCCGGTGCTATACCGGAAACCGAACATCTCGCCATCCAGCGGGAGATTTTATCATATTTAGAAAAAGCTAAAGCTCAGAACGATAGCCGTTTTGAGGCCGTGGGGCGCCGCAAACTGGCTTATCCCATCCAAAAGCAAAAAAATGGTTTTTATATGTATATCCGATTTACTCTGGATGATCGCAGTACGCTGAAAGAGTTAGACACTCAGCTTAAGCATAATAACAACATTTTACGCTACCTGATTATCAAGCTGGAAGGAGCGGCTCTGCAACCAAAAAAGGTGCGCCGGGAAAGACCGCTTACGGAAAAGGCGAAAAAAGTTGACTTTAATTCGTCGCCGCGCGAACCAATCGCGCCTACTCCAATTTCAGATATGAATTTAAATGATTTGGATGATATTGACAAGAGATTGGATGAAATATTGGAAAAAGGACCAGCAGAGCTTAATTAATATATAAGATAACAATCATATGGATCTCAACAAAGTCATGATTATTGGCAATGTGGTCCGTGATCCGGAATTACGCACTACACCCAATGGTCAAAATGTCAGCTCTTTTTCTATCGCTACTAATCTGATCTGGAAGGGCGCCGACGGTAGCCGTCAGGAAAAGGCCGAATTTCACAATATCGTCGCCTGGCGTCGCCTAGCCGACATCACCGCTCAGTATCTCAAGAAAGGTTCTAAAGTATATATTGAGGGACGCCTACAGACTCGCTCCTGGGATGACCCTAATGGCGTCAAGAGATATCGTACGGAGATTATCGCCGACAATATGATCATGCTTGATCGTGCCGGAGGTAGTAACAGCGGCGGCAATAACTTTGAACAACCGGAGCCGGTCAGTCGGCCCGCTGGCCCTTCAGCCAGCACGACCTCGGCCAAGACTGGTTCGGATTTGCCGGAAGAGGAGATCAGCATCGAAGACATCCCTTTTTAATAAATTTTTTTAGAGCTAATAATATATATGCATAAAAGAATCAAAGATAAATATTGTTTTTTCTGCGTCAGCGGCATTGAATACGTTGATTATAAGGACTGGCAGCAGATCAAGAAGTTTACCTCCTCTTACGGCAAGATCGTACCCAAGCGCCGTAGCGGTGTTTGTTCCAAACATCAGAGAGGCGTGACTACCGCTATCAAACGCGCGCGTTTTATGGCTCTGCTTCCCTTTGTCGTAAAATAATAAATTATGTCATCACTCAGCGATATCAAGCCCGGCCGTTTCATTGCCATCGACAATGAACCGTACCAGGTGGTTTTTTACCAGCACATCAAGCAGGCCCGTGGCGGGGCAGTGGTTAAAACCAAATTAAAAAATTTGGTTACCGGCAATACCTTAGAGAGGAGTTTTTCCGGCGCGGACAGCGTGGAAATGGCAGACTTAGGCCACATCCAGGCAAATTTTTTGTATAATCAGGGTGAAGAATATTTTTTCATGGACGGCAATACCTTTGAACAGTTTCAGTTTTCCGCCAAGACCCTGGGCGACATAGTAACGTATTTGACTGAAGGTCAAGTGGTTGATGTTTTACTTTTTAACGAAAAACCGGTTTCCGTCACTCTGCCCACCAAGATAATTTTGACCGTAGACTCGGCTCCGGATGGGGTCAAGGGTAATAGCGCCGGGGCAGCGACTAAGACAGTCACTCTCAGTAATGGTTTAGAGATCCGCACTCCTTTGTTTATAAAATCCGGGGATAAAGTCGTAGTGAATACAGAAACCAGAGAATACGTGGAAAGGGCTAATTAATAAGTTTGCACTAGGACCCGTCGCCTCTGACGCGATGGGTTTTTTGTTTTCAGAGCTCAAAATAAGCCAACAAAGGCACGAATAATCTAGGCATTTTTATTATTGGCGACGCGCGGTAAAATATGTTATAATATACTAATACTAAAGATAGTTTTTAGCTAATCTATGGTTGCCTTAAATGTAAAAAAAGACAAAAATGTTTTTAGTGCCAATTGGGAAGCTAATTTGCTGGTCAAGGACAGATTAAGCGGCAAATTAAAGCGTCTGCGTTTTCAAAATTACCCCGACCGTTTAAAGGAGCTTTTAGAAGAGGAGGAAAAAGAGAAAAGTGAGCGTGAGAATAAGGATGAAATACTAAAATTGTCCTTGCCGATAACCGAGGAGTCCTTACTCAAGGTCGCTCCGGCTCAGGATAATTTTATTCCGATTCGTCCTGGCATCATTCTGCCACCTACTGCCAAAGCGGAATTGCATTTTCACCCCGACGACCGGCAACAAGCTGAAGATATCGCCAAAAATCTGCCTGAGGATGACAGTAAGAAATATTCTTTGGAAAAAATAGTTCAGGCCCTAACGGACAAGCAGAAATTGGATTTAGATGAAGCCAACAAAGAAAAATTTAGCAATTTAATATTTGATTTTTTTCGTAATCGCAAAAGATTTTTAAACGTGCGGGAGGCTCTCTTGACCGAGGTAGCCAGCCGACAAGGTAAGCTCAATGACCAGACAGTAGATAATGTCTTATCGGTCGTCAAAGGACTGAAGATAAAGATGGAGGCGGCCGGAGGTTTGGTTGTCCGGGCCGCGGATCAAGCGGCGACAGTATCGCCGGTAAAAATTTTTTCGGAAAAGCCGACGCTTTCCCCGGCTCCCGCAATTACGCCGGTACCGGAAATAAAAAAAGAGCCAGTGATCAAAAACGAGCCTGATCGCGAGATTGTCCAGGCTTTACAAGAGTTGGATAAAGATTTGCCGTCGGTCCCGACCCCTACCTGGACAAAACCGGCCGATACTTTTACTCCGCCGCCGGTCACGGCCAAAGCCGGCTTTGTCATATCATCTCCGGAAAAGAAACCAGAAACGGTCAAACCGATGCCTATTTTGCCGGCAAAATCTCAGTCGCCAGTAACAGATTTTAGAGTCAGTCGTCCGGTAGAGAATGAGGTTTCCAAAAAATCCATCACCGATGTGGTCAGTAAAAAGGAAGTGGTTTTTAAAGCCGTGCCGCAGGTGCGCCACGTATTGACCGGCCCGGTGGGCGAGCTGGAGGCGATGAGTTTGGAAAACTTCCGCCGCTTGGGCTCCACTATCGGAGAAATAATCGAACGTTTAGCGGATAAGATAAAGGTTTTGGAACACGATTCTTTTACCAAAAAAACACAGGGGATCGAGGCCTGGCGTCGCAGTGAGATCCACCAGCTTTATCTGCAACTCGGCATCGAAAGCATGCAGACCGGACAGGAGGTGAGTAAGATCATCGCGGCCAGAGAAAAAGCCGGACAAAGAACTCTGACACTAGAAGAGTTTAACTCCATTCCCGACTTGAATCGTCGCCTAAGATTTTAAATTATTATGGACAATAGATTTATAGTGCCACAATTTATCGATAATGAGAACAAAATCTGGGGACCGATCACGGTCCGGCAGTTTGTGATCTGTCTGGTCGGCGCCTTGTTCATTTTTATCAGTTATAAGCTGTCCGATTTCACTTTATTTTTATTTGAAGGTATTTTTGTGATAATTTTGGTAGTTTTTCTGGCCTTTTATCGGGTGAACGGGGCGCCCTTTCATATTTTTGCCTTAAATGTCGTGCAGACCATGAAAAAACCCCGCATCCGGGTATGGCAAAAACTCTACATCAAAATGCAGGTTAAAAAATTAAATAAAGAAGACCGGCAGACGGCCGTGGCGCCGGTGGTAAAAAAATCATTTTTACCGAGCCGGAAATTATCCGAGTTGTCCCTGATTATCGATACTGGCGGAGTCTACAAGGGCGAGGCCGAAGCCAACAAAATAAATAATATCAGTTTTAACGTCAAGTCATAAATATTTATGAAGAATAAAAAATTAGCCGGCAACAAAATCACGGTCGCCACCCAAAAATATTTGGATATTGCCGAAGTGCGCGACGACATGGTGGTTTTAAATGACGGTACGGTGCGGGGAGTGATCTTAGTCTCTTCGATTAATTTTGACCTGAAGTCCGAGGATGAACAAAAGGCGATTATCAGCGGCTATATCAGTTTTCTCAACACCATCGATCATCCCCTGCAGGTGGTGATCCAGTCTCGGCCTTTAAATATCGATGATTATCTGGCTCGCATGGATAAAGTGCAAAAAGAACAGACAAACGAGCTTTTGCGTATGCAGACGGCTGATTACAAACAGTTTATCAGCGAATTACTGACCTTGGAAAAAATCATGAGTAAAAAGTTTTATCTGGTGGTGCCTTATAGCGCCGTCAGCGATACCGGCCGTAGCTTTCGCAGCCGTTTAGGCTCGGTCTTTAGCGCCGCCAAACTGGTCAGTCTCAGCCGTAAACGATTTGAAGAATTTAGCGCCCAGCTCAACAAGCGCTGTAATTTTATCTCTGCCGGATTAGCCAGTTTGGGACTGAATAATCAACGGCTAAACACCCAAGCTTTGATTGAACTCTATTATAATAGCTATAATCCGGATTTATTCCAAAAGCAGCCCTTGGAAGATGTCAGTAAAATAAGATTATAAAAATAAGATAATGTTTAAAATTTTCAAAATCAGAAAGCAGATTGATGTCCCCCAGGCGCCGGCCGGGGGCGAAATGCCCCGTCCCGATCCGATGTTGCAGTTGGACCAAGAGCGGCAGAAGCAGTTAGCCCGGGAAGAAGAATCCAAACACAAACAGCTGTTGGAGGAGGAAAAAGCTTTTCAGCAGGGCGTAGTTTCAATCCGTGACATCATCGCTCCGGCGGCGATGCGGGTGGAGAGCCACTATTTGATGCTCAATGATCTTTATGTGCGCACCATGTTTGTGATGACTTATCCCCGTTATGTTACTATCGGCTGGTTTGCCCCGATTATCAACGAAAGTCTAACTCTAGATATCGCTATGTTTTTTTACCCGATGGATATTGCTTTAGTCTTAAAGCAATTGCGCAACAAAGTAGGAGTTATGGAGGCGGAAATTATCGCTAATCATGAAAAAGGTGCGCCGCGCGATCCGATCGCCGAGACCGCTCTGCGCGACATCGAAGGATTGCGTGACGGCTTGACCCAGGGCACGGAAAAATTTTTTCAATTTGCCCTTTATGTCACTTTGTACTCTAAAAGTGAAGAAGAATTAAATCTGGCCAGTGACCAGATTGAAAATCTGCTTGGCATGCAATTGATTTATTCCCGACGCGCGCTCTATCAGAGCGAACAGGGATTCAATTCCACGCTACCTCTGGGTAACGACGAACTATCCATCAGTACCAATATGAATAGTTCACCGATTGCCTCGTCTTTTCCCTTTGTTTCTTCGGAACTGACTTCGGAAGACGGCATTTTATACGGTATCAACCGTCACAATAATAGCTTGATCCTTTTTGACCGCTTTAGTCTGCAAAATGCCAATATGGTGGTTTTTGCCACCTCTGGAGCCGGCAAGAGCTATGCCGTTAAGCTGGAGATTTTACGGGCGATGATGCTCGGCACCGACGTCATCGTTATCGATCCGGAAAATGAATACCAGCATCTCTCCGAAGCCGTCAGCGGCGCTTACATCAATGTTTCTTTAAACTCGGAAAGCAAACTAAATCCTTTTGATTTGCCCCGAGGCATAGGCGGCGATACCAAACCGGAAGACATCCTGCGTAGCGCGGTGATTACCCTCAAGGGTTTGATCCGGTTGATGATCGGTGATGTCACCAACGCCGAAGATTCTATCCTGGACAGGGCTATTTTAGAGACTTATGCCAAAAAAGATATCAGCGCCTCTAGCGACCTGTCCAACATTACGCCGCCCCTGATGTCCGACCTGGAAGACATCCTGCTTAATATGGAAGGCGGTGAGGACATGGCTCTACGCATCAAGAAATATACTGAGGGCACCTTTGCCGGATTATTTAATAGCCCGACAAATATCAGAGTGGATAATCAGTTGATTATTTTCAGCATTCGCGACCTGGAAGACGAGCTACGGCCGATCGCTATGTATGTCGTCATAAATTATATTTGGAATATTATCCGTAGCGAGATGAAGCGCCGCATCCTAGTGGTTGATGAGGCCTGGATTATGATGCGTCACGAGGATAGCGCCAAGTTTATGTTTGCTCTAGTCAAGCGTTGCCGCAAGTACTATCTGGGAGTGACCACCATCACGCAAGATGTCAACGACTTTTTAACTTCTCCCTATGGCAATGCTATCGTGACCAATTCTTCTATCCAGCTACTACTCAAACAATCTCCGGCCGCTGTCAATCTGATCCAAAAAACTTTTATGCTTACCGAAGGGGAAAAATATTTGCTTTTAGAATCCGGTTTGGGCGAGGGCATTTTCTTTGCCGGCAATAAACACGCCGCCATCAAAGTGCAGGCCTCTTATGCCGAGCATCAGATCATCACTTCGGATCCGCGTCAGCTTTTGGAAATAGAGGAAGCCAAAAAGGAATTTGAAGAAGCGATGATTGCGGAAAATTCCGGGGAATTTTCCGGCCCCAGCCGTGCCAACCTGATGACCGGCCGCCCGCTGACCGCTAATCAGGCCGCCAACCAGATGTCCGGCCCCATGGCCAGCCGTTGATTTATTAGTTGAAATAAAATTTAATAATATTTTATGGACAGCAAAAGAAGAAAAAAAATAATTATTGCTATTATCATCCTGGTACTGATCGGAGTATTATTTTTAATCCTGCGTTTGAGTCAGGGGCCGTCAAATGTACCTGGTGAGCCGATAGAAAATGCGCCGGTTCTAAAAGTCCCCAGCGCCGATCTGGAGTATCAACCGGACCGGCCGCCTGCGGATACTGAGATTGAGTTTCAGATCAAAGAACTGGCGAAAAATTTTGCTTCGCGTTTCGGCTCCTGGTCAACCGATAATCTGGGGCACAATTTGCAGGAGTTATTACCTCTCAGCTCTGACAAAATGACGGCCTATCTGCAGAGTATTGAGCTCAAAGCCGCCGAGCAGTTTAGCGGTATTACCACCAAGAGTTTATCGGCGGATATTTTGTCGCAATCCGGTAATAACGCGGAGGTCATGGTCGGCACCCAGCGCATCGAGACTGATGCCCAAGCCAGGGAAAATGTTTATTATCAGGACATCAAAATATCGGTAGTCAAGGGCACAGCCGGCTGGGTAGTTGATGCCGCTAAATGGCAGGATAAAAAATAAGATGGCTACGGCCGCGGAAAATTTGGCAGTTGAAAAGGGCTATTGGCGTGAGCTGAATCAGTCGCGGCGTCTGCCCCGCTTAGTGACGCCGGAGGCCGAGAGTCAGCCGGCCGATGACCAAACAGAGGATGATTACATTCAAGAAGATGATGTAGCAGATGAAGATGTCGGTAGTGAGGAGCAGGAAGAAGTAGCTATGACCGAGCAAGCCGAGCAGGAAGTTGAACAAGTAGCTGAAGAGGAAGAGGAAGAAGAGGAGATAGAAGATCTGGAGGCCCAGGAAGAGCAACAGACTGAAAAAGGTGGTGGTCAAGCCGGAAAAGAAGCCGTTGATCGTCTGAAAAAGGAAGCAGTAAAAAAATCCCAAGAGGCGGTCGCTCGTCTGGCTAGCCGCTTAAAAATCGCCAAGATTGGAAGCGCCCTGACACTGGTAGGTATAATAGTAACCTATTTGATTATGACCTTTCAGTTTATTGCGGGTAATTGGCTAGCAAAGGCCAATGTGCCAAAGCTTTCTCTGGGTGAGATTATCATCTGGGGCTTATTGTCCATCATTATACTGTTAGCGATATTATTGCTTTTTTTGCTCTTTTTTTTGGTCATCCTGATCGCCATGGGGCCTACAATAACTCTCGGTATTTTCGGTCAGCAACTATTGGACATTATTTTTTAAGATTATTATATGAATTATAAAAAATTGCTAATCGTTTTACTCTTTATATTTTTTGTGTTAGGTATTGGTTTTGGCTTGTATTGGGTTTTTTTCCGTACTCCGGAGCCAGGCACCGGACCGGGCGGATTTAATGCGGGCAATATCCCGGATATCGGTCCGGGCAATATCACCGTGGTCAACGGACTAGCCAACGACGTCAATGGCCTGCCCTGGCAACAATATGTCACAGATAAGGTTTCTCCGGTAGCGACCGGCGGACTCACTGCCGTCACGGAAGTCGCCCAAGGCAACATTTCCGGATTGGATGCCAGCCCGGACGGTTTGTCGTTTTATAATCAGAACAGCCAGCAATTTTTCAAAATTGGTGACAAGGGTCAACTCGTGCCTCTGTCGGACAAAAAGTTTTTTCAAGTCCAGAGCATCACCTGGTCCGGTAAGGGGGATAAGGCGATTTTAGAATATCCGGACGGATCCAATATTTTGTATAATTTTAAAACCGGCAAGCAAGTAACCCTTCCTCTGGAACTGGAGGATTTTTCCTTTAGTACTGACGGCGGCCAGATATCGGCCAAGTGGATGGGCGGTAGCGATGATAATAATTGGGTGGTAGCCGCCAAAGACGATGGCTCCGGTATGTTTTTGATCGAACCTCTGGGCGACCAATCTTATAATACGCAAATCGGTTTTTCGCCCGACAACCAGATCGCCGCTTTGTACACGACGCACTATGACAGCCAGCGACAGGAAGTTTTTCCCATCGGGTTAAACGGAGAAAATTTTAAATCTTTTGTGGTTAGCGGATCCGGTTTTGAGTCCAAGTGGTCACCGGGTGGCGAACGATTGATTTATAGCGTCTATAGCGACGCCACTGATTATAATCCGACCATGTGGGTGACCCAGGGCCGCACCAGCGAACTGGGCGATCTCAAAGTCGCACTTAATGTCTCCACCTGGCCGGACAAGTGCGCTTTTGGCGGGGGCGACTCCATGATTTGCGCTGTGCCGCAGGGTCTGCCCCGCGGCGCCGGGCTCTATCCAGAAATCGCCTCCAAGTATCCGGATAATTTTTACAGTATTGATCTCAACACCGGCGTCAAAAATTTGATTGCCAGTCCGGTGGGGGCTAGAGGCAGTTATAGCGCCTATAATCTTTCGGTCTCTAGCGACGGCACCAGGTTATATTTCGTAGATAAAAATACTGGTACTTTACAAAGTATCAGGTTAAAATAATTTAGGAGCTTTTTAGAATTAGAAATTCTGGCTATATTTCTAAAGGGTTTAATAAAAGGTAACAATAATTTATAACTGGCTATGAGAAATAAAAAAGTTTTATTAATAACGGTATTGTTGTCGGCTGTCTTTTTGCTGGTGGCACCGGCGATTTACGCGGCTTCTATACCATTTGAGCCAAATGTCAAAATTCCCAATACGGTTTTTGACGCTCCTTCGGTGCCGATAACCGGGGCTTCTATCGGCCAGTATATCGTGGCACTCTACCAATATGGGGCTACCTTTGCCGGCTTTGTGGCTATGTTTATGCTGGTTTACGCCGGTTGGGAGTGGCTGATGGCCGCCGGACGCCTGGACAAAATCGCCCAAGCCAAGCACACCATCAGCGGAGTTTTGATCGGCCTAGCTCTGCTCTTTGGCAGTTATATCCTGATGTCGCAGATTAGCGGTCGTTTAGTCACTTTTGATGAGTTGAATGTCACAGCGATACAAGAAATACCCGGCATGGACAAGGCCTGCGCCCAAGCATTAGGAAATCTAACCCCCGTGCCTCTTTGTGGCGGCGAGGCGATAGAAGTAAAGACTGTGGCCTTTAATACATTGAATTGCGTTCCGACTAAGTGTGCCGATTCTACAAACTGGACTTGCATCCAATCAAAAAACGGTCAGGCCTGCAAGTCTATTCTGGTTGCGGGTGAAAATGCTACGGGTGGTTGTATTTGTGTGCCGACTAGTTGTAATCTTCTGACCAGTAATAGTTGTGATTCTTATAAAAGCGCAGATTCGTGCGTCGCTAATAAATGTCTGGGCCAGGCCATAGTCGGCGGCGTTATCTTTGATAAGGAATGCGGCTGGAGTAATTCTAAGTGTAGAGATCTGACTGATATCAGGTGTGATAATAGCAGTCAATGTGATTATGATAATAGCGGCAAATGGTGTTGCAATAACAGAGAAGTGTTCAGAGATTATTGTCGCAGAGTTCTTGAAACCAATCCTAACATGACGGATGCTACTCCGCAAGAAGACTGCAAACCTTAATAAATAATTAAAAACAAAACCCCTGACTTATAGTCAGGGGTTTTGTTTGTTATTCCAGATGCATATCAGTTTTGAGCTGGAGCAGAATTTTTTGTAACTGCTGCTGTGTTTTGTATTTTGGATCACTGATTAATTTCCGCGCCCAGTCCTGGGATTTTTTTATCAGCTCGGCATCGGTCAGCCGGGCAATCCGCAAAGGCATCAGGCCGGTCTGCCTGGTGCCGAAGATCTCGCCGGCACCGCGCAGTTCCAGATCCAGCTCGGCCAGGCGGAAGCCGTCACTGTTGGTGGCCAGAGCCCGCAGGCGTTCTTTTTGCAGGTGCGAATCATCGCTGGTAAAAAGCAGGCAAAAACTCTCCAGAGCATTGCGGCCGATGCGTCCGCGAAATTGGTGCAACTGGCTCAGTCCGAAACGTTCGGCACTTTCTATCAGCATCAGAGTGGCTCCGGGGATATCAACACCCACTTCTATGACGGAGGTAGATACCAAAATGGGAAATTTGTTTTGCTTAAAATCGGCCATAATCCGAGATTTTTCTTCAGTCTTGAGCTTGCCATGTAGAAAACGGATTTCTTGCTGAGGAAAGACCTTGGATTTTAATTTTTCATATTCCTTAGTGACGGATTTGACGCCCAGCTTGTCGCTCTCGTCAATCAATGGGCAGATCACAAAGACTTGTTGATTCAAGTTTATCTTTTCTAAGATAAATTTATAAGCATCGGCTCTTTTTTTCTCCGGCACCAAAAAAGTTTTGACGATCTGCCGACCCAACGGCTTTTCTCTGATCAGCGAGATGTCCAGATCGCCGTAGAGGGTCAGGGCCAAACTGCGGGGGATGGGTGTAGCCGTCAGAGAGAGGAGATGAGGAGCTTTTTGCTTAGTATTTTTTTTGCGTAATTTTTGCCTTTGTTTGACTCCAAAGCGATGCTGTTCGTCGATGACGGCCAGGGCCAATTTGTGGAAGCCCACTTTTTCCTGGATTAGACTATGGGTGCCGATGATCAGTCGGCAGTGGCCGTCGGCGATACTTTCTAAAATCTCTTTTTTAGAAGCACTAGCTTGATGGCCGAGCACATTTTGACTGTGCGTGTAGAGCCCGATGGTCGCATGGTATTTTGCCGGCAATATTTTTAGGGCATTTTTAAAATGCTGTTCGGCCAGGATCTCGGTCGGCGCCATCAGTGCGACCTGATATCCCTGTCCGATGGTTGCCAGCGTAGCTAACAAGGCCACAATAGTCTTACCCGAGCCCACATCGCCCTCAATCAGGCGGTTCATGGGGCTGGTTTTGGATAAATCGGCCAGCACTTCCGCCAGCGCCTGTTTTTGCCCGTCGGTAAGCTCAAAAGGCAAGGTTTTCAACAGTAAGTCCTGGTCAGTCTCATCGGCTATGATGCTGTAGGTGGCTTGCTTTTGATAATCGTTTTTAGCCAGCTGGTATTTGAGCTGTAGATAGAGCAGTTCCTGAAATTTTAATCGGGCCACAGCCTGATTTAAATCAGTTTCACTCTCGGGAAAATGTATTTGTTGCAAAGCCTCCTGTTGCCCGGGATATTTTTCTTCATTGAGCAGATTGGCCGGCAGAGGATCTTCATCGTAGCGGGCTTTTTTAAGCGCCTGATCAATCAGAAAGCGCAATTGTTTTTGGGTGATTTGACCGCTGAGATGATAAATAGGCACCAAGCGAGCGCTATGCAGGGGTCGGTCTTTTACTTTTTCATATTGGGGGCCGGCAAATTGCCAGATATTTTTTTTGAGTTGGGGTTTACCGCTGAGGTATATTTCATCGCCCGCCTTGAGGGTTTTACCCACAAATTTTTGGCGAAACCAGGTAGCTTTGATTTGTCCGCTATCATCTCCGGCGTCAATTTCCGTAATGGTTATTTTATGCTTCCAGGAACGAAAAGTTTTTATTTTTGTGATGGTAACGCGGATGGAGTTTATTTCCTCACCGGAAATTTCGCCGACTTTTTTTATCCGGCTGAGATCATCATAGCGAAAAGGAAAGTACCACAAGAGATCGCCGACGGTTTTCAGCTCCATTTTTTTAAAATTACGGCTGAGCTTGGCGGCGATAGAGTGTAAATTTTCCAAAGGTTGAGATAAAGTCAGCGGCACCAGGGGCATAAAGAGGGTAATATAAATAATCTGAAAAAATAGTCAGATTATTTGTTTTATTTTTTATTTTTTTGGCTATAGTTTCAGGCGGTGAATCAGACCGTCGCTTAATGGCATTTCTTCTTTTTCAATGTCTTCCCGCAAATACTTGAGTAGCAGGCGGCGGATTTCAACCGGATTTTGATCGCTCAGGTGGATGTTGATAATCTGGCGCCAAGAACCCTTGGGTTGGATATAAAGATTTTTTATTTGCGGCGGAAAGTAAATGATATAAAAACTGTCCAGATCTTCGTAACTGGTAAATTTATCATTGATTATCAGTCCATCTTCCGTCACCAGGAGATGAAAGATGGTCGGACCGCGCTTTTCAGTGATAATATAGATAATTAGTCCCAACACCAATATTACAGCAAAGGTGGGATTTTTGCTAAAATAGGAAAACACTAAAAGAGCCACTACAATCAGGCTAAAGATGATATACCAGAGACGACCGCGTTGATGGGTAGCTGATTCGGCAAAGTGCCAATCCGCCAAAATTCCTCCATAATCCGGGCTAGTATCTTCGGGAGTTAGTGTTTCCAACTCGCTACCCTCTTTTTGACCCAGCTCTTGATCCTCGTATTTTTCTTCGGACATAAGTAATAGTTAATTACCCTTATTATAACATATTACTTAAAAAATCTCTATAAAAGTTTGGCCCTTGAAAAAAAAGCCTGATTATATTATTATATAGCTATTCTGCTTAATTTTCCTTATTATTAAGCATTATGGAGAGGTGGCTGAGTGGTCGAAAGCGGCACCCTGCTAAGGTGTTACCCTGATTATATTGGGGTCGAGGGTTCGAATCCCTCCCTCTCCGCCACTTCGTGCTAGCACGATGAACGTCAAAATTAAATTAAAATGTATATAAAGCGGCACTTGCAAAAGTGTCCATTTTAATATCTGTAATTATAGTTAAGTATGTCGATAACTAAAGCTTAGCAAAATTCTTATGATGCATTATGATAGAGTGGACTTTTGCCAAATTTGGAGGTAAAATGTCATTGACAATTGAATAAACCGGCCTAATAGCCAGGCGCCTAAACTCAAGCGAATCCCTTGGGCACGGCGTAAAAACTCGTTGAAAATATTGAACTCCGCGTTCAGTGACTTTTCAACGAGTCATATCCGGAAACGGGTATGGGGCCGCAAGGCTCAGCTGGCGCGGGGTTTTGTGTTCCATGTGCCAGCCATGTAAACGCTGGTTTTTTAAATATTATATAAAAAGATTATGTCCACATTTTTTTTCATCCTATTATTAATATCCCTCATCTGCTTAATTATTGGTTTGATAAACCCTAGTGTTTTTCAGAAAATCACCAAAACTGTATCCAAAAGAAAAACTATTACTCTATTCTGTCTTGGGTGGATGTTTATCTCTTTTATTGGTATTGGAATATTTGCCCCCAAGGTTGAACTAAAGAAAGATATTAAAATAGAAGCAAATAATACGGAACAGCAGATTAGGCCACAAATAGCTGTAGATGAATCAACCACCACCCCGTCTAATCTATCGGCATCTGATAACAATATTCCTTCTCAGACTACGGGGACAGATATAGATAAACCAGGGGTGCCAACCATCCCTCCGTCAGCACCGACTAACCAACCATACGAGTATTATTCTGTTTCCAGTGTCGTTGATGGTGACACAATAAAGGTAAATATAGGAGGTACGGTGGAAACACTTAGACTAATCGGTATGGACACTCCCGAGGTAGTTGACCCAAGAAAACCAGTCCAATGTTTTGGTAAGGAAGCATCGAATAAAGCTAAGGAATTATTAATAGGTAAAAAGGTAAGAATTGAGAAAGATCCTACACAAGGTGAGTTTGATAAGTATAACCGCAGACTGGCATATATCTATCGTGAAGATGGACTATTCTACAATAAGTACATGATAGAACAAGGCTATGCTCATGAATATACATATAACACACCATATAAATACCAAAATGAGTTTAAAGCCGCACAGAAGTATGCGCATGATAATAACTTAGGCTTGTGGTCGCCAGATACCTGTAATGGTGATACTACTCAGAGCGTGACCACTCCAGCACCCTCTCAAAATAACCCCGCTAATCAAACCAGTGATAAATATTATACATCCTCGTACGGAGGGACTAAATACTATTACCCCGAAGCTTGTTCTGGATGGAAAAGTTTAAGTGCTAAGTATCTAAAAGCCTTTGATTCTCTAGAAGCACTATTAAGGGCTTATCCGTCCAGGACATTGAGTCCGCAGTGCCAGTAGTTCAAATCTGGACTAAATTGCCGAAAACTTTTATAATTGTTGCAGATTTTAGCCCATTGAGCCACAATGACCGTATATCATCGGACAACAGATATATCTTCTATGCCGAGCACAAACAGCAGAATATATTGCTACTAATTACCCCCCCCCGTAATCTTGTTCCGCTTGAGAACATTGATTATTTAGTTTATATTCAATATCTATATATTGCGATAACCGATGTGCCCGACAATGCTGAAGCATGCCTCTATATGATTGAAGGGAAGCATTATATAACTCCGCTGTGATTGCGCCTTTCTTATATAGTTGTTCCGAGGTTTTTAGTTGCCGTAACATGCGTTTCTTAGTGCGTGGACGAAGGACAATGTGATAAGGAAATATTATAAATCCAAGGAAATCAATGCCCTGCCAGGCCGGACGAATTACTATCTTGCGTTCATGTAAGTTTAGCTCCAGTCGCTTGGCTAAAAATATTTTTATTTTTGGGATTAGATTCAAAAGATACTCGCGATCTCGGCTGGCAATAACAAAATCGTCAGCATAACGTAGGTAGTATTGTGTTCGCAAATCACGTTTCATGAATTGATCAAGTTCATTGAGATATATATTTGAGAAAAGCTGACTAGTGACGTTACCCAACGGTATACCCTTTCCCAAGGTCCCATTGTAGCTGGTGATAATTGTATGTAAAAGATCAAGGGTCAGGGGTTCATAGATAGTATCGGAAAGTATGCCAAATAGGATCCCGTGATCTACGCTGTCAAAAAACTTCCTAATATCGCATTGCAAGACCCAGACCCTTTTCGTGTCATTACGCGATATTCGCCAGATAAAACGCTGTAACCTTCGAACGGCGGCATATGTTCCCTTGTCCACTCTACTTGAGTAAGAATCAAAAATAAAATGGCGTTCAAAAAACGGCTCAATAGCGGTGAGCACTGCGTGATGAATAACTCGATCGCGAACTGCTGCTTTATGAATTCGCCGAAGCTTGGGGTCGTTGATGTAAAATTCAATATAATCGCCGTGCCGATAGCGATGTTTTTCCAGCTCTTCATGAAGACCTATTATATTATCCTCCAGCGAGAGCCCAAATTTCTGGACATCTTCCTTTCGTTCTTTGCCACGTCGAAACGCGAGCCATGCGTGAAAAAGCGCGACTGGAGAACTAATATCATTAAAATTAAGTTTATGACAAATGGAACCCATGAAACATTTACCGAAGTACCAATAGTGTACGCGGTGGAAAAATTTTACGCGTCACTTTATAATGAATTTAGAAATTTACCCAAAAAAGATCGCTTTACGATTGGCCAAAAAAGTGAAACCCTGACACTTGATTTTCTGACTATACTATTTCGCGCCCAGGGGAAGCGAAAGAAAAAACGAGTAGAAGAATTATATGAGGCCGATACGACCCTTAAAATTCTGAAAACTGTCATTCGGCTTGCTTTTGAAGTTCGGGTAATCGAAGAGGGAAAATACATCCGCCTGGATAAGACCCTCGTTGAGATCGGCCGCATGCTGGGAGGTTGGATCAAATACACGGCCAACGAAAACCTCGCCCATTAAGGCGAGGCAAAGACTTCGGGAGAAAGAAACGCCGAGATTGTCATTCCGATTGTCGGGCTTATTCGCATTAACGTTCGCACCGTCAGCATCAGCGTTACCGACATTCACGAGCTTACCGTCAGAGTTGCGACGCTTACTTTTACGTTATCCCGTCCAGGGCAGAGGCACCATGCGTAGCCGTAGCGACGGACAGCGCCTGTATAAATATGCGGCGGAGTCCTTCGTTTAAGCTTAGTGGACTCCGCTCTAGAATAACGCAAGCAGTCTTTTATTTATGGCGAGGCGCGTCCTTGAACGGGCCTGCATTAGCCGAAATAAATATAACATATTTGATAAAAAATCGCTACAAAAATTTTTTTACAAAATTCAAAGTATCAAATCTCAAAGTTCAAAGTTTCAACGACTGCGGGAGAAAGAAACGCCGAGACCGCCATCCCGACTGCCGGGCCTACTCGCACTAACGCCCGCACCGCCAGCATCAGCGCTGCCGACACCCACGAGCCTACCGCCAGAGCGGCGACGCTTGGTCCATGTATAAGCACGCTCCAAACGACGATCATTATTGGTTAATAAATTGGTCGGTAGATCATATACGGCTTCGGCAGGTGTCTGTCTGGTCAGTCGGGTAATATCCAGTTCCGACAGTTGTTTAGCCGCCTCTTGCCAATCAGATTCAATAAGAGTTACCAAAACTGCTTTTTTTGATTCAAACTCTTGGATGGCGTCTTGATATTCCGGCGGTATAGCCATATCTCTAAAAACTTCGTTTTGGAGATAAGTTATTAGCACCTCGGTTTGCTCCAAATAATTCTTATTGGTTGAACCCGAAATAAGCTCTTTGGAAACAAGCGCCCAAGAAATTTCCGGTGTTTCGGTTGTATAGAATTCTTCATTTTTATACCAATCAATATCATACAACAACTTGCCTTTGCCCGCTTGAGCCAATTTAGGATCAACGTATTCATTCATTTTTTGCATTGTCAGGGGCGATCCGTCGGCCGCTTTATCTACTCGTAATACGAGCTGTTGATTTAATTCTTTGGCGCGCCCAAGGTCGGCGCGAGAAAATGGAATCGGAGGAATGTCCTTGGTTTCAAGTTTCACGCCCCAGACATTTTCCACAACTTCGGGGCCCAAAAAATCAGCGCCCATTATTTCGGCAGCTTGTTCAATGGAAGTCTTTCCCTGACTTTCCTGACGTGATTCCGGTCTTTGGTCACCCATTTTTAATCTTAGTTCTTCTTCGGGCGTCAAAACCTGGTATTCTTTAAATACTGTGCCTTTGGGGACGATGATTGGTTGTTCAAATTTGGGCATAATATAAATTTTTTTTAATTCAAAGTATCAAATATCAAAGCTCAAAATTTCAACGACTGCGGGAGAAAGAAACGCCGAGATAGCCATACCGAGCGCCGGGCCTACTCGCACCAACGTCCGCACCGTCAGCATCAGCGAGACCGACAACCACGAGCAAACCGTCAGAGATGCGACGCCCGGTCCAGGTATACGTTTTTTCCAGCGACCGCTCACCATTATTAAGCAAACGCACCAGGATGTCATAGAACGCTTCAATAGGTAGTTGGCGCGTTAGTTGATTGAGCTTGAGTTCAGAGAGTCGTTTAGCGGCTTCCCGCCAGTCAGAATTCATTATGCGTTCAATATCGCCTTTAGCTGCTTCATATTCGGCCAAGGCCTCCGCATATTCAGGGGGTAAAGACATATTGCCAAATACCTGATCTCGCAAATAACTGGAAAGTAGTTCGGTTTGCTCCAGATAATTCTTGCTAGTGGAGTCAGGCACGATTTCCTTAGATACCAAGGCCCATGCAGTCTGCGGAGCTTCGTTGGTGTAGAAATCTTCATTTTTTTGCCAACCAGCTTCTTCAAATAATGCTTTACCTTTTTTCTCTTTTTTCAATCTTGCTTTGACAAGATTGTTTAATTTTACCATTGAGAGAACATCGCCGTCTGGAGCATTACTTACACGTAAGATAAGCATTTGTCCCAACTCTTTGGCACGTTCCAGATCTTCTTTAGAAAAGGGAATAGCCGGCACATCACGTTGCTCCAAACGAACACCGAGGGATTTTTCTACAGCATCAGGGCCTAAAAAATCAGCACCCATAATCTCGGCGGCTTTTTCTAGCGACACGACTAGATCGTTTTCTCGGCCTCTTGGTGGTTTTTCCGTCTGAGCCTTATAGGGCACGAAAATTGGATCACCTGTTTTTTTGGAAAGTCCTCGATACAGGACAAATTCACCGCTGTCCTTGGCTTTAATAACTTGACCTGGGGTCAGATGCTTTTTTCCTTCGACATAGGCTTCAATCTTGTATTCCACGCGTTCGCCTTCCGCGTTTATCAAATAACTTTCTGTGAGTATTAGTTCTTCGTTTACTATCTCTTTATAGCGCACACGCGGCGAGAGTTTGCCGATTTCAACCGGCGTCAAGTTAGCAAACTGATGTTGTGTTTTGGCCGCTTGCTCCACGCCATCAGGAGTGGCAGTTATGCCAAAATGCCTAAAAAATTCCCTTACTAACAGCCGATCTTCCGCCGAATAAGCCTGTTTGGAAAGAAATTCCTTATCCAGCTTATCAATGATAAACGCTTCCAAGTTCTGAGAATTGCCAATAGTACGGTACTCTTTCAGCCAGCTGGTCAGAGAACCGATATCAATAATAAGGTCCTTCACAAATTGTCCTTCGCCCCTGGCTTTTAAGACGGTCTCGCGGTGGGAAAATGATTTATTAATTTCGCTTATGGCTTGAGAAAAACGCCAGAGAAAGCCGCCAGCCGACTGAGTCCTGCCATTTGCATCAACCATTTGGTTTTGCAGCTCGCGAATGCGTACCGTGCGTTTGACTTCCTGACCCGATTTAAAAGCTGTTTCTACTTCTTCCCGGTCTTCAAATTGGGGAGCGACTTCACTGACAGCCGCTCGCAGTCGGCCGTTTTCATCTGTCAGGGCGGCCAACATAGCCTCGTATAGTTCCGGCTCGGTATCGGTCTGCTTCAGATAATCTAAATCAACTTTAGCGAATTTACGCAAAACTTCTGGCGGTATTTTGGTGCGAGCATACCTTTCGGAAGCAAGGTTTACCATAGCGGTGTAGAGAAAATTTGTTCCGACCACAACCTCTTCATTGGTGACCGGCATTTTGATACGTTTTCCTGGAGTCCAAGCGGCAATGCGCGCCAGCCGTTCGGTTTGCTCAGCTGCCGGAAGCAGATTAAATTCATCGTCGGCGACAATACCCCCGGCATGGCGAGGTTTTTCATCCAAAGTCGTCGCTTTACCTGTCACTGCTTCGCCGATTTCTCCATAGCGATAATAAGTATTCATGACGGTACCATCAGCGCCAATATCGCGCTTAGCGATCAAGTCTTGGAAGCGCACATCCTTACCCGGTGTTTGGTTGACTGGCCGACCGGTCAAAGTCATGGCTACTTCTTCAACCAATCTGGTTTTACCAGTACCGGATTCTCCTGATAAAAGCACTGGTTTGCCACCCAGGGCCGCGGTTTCCATCTGTTCTAGGGCCTCACGCCTGGAGGGTAGCCACATAAATCCGCCCGCGTTCAATTCTTGCGCATAATCGCGCAAGTTATCATATTGAGCGTAAGCCGCCAGTTCCGGATTCTCACTGACAATCACGGCCAACTCTTGCCTGGTTTTTGTTAGTCTCCGACGATTGACTTCAAAAAGTATGGCATCCGATTCCGACAGCGAGCCGCCGCGGCTGGAAAATATTTTTTTTGCCGTAGCATCTACTGCGGCCTCGGCTTCTTGTATCTGTTTTTGCAGGGCCTCATACTTTTCCCAATCACCATTGATGGATTCTATTTCTTGTAAATACTTCTGACTGGCATCAACATAAGAGGTTCTAGCCTCTTCATCGGCATACAGTGTTTTTAACAATCCGACGCTTTCAGAAAAACCGGAGACCTCTCGTTTTGTTGTTTCGCCCCGTTTGTGGGCTGTCCGGCCGCTAATTTCTCCTTTTACTTCTTGAAACAACGCCCAGAGCGTTTCCGCACGCTGTTCTCTTGACATAAAGCTTAAATCAGCAGCTTCAGCCGGCACGTCTTTGAATTCTTGGTCAGCATCCAGTTGCTCCAAAAACAAGCCGATTGGATCGGTCTTAACCCGTTCCAAATTTTCTTCTTTTAACGTGTCAAATTGTGGCATTCGTTCAAGCATATTTTTATAAAAATTTTTTTAATTCAAAGTATCAATATTCAAAGCTCAAAGTTTTATTGACTGCGGGAGAAAGAAACGCCGAGAGCGTCATCCCGAAGGCCGGGCTCATCCGCACTAACGCGCGCACCGTCAGCATCAGCGTAACCGACAAGCACGAGCTTACCGCCAGAGAGGCGACGCACAGTCCATGTATAAGTTTTTTCTAATAATCTATCTCCATGGACAAGTAATCTAACATCGGTGTCGTAAAGAGCTTCAACGGGCGTATGTCGCGTTAATTCATTGAGTTTGAGTTCAGCGAGCCTCTTGGCGGCTTCCTGCCAATTAGAGCCCATAAGGGCGGCTATGCCTGTTTTTTGAGATTCAAGTTCGGCAATGGCGTCGGCATACTCTTGCGGCATTGGCCTGTCCTTAAAAACGCTATTTTGAATATAGGTGGCTAAAATTTCGGTCTGCTCCAGATAATTTTTGCTGGTGGAGCCAGGCACGATTTCTTTAGATACTAGGGCCCATGCGGTCTGCGGAGCTTCGCTGGTGTAGAAATCTTCATTTTGTTTCCATCCGGCCTCATCATAAAGCACTTTACCCTTACCTTCTTTAGCAAATCGCTCCTTCAGAAGGTCATTCAATTTTTTCATGGATAGAGTTTCATCGTCCGGGGATTTGCTTATGCGCAGGATAAGCATCTGTCCTAATTCCCTGGCACGCTCAAGATCTTCTTTGGAAAATGGAATGGCTGGCACATCGCGCTGTTCCAAACGAACACCGAGGGATTTTTCCACAGCATCAGGACCCAGAAAGTCGGTACCCATAATCTCAGCGGCTTGTTCAATGGAAGTCTTTCCCTGACTTTCCTGGCGTGATTCTGGTCTTTGGCCGCCCATTTTTAATTTTAGTTCTTCTTCGGGCGTCAAAACCTGGTATTCTTTAAATACTGTGCCTTTAGGGACGATGATTGGTTGTTCAAATTTGGACATATGAATATTGATTATAAGAAACTAAACTCGTATTTTACGGGGGCGTAAACGCCTAAATTGATTAATGATATCTTCGGCCAAAATTTGCGGCAATTGAGAAAATGATTCAATCGGAGGAGCCGCGTCGGCGCTGGCTGACGATCCGCCAATAGTGTAACTGCGTATGGCCATGGTTTTTTCTTTCAAAGCACGGTGCATGGTTTCTGTTTCCGAAGCGTCATCGGGTGCGCCGTCAGAAATCTCGGCCGTATAATGTAAAGGCATTTTTTCGGCCGGCGTTCCTTTTCTTTTTAAATCGGCTAACTCTTTTTCCAGGCTGGTTTGAATAAGTTGCAGAGTCTTATGCGTCGGCGTGCCTCCACGGGCAACTTGTGTCAAGGCTGAATACAAAGCCCATTGCTCTTTGGGTCCCCAAGTATTGGTCAGAGGTAATTTTATTTCGCCCGTTTGCGAGGCGACAGTCGCCATAATCTTTATCGGCAAAAGATTTGACTCTCCTCCTTCGCGACGGGAAATTACCGCGGCCTGCATCAAACTATCCACAAAAAGCAAGGCCACATCGCGCTGAACATCTTTTTTGCTACGACCGCTGGCGCCGTCTGCTGAAGACATGGAATCAGAAAGATCAAAGGAAAAATATACATTAATACCGCCAAAATCCATGGCAATTTTTTCTACCCTAGTATCTTTTTCAAAACCGGTGGGATTGAATTCACGGGATCTGATATCTATGGCCGCCGCCACCGGGTCGTCAAGCCGCGACCCTTCATCCATGCGCACCGGGCCACGATACTCATTTAACTCAACTTTTCGCTCCTCGACAATTTTGCGCCATTCGTCTTTCAGGCGGTCACTAATCGGCTGTCCCTGTTCATCGGTAATTTTCCGCACTCGTTCCAAGGCCTGCAAAAACTCGCGCGCCTGTTCCGGGCTGCATTCGGCCAGTGTCGCAAACTGTTGTTCGGCAAGCTCTACACTCGGCCGCTTTTTCTTTCCCGCGCCACCCTGTTTTTTCTTTAATTCTTCTATTTTTTTCTTAAGCTCTGCCTCGGAGGCGATTTCGTCATCACGGTCGCCGTAGTCTCCCTCATCCATTACGCCTTCTAGCTCTCTTTCTTGTTCCTCCTCGTCTATGGTCGGATCGCCTTTGGGCGTTGCGTCCAGACGAACAGCATGTTGCGAATATTCATCCCAAACTTCAAGCCAAGCATGGCCGTTTCCCGAATGCATAATAGCATTGCCGTTCTGGCCGGTGCCTTTGACATAATAACCGCTGACAAATCTGGCTGCCGCATCTATCTCCGCTAAGCCACGCAAGGCTAAAGTATTAGCCACAAAACAATCAGCTTCTTTGCGCTCCCATAGTCTATTAAAAAAACCCTGCGGCTGACTGGTGTATTGTTTCCAGGCTTCCGGCGAATTTGAATATTTTAGCGAATTTCGCACGAGCTTTACTATTTCACGCAGTAGTTTTAGCTGCGGCAGATGTTGTTGTTTCAAAGTTTCAATGCCCTGACGCAATTCAGCCGGTAGTTCCCCGGTCATTTCCAGGGTCTCAAAGGGTTTTCCTTCCTCGCTATTTTTTAACGGTGCTATAGTCATAGAAAAAGGAAATACACCATCTTGCATAACTTCCATATACCACAAACCATTTTGATTACGAGATATTATGACATCCTCAGGAGCTACATTGATCGTTATGGATGTCGGATCGATAATCCAATCATAAGGCACGGGCAAAGCTAGCGGAGTACGACCGCGTATCATTCCATTCTCTACTCGCGCACGCGTTACATCCTCTGATTGTGGCGTCGTTGCCTCAAATTTATTTTTTTCTTTATCCCAATGTTGGTCTTCCTCTTGGAATTTGCTAAATACAAATTGCTTGTAATACCCGCCAAAATATGGGGTCACGGAAAATATAGGCGACGGCTCTCCCTCTCGTTTTTCAGTGCCACTTTCCATTGACGAACGTACCTCCTCATCTTGCGGCGGCATCATCTGTTCTGGCTGCGGGGCGGGCGTTTTTTCAGTCGACTCTTCGGTCTGCCCGGGTTCAGATGTTTTAACACTGTCTTGGGCTATTTGCTCCAAATCTTTGCTGATCAGCCATTCCAGTGCCGCCCGTACCTGCGTTTCATACAGGGCTTTTTTAAGCTTCCAAGATGACTCGGGACTGGCAATGAGTGAAAATACGTTAACATAACCGCCCTTGCTTTCAACGTGGGCCAAAGGTTCTAGAAGTTTTACCACGCGAGGATCATAACCACTCATATCTGCCAGATCGCCCGCCTGCAGACTTTCTTCACATGCTTTCAAAAACTGGTCAGTTAGTGTCAAACCTGTAATTGTTTCAGCTGGAGGGATATTTTTGAGCACGCTTTCCACTACCTGTCTAAATGCCGCAGGTACTTCCTGCTTCCAGGATAGGTATTCTTCAGCTGTTTCCAGGTCATCTAGCTCCAATCTAAATTTTTCTCCTTCTTTTGGGGGATTTTGAGGAATATTTGGTTGATGAAATTGCTCTTGACGGCCCATAGCTATTTAGGTAGTAAATCCATTAATATATTATATAGGTAAAGTATATCTATTTTCAAACGGGATGACAAGGGGAATTAGGCTAAAAATTAAGCTAGTCAAAACAATTAAAATAACCATATTTAGATGGTCGTGTCAAGCCCAAATGTTATAAATGTTTAGGTATCAACAAAAAATCATCAGACCGAAACTATCTTATTTTTTAAAACAATCGGGGTTTTAAAACAGGCCATTATTTCTCGTTTCTCACTGATAGCGCCGTCATACAGTAAAAATTTTACATATTTTTTAATATCAATATCAGAAATATCCAAATCAGCACTCTTTCCAAGTAAAGAAGCGCTGAATTTTTTATATCTAATAATTTCCGCCCTTAACTGCTTTTTAATAGTCAAATCATTTAAATTGATGGCGTCAATTAATTTGGTCAGCTGTTTAATAAGATCGATCTCATTTAGATAGCCACATTGGCAATTTTTATCTTTTGCTTTAGTGCAACCGTAATAGACGTGTCGATTAAACTCGCCATTTTTTAGTTTCTTGAATTTCTCGGTCGCCGATATACCCGATCCGCAAAGGCCGCACCTCATTATTTTAGTAAATGCAAATTTAATATTTTCTTTCCTAACTAGTTGCGAATTTTTCATTTGATCCTGAACTAAATCAAATAGCTCTTTTGTTATGATTGGATCATGTTTGCCTTGATACCAATTACCACTACCTCGTGGGTATTCAAATGGTCCATAGTAGAAAGTATTTTCAAGTAAACGATAAATATTACCCAGACTTAAATGTTTTTTGCCTAATGCCGTTCTAAAATTAAGATCAAACTTTAACCAATAATAAATCTTTCTGCCCGACCATTTTTCATAAGCCACTTTTTCAAACATCTGTCTAATCATCGGCGCCCTGTCAGGATCAACCAAACACTCGCCCTTATGGTCTACTCGTTTTTCTTTGAAGTACCCGGTAGGAGGGCAAGTAGGCCATAAACCCATTTCGCATCTTGTCCGTAAACCGCGTTTCACATTAATACCTCGGTTATCATTCTCAAGCTTGGCCTGAGAGCAAAGTATCATCAATAAGAATTTTTCATTTGGCGAATTAGTAAAAGTTTGGCCGAAAGTGCGAATTCCTAAAAGTTTTTTCTCATCCATTAAATCAACCAAGGATCCCAAATCTCCGGCATTTCTAGACAATCTATCAGGCGCCCAGGTTAAAATAGCATTAAACCTCTCTTCGGCTATATCACGAATAAGCTCTTTAAATACGGGCCGTTTATTGGAATCCTTAGCTGATTTAGCTTCTCTTCTGATATCGATAATTTCCAGATTTTCCCGCTCGGCAATTTGGAGCATTTCGTTGACCTGAGAGTCAATAGAGAGTGCTTGTCGCTCATCTGATTCAGTGCTTTTTCGAGCATACAGGCAATACTTCAGTTTGATGTTTAGGGGCACTGCGAATTGAGTTTGTTGTGATGTATCCATGCCTCCATTGATGACACACTTTAAAGCTTTTGCTAAGCCTTGTCGTTGTCGACAACTTGTTGACAACTTTTGGCTGAAACTAAGCAGTCGTAATCATCTAAGATGTCGTAATAATCACTATAGTATATAGTACTGTCATCGTCATCGTCTTCATCGCCTCCTATAAACATCATAATGACGGTGCTTTCTTGGGTGTGTAATTCAATGATCTTTTGAATAAGCAAGGAGAACGCATCTGCTAGATCATCAAACTTTTCCACGCCAAATCCAACAATCTGTTCAATAAGTCTTTCGCAACCTGTTTCGGGAAAAAGAATCGTGCAATTTTTTATAGGCGACGAAGTAAGGGCTAGTCTGGTTCGCTTATCATTTTGCGGTTTAACACCTTCAGCCTCAATGCCTTGTGAGGCCAGCATTTGAGGCAGCGCATCTTGATAGGCCACGCTCTCTACAAATAAACGGCCATGTCCTTTATTAAGTTCCGTATTATAATGAATTTTGAGTAGCTCGACCTGTTGAGGGAAGGTAAGTTTTTGGTTAATTGGATTTGGCAGAATAAATATTCTTAGCTTTTCATTTCGACCAAATACCCGTGCCGTCACGACGGCTGTCAAATGAGCAGAGTCTTTTATGGAAATAGCCAGATCTACACCGGAGTATGTTCCCCGAAAAGCTTTGTGGTCTTCTGGCGGTAATTTATCCACTTGATAATATTTTATCCATTCAGGGTAAATAACCTGGTCTTCGTCCGGTATTATATTAAGCAGATATTCTCTCTGCCAGGCACCCTCATCGCCAATTTTTCTATGTTCATTTTCGATATCTTCGTTGGTGGGATATTTTCCGGGCCAAAGGCATTTACCACTGTCGTCAATTAGCGGGAAAAAAAGAAATGTGCCATCAGCCTTATTATCAGCGATATCGTTTCTCAGACGCATAAGAAGCGAATCTTTATGCAGTAAGTTTCCGACCACAATCAACCGTGTGTCTTTGTCTCCTGCGGGTATGACTTCCCCTTTGAACCATTGATATGTCTTATTTCTTCCTTCTCGCGTTTTTGTCGAAGTGATATCTTCTACATCGTCACAGATAATAAGGTCGGGCCGGTGTTCATGATGCCTGAGTCCGCGTATGCTTTGATCGACAGAGGCAATAGTAATGCGGGCGTCAGTATTGGAGAACACCAAAGAGTGCGAGCCCCACTCATCGTTATATTCATGGAAGGGGCCGAGATCTTTTTTGAGCAGGTCATTATCCTCTAATTCGCGTCGCAAATTCATCATATGCTGTTTAGCCTGAGCCTGTGTTTGGCAAAAGATGGTAACAAATTTTTTCTGCTGTTTACCGAGAATTGCCCAAATAGGATAGGCGGTGGTAATTACCGTTGATTTTCCAGATCCCCTAAAAGCCACGACAAATAAATTATTTTGGTCGCTGGTTTCAATTAGGTGAATAATCTCTTTTTGAAAATCGGCTGTAGCGTATTTAACGTAATGAGAATAATAGAAATGGAAGAAGTATGAAAAGCTCTCTTTAGTTATGGCTATTCTCACACTCTTGTCTTTTGTCATCTGCTCCACTAGATCCTGTGGGATCATTTTGTTTGATGTCATGGTCGTTTGCACTTAATGGTAAAATTTCCGCCAATTGCAGTGCCTTTCGGACAATTTCTGCCTGTGACGGCGTGAGTTCTCCTGAATCTTCAAATTTAGAAGTAAGCTCAACTTTGTCTTTAAATCGTGGGTTTCTATGGCGAAGCCAAAAGCTAATAGCGGACCAATTTTTCTCTTTAATCAGAGTAAGCAATTGGCCTTCGCTCATGTCATTAACCAATGCCTCGCCTTCGGCCAGAGCTTCATCCATCGCCTTGGAGAAACCCTTATCTTCTTTCTTCCAGCGATAGATGCTATTGCGTGAGATGCCTGTTTTTTCACAAGCAACTTGCACAATAGGAACTTTTTTTAGCTCTGTCAGGAATATATCTCTAACTTTGTTCTTTTTAGACATGCCTAATCACCACCTTTCTGCTGGTTAATTTCTCATATCTTTTTATCGTTAGGTCACAAAAAATAGGCTCTAACTCAACGGCATAAACCTTTCGCTTTAGTTGCTCACCAGCAATAATAGTGCTACCTGATCCAGAAAAAGAATCTAAGATAATGTCGCCAGGCTTGGTACAACGCCTTATAGCCTTTTCGTGGAGCTTTGGGGGCTTACTGGTGGCATGTTCATAGCTTTGGCCAGATAATCGTTTTACCAGCCATATATCAAGCTCGTCAGTGGCCTCTCCAAGCAGATTATTGCCCGTCGTCATCTCTTTATTCAATACTTCGTTAAGATTCTGAATTGAGGGCGCAATATATGGCTTACCCGTTACTCCGTATACCGATGGCTCGTAGCATTTATTAAAAGCGACTTTTGGTGTTGGGTTTTGGGAATTTTTAAGCCATAAACAAACCCGCTTGTTCACTATACCAAGCTCTCGATATAAATCTTGGATTAGTCCTATATAAGTCTGATCGCACCAGTAGAAGATATGACAATCAGGTTTAGCACCTGACAACGCGACTACTAGAGTATCCTTAACAAAGTTTTTATACTCATCATAGGTTCGTTTGTCATTTACATTTCCGCCATAGTCTTTTTTGCCACCAATTCCTTTGGAGTAATTTAGGTTGATATTATAGGGGGGATCACTGTATATCATCGAAGCCCTGTTATTACCAAACAGTCGTTTAACATTTTTTGGGTCAGCAGAACTACCACATAGCAATTTATGGGGACCCAAATAGATTAAGTCGCCAGGCCTAGTTTTTGGCTTCTTGATTTTTTTGAGCTCTTGCTCAACATCAAAATCCTCATCTTTGACCTCTAGCTCGTTATCCCAAAGGTGCGATAAATCTACCTGGTCAAACCCCACATCTAACAAAAGATCTAGATCAAATGACTTCAATTTAGTGAAATCCCAGTCGCCGCCCAAGGCGTTACTGGCGATAAGGTAGCTATCAGACTCCTTTTTTGTTAGCGGTCTATTGGGGATCCTGACATCAATCAGCTCTTCACCTCGACCTAGCAATTGAAGGGCTCTTATTCGCTGATGGCCAGCAAGTATCTTGCCGTTTAACTCCACCGCTGGAATCTCCACCAGATTGTACCTTTTCAGGCTTTTTTTGAGATCTGACATTTGTTTGTCAGAAATAACTCGTGGGTTAATGTCTTGCGGAACAAGATCATTTACCTTTTTTGACACGGTGTGCCATTTTAGTTTTTTAATTTTCATTTTATTTAGTTTAATAATAAAGTTAATTTTTTAAAGACGCATTCGTCTTAATGGTTTTTTATTTTAATTATAATAATAAAAAAACAGACTGTCGTAACAGTCCTGTTAATTCATGCTATTTCCGTCTGTTCTATTTAGTCTTTCCTATAAAATCAGCTAATTCTATATCCTGTAGCCCAATATTAATAATATGCTCAATGGTTACCTGACTTCTAAATTCCACAGCCTTTATTGATATATTAGGAAAAAATAACTTTTTGATATTACCCTTGAATCCAAGATCTTTAATTATTTGTTCAAATTTTTTAGTAGATTTCTCACCCTTAAATCTTTCAAAGTCTTGTCTGGTCAACTTTTTATTATGGTTATTCATTATGCAAGGTACCGTTTTTTTAGAC